>JBHJIV010000150.1:0-39880 GCA_050043105.1 Leptolyngbyaceae cyanobacterium | reverse complement strand
ATAGAGAGATTAATAGCTTAGTGGAGTAATTGAACTATGACACAGTTGGATCCTAAGGCTGGGGCTGAACAGGCGACATTTTTAGCCCCCAGTGGGTCTGTTTCTAATCCGGCGGGTATTGTTGCCCCTGCAATTGTGCAGAGTAATCACTCGCTGGAGGTAAAGCGAATGATGGCTCAGGTGGCTGTGAAGCTGGCTCATAATCCGACGGCGATGGCGGAGTTTTGCGATCGCATTCACCAACTCCTCCGTAACGACATCCAAACTCAGCAGGAACGAGCTAGCGGGAGACGCCACTGATGTTTAACGAATTACTGAGCGCCAACAATCTAGCCTCGTCTGTTGCAGGCGATCTGTTTGGCGACAGTCGATCATCAGCTTCTAACGCTACTGACTACGTCACCAGCAATCGGTTTTACGTCGAAATCGAGAGTAAAATCACCGCCTGCTTTACCGAATGTGGTGGATTAGGTGTCCAGATCAAAAAAGAAACCGTAGCCGAAGGAGGCTTAAATGACCAGCAGAGAATCTTGCTTGGAGCCCCTGAATTTTCCGATGTCACCCTTAAGCGTGGCATCAGCGGCAATCAAGTCTTCTGGGACTGGCTCAGTGCATTATTTCACCCCCGCACCTCAGGTACCGGGCTCACACAATACCGTCGCAACATTAACATTTTGGTCTTCAATCAGGCCGGACAAACCCAACAGTGTTGGACTCTGATTGGTGCTGTTCCAGTAGGCTGGCAGGCCCCCTCTCTACAGGCCGATGGTAGTTCAGTTGCCATCGAAGAGCTAACCCTAGCCTACGAAGGACTAAACGTGACCTTTGGCAGCGGTGGCGGGGGTGCCACCATGCTGACAGACCGTTCTGACACTGGCTATTTTGCCAGTAAATAACCCATGGCAAGGCAGCTGGGGCATGGGGTTCCGTTAGGCGCATTTCGCAACCTGGGCAGCTGGGTACAGCGACGTTCGTTGGGAACATCGTCACTATCGATACTTGATCTCAAAACGTTTTACCCCCGAGGGTTTCCCACTGTAGAAAGCTCAGCCAACGAGCCACAGGCCAGCACGTCAGCCGCCGTTGCTCGCAAGATCGATATACCAGCACCGGCCTTAGGCACTCAAATACCAAGCGACAAGAGAACATCGGACCTGACTTTAGATACTCAAGTATCAGGCGACAAGAGAACACCGGACCCGGCCTCAGCCCCTCAAATATTAAATAATAAGAGAACGTCCGGCCCTGTCTCAGAAAAGCAGACTGCTCCATTTCGCGCTAGTCTACAACGCTACTTTAAACCAGAGACTAGCACTTTACCGGCGACAGCAGCAGATAAAAATCTCTCCCAGCAAGGGGTTGCCCACTCACCAGCGCTGGCTAATCAGGTCACAGCACAATCAGACTTAGCTAATCCATCTACACCAGATCTACAGTCAGCATCTGATCCTGCTTCAACGGCAGAACCAGCAGAAAACATCAGCTCAACAGAACTCAGTTTTCCTAACGTTACAGAGCGATCAAAAACGTCTGGCGATAGTGCCTTACAGCGCTCAGCCACTGAGGAGATTCAAACTGATGAATCCGGTAGCTCCCAGCCGTCAGTTGCTGATATTACTCACTCAATCCAAAGCCTGCAACCATCATCATCGACACCCGGGGCTATCCACAGCGAGCTTCAAAGAACAACAGACATAGTAAACAGTCCGTCTGTTAGCTCCTCTATTCGATCATCCAGTGTTGAGCCAAACACATCTATTCCAACTCAACAGCCAGCTCAACGGCCTGGATTAGCCTCAACAGATATTAACCAATCTATTCAGAGTCTGCGAGAACCATCTGCTTCGCTTCAACGGGCCACTGAACAACATAATCAAGGTCAACCGTCCGAATTAAGAATTCAGCCAGGATTAGAGTCTCAAGCACCTTCAACTACATCACCCCAGCTTGATCCACAAACAGCTCAGCAGCCGAAGACAGCCACTCCATCCATTCAACGGTTGAATGAGTCAACAGAAACTCCACCATCCTCACTCTCGCCAAATCAAAACCCAGGTACGGCATCGATACATGACCAAGGCCAGCTACTGCAACGGCAGTCAGACTCGACAACGGCAGCGATACCCACCCGCCAGGCAGAGCCCGAGTCTGGACCTGTTCAACGAGCTACTGAGCAGAACCCTCCAACGTTAAAACAACCACCTGGCTCTGGCAATGATGGGTTGCTCAATACTCATGCTAGAAATCATTCCGCGTCGAACCAGACGACAACAGCCTCTAATCAACTAAATGTATCCCCTAAAATTCAGACTGCATTAGAGTCAAGTCAAATTCCATCTGGTCCAACCTCATCCAACTCAAACACAGTCCAACGACAGCTCGCCTCTGAAGAGTCAGTTAATATTGATCATTCGCCACCGGCAAATCCATCACCCTTAGTAGATAATCTTCCACAAGTCCAACCATCCTCATCTCAACAACGTACCAGCCAGCCAGCAGGGACTGATCTAATTGAGACGATAAGCAATGCTCCCATCGTTACTAACTCAGCCGAATCGATACAACGGGTTGCTGAGTCAGCTCAATCACCAACATCAGATTCCCCCAATCTCTCAAGTGTCTCCACACAAAACCTAGATAGCATCCAGTCCGTCTCTGAGGTAACTGTACAACCTGCTGTCAACTTGCCTCAAGCCGCCGCATCACCACAGCTGGTTTCCGAGTCATCCTCAGCGATTCAACGAACTCCAGACCAGAGTAATATCACCTCAGAACAGGTGGCTAATGATGGAAATGACAATCCCATTCAATCCGTCACTCACCAAGAAATTCAATCAGTAGCAAATTCGTCGGCACCATTCTCGGATCAAATCGCTCCATCCGCTGACATCCAGAGAGCATCAGAGACAACCTCGACTCCAGCTCAATCCAAGCCGACCTCAGACAATTTAGCGCCCCTCCAACAACAGCCCAATATTGTCGCTGAAGGTTCGACTAATCCTGGAAGTTCGCTATCTGTAGATTCAAGGTTAGAGCTATCACAGCCTAACGCTACAGCTCCGACATTAGACAGCGGTAATGGGTCGTCAGATACTACAGATCCACCAGACGTATCATCTAAGCCAACGGCTTCTGCTCAAAGGTCTACAGCAGAGTTGAAAAAAGACAATCAGAGCAGCGCTGAGCAACCCATCTCCCAAGAACAGGCGGATCAAAATGAGATCGCACCACGCCCATCTTCTCACACTGAGATTCAAAGATCTCCAAATCTGAGTGATACAGCCACCAGCTCTACAACAGACGGACCCCCATCAGACCCTAAATTCATCACAAGCAATGTTCAATCCGTTGCTAACCCGGTTGAGTCCATTCAACGCACCGCTGATTCAACGCAGTCACCAAAGTTAGCCGCTGATGAGACAATTCAAACCGACATAACTCAACTAGCGGCTGATAATCTCTCAGCATCTTCAAATATCGACAACCCAAGCGATAGTCAACCTGTCACTCTCTCAGCAGAATCAGTCCAACGAATAGCTGAGTTACATCAGTCAACACCATCAGCCTTAAACCCTAATCAAATAAAGGAAACTCAACAGCCAGCGGCCACCTCTAATGCCAATGAAGAGGGGAATCTTTCCGCTGGGTTTTTTCAGACTTTACCCATTCAGCGTTTACCGGACAAAGCTGATAACACATTGAGCCCTTCTGAGTCTTCGTCAGCTGAGCAAACATCTATCGTTCAGCGTGAGACAGCCCCAGACAATACCCATTCAGGTTCATTGTCTGAAAATAAATCCTTATCAGAGCCTCAGCCATTATCTGCAGCCGGTAGTGAATCACCTGCAATCCCTCAAGAGCACCGGTCAGACTCACCCATAACACCCCACTCCATCCAGCGTCTCAGTGATTCAACTGCATTATCTCCACCAGCCCCAGAAACAACCCCAATACACAATGCTTCGCCACAGCCACTAACGGTCTCAGCTCAACCAAAGACTGCACCCGACGTCAGCCCAGTAAAACCAGATAACAGTCAGACATCGGCTGGTGGTCCATCGGTCTCGGCACCATCATCCAGCTCAGCAGGCACAGAATTACAGCGAGCATCATCTGTGCCTGCTACATCCAGCATTGCTGACCCTAGCCCGCCAAACACACTACAGCGTCAGACTGATTCACTTCAATCAGCAGATATCTCTCCAGCTCAGACAGAGTCAACTGTCCATGTATTCCATAATCAAGGAGTAATCGAGCCATCCGATGTTACACCACATCTAACTAGAGATGTCCCTGAGATATCTGCCTCGTCCAGTCAATCAGAATCACTCCAGCGACAGACTGATTTACCAACATCGAAGCCAGTACCTCAAATCAGCGCTTCCCTAGAGATTCAACAAGCTCCCGACGCTATTGATACCCCATTGTCTTCAGATGTGCAGCGGTCACTCTCTGCAACTGATGCAATCGCAGAAAGTGACCAGCCAACCAGCGAGACTTTAACTACTCAGAAAGTCGCCGATCTCAGCAAGAATACGTCAACAACACCTGCAGAAAGTCAGTCAACATCAGAGTCTCAACCAGGGTCTCCTGACATCGAGGTACCCTCAACAACCTCATCTACAGCATCTATCCAACATATCACCGTCGAATCTCGTCAGAATGAACTATCTAATAGCAACCTATCTGAGTCCAGGCAGAGTCAGTCAACCTCATCAAATTCAAGTGACATTCAACGAGCCGTTAGTAGTGATTCCCAATCCTACAAGAGCGAGCTAAGTGATGTATTAACTACCTCATCAGAGCGAACACAGCCACGTGACGCCAGAAGAGTCCAGTCATCTGATCCTAGTGACTTTTCAGAAAAATCTATCCCCCTTCTACAGCGTTCGTCAAACACCACCTCAGACCCTAGCGATGCAACAATCCACCTACCTGAGCCCGCCACTAAGAATTCTTCAGACTCTGCTATTACAGCACAGCGGTTATCAGATGACACCATAGATTCACCTAACTCGTCAATACAGTCACCCAAAACGCGTCAGCAGAAGCTTAGCTTTTCCCCTGAGGGCTCGGTCACATCAGACCCAGGAGTCACAAATCAACAGGTCTCTGATCCCGTAGTTCAACGTTCTGGGGACGGGGAGACTCACCGCTCTCAACATTCGAGAATCCAAGAGACGGTCAACCAGGACAGCGTTTTTGAGAAACCACTCAAACCACTCACCACACCAACTGAAACTCATTCAGCAGACATACCTGAGACATCTGCCTCATCGAGTCAGTCAGAATCACTCCAGCGACAGACTGATCTATCAACATCGAAGCCAGCATCTCAACCCATCACTCCCCCAGAGATTCAACAAGCTCCCGATACTGCTGATATCCTATTGTCTTCAGATGTGCAGCACTCACTTTCTGCCAGTGACTCAGTTACAGAAAGTGACCAGCCAACCAGCGAGACCTTAACTACTCAAAAAGCTGCTGATCTCAACAAGGACACGCCAACAACACCTGATAAAAATCAGTCAACATTAGAGTCTCAATCATGGTCTCCTAATATCAAGGCACCCTCAACAGATCCATCTATAACATCCATTCAACGTGGCGCTATCGAATCACCTCAGACTGATACAATCCAGCCTAAAGAAACCCAGTCTTTTGAATTGCAACCGGGTCAGACAGCATTAGAATATATTCAGCAAATCAGCGATGTTAGAAAGACTGATTTCAGTAAGCTGCCGGTAGAGTCATCACAGATCGACAAGAATGAATTATCTGACAGCCACATATCCGAGTCCAAACAACGTCAGTTAACATCATTACAACCAAGCAACATTCAACGAGCCGTTAGCAGTGATTCCCGATCCTATCAGGACGAGCGAAATGACGCATTAACCAGCTCACCAGATCTAACACAGCCACCTGAAACCAGAAGAGTTCAGCCATCTGATTCTGATGATGAGGTCTCTGCAGACAGATCTGGCCCCCTTCTACAGCGCTCGTCAAACATTACCTCAGATCCCATTGAGACAACAATTCGTCTCTCTGGCAGTGAGATTTCTGCAGACACTGCTGCTACACAGCGGTTATCAGATAATGTGTCAGGCACCATAGACTCAACTAAAACCCCATCTGACTCGTCAGTAAAGCCCTCCAAAACTCTTCAGCAGGAACAAGGCATTTCCTCTAGAGAATCGGCCACGTCAGACCCAGGAATAACAAATCAAGAGGTTTCTGATCGTGTAGTTCAGCGAACTCCCAACACTCCTGTTGCAAATAGCTATCTATCTCTAGACGAGTCACTATCTAACAAAGCTCAACACTCCCATACAGGCACGCATTCTCTTCCAGCTACGGATTCTCTTCAGCCAGACGCTGTATCTGTCCAACGCTCACCTCAGGATAGTTCTAGGCAAGAAGCTAGCAGTTATCCAGCTCCCCAATCTCAGAGTTCTGGGGACGGAGAGACTCACCACTCTCAACCTTTGGGAACTCAAGAGGCCGCCAACCAGTCCAGCGTTTTCGAGAAATCACTTAAGCCACTCACCGCACCAACTGAAATTTATCCAGCACCTGTTTCCGAACCAGCACCTGCACCCAATCCTGAATTCTCACCTTATGTAACCTCACCCTCTACATCTATCCAGCGAGACTCACTAGCAGTCAGACAGCTTCAGTCTTCAGGTTCTGAAATATCCCTACAACGCTCGTCGAATGAAGATATCCCGGCAGGCAAGTCTTTATCTCATAAAGCCCTAGGTTCTTCTTCTATCAATAGGCCGAGAGTGTTGCAACCATTAGGTGTGTTAAAGCCATTGCCATCGTTGCAAACTGCCAAATCAGTCCCCACTCCCTCAGTGGCTAACACTCATTCATCTATTCAGCGACGCAGCGACTCTGACAATATTCCTAGTGAATGGTCTAACCTAGAAGATCTTGTCACCCATCTACAGAGCACCCCACCAGACCATGTATCTGCCAAAGCAGCCCCTACTCAGCAGCCATCCAACAGTAAAAAGCCAACGGCAAAGGTAACACCACAACCCGAGCCCCAAACTGTCAAACTGCCCAAGCCAGCTACGGTAACTGTTCAACGTCAGATAACCAGCCAACCATCGACGACAAAGCCAACCGTTATACAGGCTTGCAAAGATACATCTGCTGATGCTGACTCGACCAACGCTGACGACCAAACAGACGACGACCCTAACTACAGTCAGTATCTCGAGCTATTAGCTCAGGAGGTCTATGGTCTATTACGACAGCGGCTCTCTCTCGAACAGGAGCGCCGAGGCCCTAAATATCCTAGATAGATCCAGCCCACAGCTGCTAAAGAATCACCAGATTAAATTATGAGTAAATTTGTCAAAGCTAAACTTATTGCCCAAGGTGGCGGTAGCAATATCGAGTTTATGTTTAACCCCACTGAACTTAGCTTTAGTCGAAAGATGAATCTCAACTCCTGCGGCGGCGCTCGAACGGATGAGGGCATTCCCAAGGTCTGCTTTGGTTCCCCCGCGCCCTACAGCATTACTGTTGGCGGGCTGGTCTTTGACACCTATGAAACGGGCGAGAATGTACTCGATAAGCATATTGAAAATTTTCGCCAGGCTGTTGAGTTTTTAGACAGTGCAGAACGACCGCCTATGTATATTTTTACGTGGGGTAAGCAAGAGTATTTGCGCTGTTTTGTGCAATCCCTTTCCTACAAGCTGACCATGTTTTTACCCGATGGTACTCCTGTCCGGGCAACGGTGGAGGTGAAGTTGCAGGAAATTGGTGAGACCAGTAGCTCAGGTAATACTGGTACGCCTAGTCGAGGGAGCAGCAGTCGTTAGAGACGTAAAAATACGCACGATCGATTGTTTTGTGTTTCTATAAACCCGTAATTGCCGCCATGTTCTCTAGATACCACACTATTAAAATCAAGTTCTATTTATAAGAAGCTATTACATGGCTGCCACCAAGTTTGTTGCTACACCTACGCTAAAAATTGATGGCAAAGCTGCCTCCAGCGAACTAATGGAGGATATTTTACAGATTGTAGTCGAGGAAAGTTTGCACTTGCCAGGGATGTTTACTCTGGTAATTCAAAATGACTACTACGCCGGTGAAGAGAACTATCAGGTTTGGAAACACGAGAAACTGTTTGAAATTGGTAAATCCATTGAAATTGGCTTTTCAGCCAGTACAACTGACTCGGACGAATTTGACGATGAGAACAAAGGCAATGTGATCAAAGGAGAGATCACGGCAATTGAAACCCATTTTACCAGCGAGGCCCAGGCTCCCATTATCGTTCGTGGGTATGATGCTTCCCATCGCTTACATCGAGGCCGACACAGTCGCTCATTTCAAAATAAAACTGATTCTGACATTGTTAAATCTATCGCTTCAGAAGTCGGTATTTCTGTTGGAAAAGTAGACTCTAGCGGTGGCCCATACGGCTATGGAGACATTGGTGGCTCTAGCGGTTATGTGTTTCAACAGAATCAAACCAATATGGAGTTTTTGCGAGAGCGAGCTGCCCGCCATGGGTTTGAGCTATTTGTTCAAGATGGCAAACTCAACTTTCGTAAACCCACTAAGGACAGCACCCTGTCCCTAGAATGGCTACAGGATGTCCACAGTTTTCGCGTTCGTGTAAGCAGTGCTGAACAGGTAAAAAGTGTTGAGGTGCGGGGATGGGACTACAGCCGTAAAGAGGTGATTGCTGAAACCATTAGCAAAGCCCAACAGGTTTTAACCGATACGGATAGTGGTGAAGGCAGTAAAACCGTTAGCAGCTTTGAGGGCAAGCCCAAGACACCGACATTGGTTATGATTGACCAGCCGATTTCCCAGGCTACAGAGGCCAAAGCTATGGCCCAGGCACTCTATGACGAGGTCGGAGGAGAGTTTGTCCAGGCAGATGCTCGTAGTGAGGGCGACCCCTCCATTCGCCCTGGGCGGGTGGTAAAGCTAGCGGGCATGGGTAAGTACAGCGGCAGCTACTATGTGACCGAAACTCGCCACGTGCTTCATGAGCGCATCTACAAAACTGAATTTGCGGTACGGGGACTGCGCGGTGGAGATTTGCTTCAAACTTTGGAAACTAAAAACACCCTGCAGCCAGGACTGACTTTAATCGTAGTTTTCGTGGCTGATATCAAAGATCCTAAGGGCTGGTGTCGAGTCAGGGTGAAGCTACCCACCCTTACAGAAGACCACATGAGTAACTGGGCACGGGTCGTATCAGTCGGAGCAGGCCCCAGCCGGGGGACTGATTGGCTACCGGAGATTAATGATGAAGTGCTAGTGGCTTTTGAACATGGAGATATCCATCGACCTTATATTTTAGGTGGGCTATGGAATGGCAAGGATGCGCCACCAGAAAAGACGGAGGAGACAATTGTCAATGGGAAGGTTCGGCTGAGAACACTTAAAACTCGTCTGGGACATACGCTGCAGTTTGTGGAAGAGGATAAGGGAGATAGCAAACAAGGTGTTTATTTAACGACGGTTGATAAGCATCAGCTGCATCTAAATGATACTGAAAAGTATACGGAGCTAAAGACGAAAGATGGTCACCAGCTGAAGTTTGACGATAAGAATAAGAAGATAGATCTCAAAACTCAGGGTGGTCATCAGATCTCCATGGATGACAGTGGAAAGAAGGTGGATATTATCTCTACTGGGAGTCTGAATGCGAAGTCAGGTAAGAGCGGCAGTAGCGAGAAAATCAACATTAACGGTGGTGAGATTACGCTGACAGGGGCGACAAAGATTACGCTAAAAGTAGGTAGCAGTAAAGTTGTTGTGAGTTCGACAGGGGTGGACATTTCAGGAACTCAGGTGAATGTGAAGGCAAATGCAACAGCGAAGGTGGAGGGGTCGATGGTGGATGTGAAGGGGACTGCGACGGTGAATGTGCAATGCTCGGGCATGACGAAGGTGGCAGGCAGTTTGTTGAAGTTGAACTAACTGGAGACACATTATGGGAATTCAAGTTGTCGCAGGGGCCATGCTTAAATGCCCATTTGGTATTGCTCCCAGCGTCTTAAATGTTTTACCTAAGGGACCACCCGTCATGGCATCTGGTCCTTTCGCTGCAACTATTATGGACTATGCCCCCATCGTCAATATTCCCCCCTTTGGCATGTGCAGTTCCCTGGCTAATCCTACCGTTGCCAGCGCCACTGCTGCTGCTCTAGGGGTACTCACACCTATGCCTTGTTTGCCGGTAATTCCGGCTCCGTGGGCACCGGGTTCGCCCACCGTACACATTAACAATTTCCCAGCTCTTAACAATAGTTCGAAGTGTATGTGTACCTGGGGTGGTGTGATTTCTGTGATGAACCCTGGTCAGTTTACGGTTCAAATTCCTTAGCTTCTTTATCTCTTTAGTTTCTCTCCTTGTTTGCTAATACGCATCGTTAATCGGGAACTCTTAAGGAGTAATCACGCCCAGGAAAGCTATGGGTTTACAATGACAGACGCATTCCCGCAAAATTCTCAGCAGCAGTTAAAGCTTCCGGGCATTTTGGGCGGGTTAGGGCCGCTGGCCCATATTGAGTTTGAACAACGTTTGCTACACCATAGCTCACGCCGAGGAGCGCGATGCGATCAAGAACATCCTAACTGGATAGTTCTCAGCGCTGCGTCAACGCCAGATCGAACTAAAAGTCTGCTGGGAACCGGATCAGACTGTGTACCTTACCTGGTGAGCAGTAGCCGTCATCTAATGGCGATGGGAGCTGACTTCTTAGTCGTAACCTGTAACACTGCCCACGGGTTTTACAACACGGTACAAGCTCAGCTAGAGATTCCCTGGTTGCATATGATGGATGCCACAGTGAAATATATTGCCGAGAGTTTTCCAACCGTGCAGCGGGTAGGAGTACTGGCGACGGATGGGACGTTGCGATCGCAACTCTACACCACCAGTCTCGCCCAGTATGGCATCTCTCCCATTTTGCCTCCTCTGGGATCTCCTATTCAGCACCGCGTCATGGAATCAATCTACTCACCCGCCTGGGGGATTAAAGCCACGGGTGCCTGGGTTTCAGACATTGCTCTGATCGCGCTAATCGTGGCCTCTCGCTGGCTAGCAGACCAAGGTGCAGAGCTAATCATCGCTGGCTGTACCGAGCTATCCATTGGTCTTACCAAACTCAGTCAGCTGCCCATTAACTGGATCGACCCCCTTGATGTCATGGCCAACCTTACCCTCAACCTTGTCTATGGAGTTGTTCCAGCTCCGTCTGTTATGTCAGCTCAACGTTTCTCATGATCAATAAATTGTTACGGCAGTTCTCGCGTGCCCTCATCTTAGCGGTCCTGGTCCTGGGCTGCAGCTTGTTTCAGATATCTATGCTGAGTCAGCCTGCATTGGCAAATCCGGCCCCGATACTACACTCAGGCAGTGAAGATGAACCGACCCCTCGCACTGAAATGCCTCCTGATATTCAGCGTATTCTTGATCGAGGCACTTTAGTTGTCGCCTTACTAGATGACGATAACCCTCCCTTTTTTATAGGTGAGGCCAAGGCTCTAGCCGGACTAGATATCAAAATTGCCCAAGGATTAGCCGACGCCCTGGAAGTCGATTTAAAATTTAACCGCTCGGCAGAGACCTTTAACGAAGTTGTTGAAAAAGTCTACCAGTTGGAAGCCGACATCGCTATTTCTAAACTGAGTCGTACCCTTAGCCGTGCAAAACGAGTACACTTTTCTCATCCCTACGTCACCATGCGCCAGGGGTTACTGGTCAATCGTCTACAGCTAGCCCAACAAACAGACGGGAATCACATCATTGAAGCCATTCGCAACTTTAATGGCAATGTCGGTGTGATCGAAGGGTCTTCCTATGGCAGTTTTATTAAACAAAAATTTCCAGCAGCGACCATTCAAGAATATCCTACCTGGGATGACATTGTTGCAGCCGTAGTCAACGGTGATATTCAGGCTGCTTACCGGGATGAACTAGAAATCAAAAAGGTGATTCTCAAAAATCCAGACGCAGCCCTTCGACTACAAACCATTGCATTAACAGATACCCAAGATAAAATTGCCATGGCTCTCCCCTGGGATAGCCATAATTTACAGGCGTTTGTCAATCAATATTTAGACACATTCAAGCTTGACTACACCGCTGATGATGTTTTGGGTGAGTATGCTGACTACCTACAAGAGTAAACCCTATGACAATTAACCCGACAACTAAGCGCCAACAGCTTTGGTTAAGCACACTCTCTCTCAGCTGGTTACGCAGTCCTTGGGCCATTTTAGTTAGCATTGTTCTAGCCATTTATGTCGGCACAGCTCACAAAGAGCTGGCTATCTTACTCGCTCCCTTGGGGGACTTTTATCTAGGTCTGCTCAAGATGTGTGTCCTGCCTATTCTGTTGGCCGCCATTACCACTAGCATTGGCCGACTCATGCGCAGCAGCAATGCTGCCCAATACATTAAGCGTATCCTGGTGGTATTCCCGCTGGGGCTCATCGCATCCAGTGGGTTAACCGTAGTGATTGCCGCCATTGCAGGCCCAGGACGTAATCTTTCTGCAAAAACGCTAGAGTCTTTGGGGGTGCTGGTCATTGACTCTAGTGTCGATCTAGAAATGGCCCTAACAGGCCCTATTCTGGCAGAACCCTCTAGAGGGATGGGCTCATTTCTCATCAGCTTAGTTCCTGACAATATTTTTAATGCGCTCAGTCAGGGGGAAACGTTAAAAGTACTGATTTTTTCAATTATCGTTGGCATTTCGCTGGGGTTGATTCGCGATCGCGTTACCGAACCCTGTTTTGATATTTTGGAAGCGATCTATCGCACCTTTAACCAACTGATCAACTGGCTGACCATGGTTTTACCCATTGGCCTATTTAGTTTGTTGGCCTATCAGCTCTCTCAACAAGGCTTAGATGTGATGCTATCCATGATTAACTTTGTCGTGGCAGCTCTGGTTAGCTTTTTAGTAATGTATGTATTGAGCTCCTTGGTGGTTTGGAAACAGTCCAAGACATCTTTGATTAATGTCTTGGCAGCCCTACGCGAACCGACAATTTTGGCATTGGCAACGTCTAGCAGCCTTGCCTGTCTACCATCATCCATCGCCCAGCTGAGTGAAGCCCTAAAATTCAATCGTCAAACAGTCAATCTAGTCACTCCACTGTCAATTACGATTTGCCGGTTTGGTTCAGTGATTTACTTTGCCCTCGGTTCTTTGTTTGTGATGCAGCTATACGACAAGCCCCTGAGCCTAGGTAGCGTCATCATTGTGATTGCCGGATCTATTTTTGCAGGTATGGCAACAGCGGGTGTGACCGGTATTCTCACATTAACCATGTTAGGCATTGTTTTAGAACCGTTACAACTGCCGTTAGAAGCTGTGCTGGTTCTATTTGTTGCCATTGATCCAATTATGGATCCCTTTCGCACATTAAGCATCGTTCATACCGGCATTGCAGCCACCGCTGTGATTGCCGATGTGGAGGCGGTTGGATAACCTTGCCGCCAGTGTCAACTCCGCTCAACCAGCTAAGATAAAAACAGCGCATGGAGGAGAGTCGTATGCCAATACAATAGAAGAGTGAGTGGTTCGCGCAATGTCTCACTCTCTATTGATTACTTTTATAAGCTTTGCGAACTTGCTGGGCATGCTTTAACGCTGTTTCTAGCTGCTGTTGGTCGCAGTTGGCACGACCATTCTGACCCACCTCTGTTTTCAGCAGCTTGACCTGCTCAGAAAGTGTCTGTTGACGGCTCATGACAACAATGGCCATATCATTAAACAATTTGGCTAATTTACTAAACTCATCGGGGCGGGCGATTACACGGGCTAATGTGCGAGGATCAAATCGGTTGCGTTTAATCTCATCAGCGGCTTGATTGAGCTTATTGATAGGCCGAATAATATGGAGTGCTGCTGCTACGGCTATAAAGGTGGCCGCCACGGTAATGCCAACACCAATGATAAGTGTATGTCGAGCCGTGGCTCGGATGGTCTCCATATAATCATTTTGCGGAATAGTAACTCCAACGATCCAATCAATTCCCAGATCTTTTAGATGATAAATATGAGCTAACTGCTTCTCCCCGTCTAGGTCAAACTCAAAGGAGTACTCATTTCTCATCTTACTCAGATCGTCAATATTTTCTAGTAGATGGGTGACTGTTTCTCGCACCAGTGGAGTTTGACTGTTGGTAGCAGCCAGACGCAGTCTGTCATCCTCGCGAACAATAAATGGTTTCTCATTAGCAGAAATTGCAATCAGATCTCCAGAGGGTTCGATGATAAATGCTTTGCCATTGGGACTAACGGATAAATTTTGGAGAAAATTACTTAACTCAAAAAGATAGACATCTGTACCAAATACGCCCTTCAACTGACCCGATTTATTAAAAATAGGAACAGCACGCGTCAGGGTGAGATCAGCTCTAGAGTTTGCAACATAGACCTGACTCCAGATTGGTGCCTGGTTCGAGACGGCTTCTGTGTACCAAGTTCTGCCACGCGGATCATAGTCGGCACCCTCACGCTGCTTAGTCAGCTTAGTGGCATCCTCTGCTTGATAGGAGATTCGACGAAAGCCAGTGGCCTGATCGACAAAGTCAATTCGGTTTTGATCATTTTGGCGTTCGCTGTAGACAAACTCTCCCGAACTATTACCATAGTAGAGATTATTCGTGAGAGAGTCTGATTGGGTTAAGTGCCATAGGGACTGCCCCAATCCACGAATATCTTGAATATTTAGATTGTCACTGGCAACTTCTGCCTCAATCACAGCAGAAATTAAAGAGGGTTTGGTCAAATAACTAGCGACCTGTTTTTCAATGTTGGCGGCAACCTCTGTGCTGATTTTTCCGACCAATTCATCGACGGACTTTTGACTGCTGCGAAAAGCTAGCCAGCTACTCAAAACAATACCAGACACCAAGGGCGTCACCACACATAAGGGTAAGCTCCAACGAATAGAGATAATCCGCTTAGTGGCATTCAGCCCAGTGGCTATACCAGTAGATAAAGGACTATTAGATCGCACTGACATAGAGTTAACCGTTGTTAAGGCTGGCTTTAAGCCAAACTTATAAGTCCCCATTAGCATGCCCGTGGGAACTCTAATATCAACATTTACTGTCATGTGCGACCGAGTGGGGCCTATGGCCCCGACTCGTGCGAAATTGGGCCATAAGGCTGAAAGCTATCCTCACTTTGGCCGTGGGTATCGACATAATTTTTATCGACAGACATCTGGGTGTAGTGTCTGAGCACGCCCTTAATCATTGAGGCAACTTCAGACTTTGGGGAGGTTTGATTGGGTGTTGTCTGGGTCTGGTGATATATCTGTTATTGCCGAGTTTGATGACCTGGTCGCCAACGCTCTATTGGCTGATAGAAGCGTTAGGAAACCTGATTGCCCCCCTTGTAAGCATGAGTATCCAGCTGATTTGCGAAACATCTTCAGAGAGTGGGTGTGCCAGTGGTTTAGGACTGTTAATGGCGTTTATTCTATGGCCCATGGTTCTCTGTATATTGGGGACGCTGACTGGAGCCGTAATGGGGTTAATATTGGCTCATCTTAAATCGTCATAACTTCCTCAAAGTTTTTATCTAAGGTACTAATAGAGAATTTGAGGCTTGGTGTAGTGGTTAGGTTTGAGTAGGGCCATAGTGAGCGTCTTGCTCACTTAGCTATCAGACGGCTCTCGCGGTTGAATAACGCCATATCCACCATGATTCCGCTCATAGATGACATTGATTTCACCGGTCTGAGCATTGCGAAACATGTAAAAGTCATGATCCACCAGCTGGAGATTATCCAGAGCCTCTTGTGTTGACATAGGTGGCATCGCAAAAAACTTGTTGCGTACTACTTTGGGTGGTAGCTCTGGAGAACGGTCTAATGTCTCTAAAGCTGTTGTTGCCAGCGACTGATTGAGATCATTGCTAAGGGATTCCCTAGGCTGGGCTCGGCGTTGTTTCTTAGTTTTATATTTCTGCAGCTGACGAACAAGCTTATCGGTGACTAAGTCGATGCTGGTGTAGAGGTTTTCATGTTTCTCAGCAGCTCGGATAACTGTTCCGCTTGCATATACCGTAACCTCAGCACTTTGTTGAGAGAGCTTGTTAGCTTGAGAAGGGGCGGATAGTTTAATGTCAACTTTGGTTGCAATATCTTGATGACGTGCTAACGCTTTACCAATTTTTTGACGAACATAATCGTTAATTGCATCTGTGACTTTGAGGTCTTTACCCTGAATAACCCATTGCATATAAGGTTAACCTCCTTACGGGGTAGAATTTGATGACTCTTGTTCAGAACGTTTGCTAACAGAAGGGCAACGTGCTTCTGTTGCGAGAGACACCTGATTTTAAGAAATACAGTCTTAGGTGGCATGATATGGCAGCGACTTTCTGCCTACATTTGTCTGACACGTTTGCCTCCTAAACCTAGGATATTACTATGATAGAACGTTTGCCTACTACTTTTTTAGTTTTTGAGCAAGAAATAACTTGAGGGAATCAAGCTGTCTTCATAACTTCCTCATAAGCCTTTTATAGGCTGGAGATGAACAGTTGAGGGATATTATCATGAATACTCCTCATCTTGACGATGCGCTCCAAACATTTGACACAACGGCATCGCCAGTTCCCGATTCTGATATCAACACATAGGAGGACGCTAGTATGTGGACTATAGTCTTTACCACCGCTGCAATCTTCCTTATCGCTGTAAGAGTCGTTCTGACAGCCGATAAGCAATTTGAAGTCATTGCTGCCGGACTAACCGCTATGGCCTGTATCGTAGTTATGATAGGCGTATCTCCTCTGGCACTTCAGCTCGTTTTGTTAGTTGCTATTTTACTGATCGAAAACTGGATCTTAGAGCGACAACCCAAAATCAGTTAACTAAGGCGAAAGTCTATTTGTAAGGGCATGACCTGTGGGTACCTAGAGGGATGTAGTCACAGATGGGAATGTAGTTACAGTCTCACCCAGATAAATTCCTAAATCTTTAGCAATATGTACCCAAGGGCTATCCAGTGATACTGGTCTAGGACAACAGCCAGACTTATGATGCTGTTTAATTAAAGAAATCACTTTATCTAGTGGTTTACTATCTGCCTTTCCTTGGGACCAAATTACTAATTGCTGGTACTGTTCGGCTGCAATTAATTCCACCGCTTTGCAGCCAAAGGCGGTTGCGATCAGACAATCCATTGATGACGGCGTACGGCTGCGTTGAATATGGCCCAGGGTCGTGGCTCGGGTTTCTAGGGTCTGTAGATGACAAAAATCTGGTTTATTTGTGTCACAGAGCCGTTTTGCATGGGTTTGTATCTGTTGTGCTAAGGTATCGCCGATATATTTCTCTTTAACACCATTTTGAGTATGTACACCTTCTGCCATCACTACGAGAGCAAACTGACGTTTGGTCTGGCGTAGCTGTATAATTTTTTGACAAATGCCATCTAGCACATTGTCATTAATCTGTGGCGTCAGTTCTGGTACCAGAATGACATCGGCCCCTCCCGCAATGCCAGCCCGCAGCGCCAGGTGTCCGGCATCTCGCCCCATGACCTGCACTACCATAATGCGATCATGACTAGCTGCCGTAAAGGTGAGATCGTAGAGAGCACGGGCCACCGTATCAACAGCCGTATCAAACCCTAAAGATTGTTCAGTAAAGGGCACATCGTTATCAATGGTTTTAGGAATTGCAATCAAGTTCCAATTTCCCTGCTGTGCTAGGTCAGAAATAAGATTCAGACTTCCATCACCCCCTAGAGCAATTAGGGCATCTAGCTCGAGCAAACGCTAACCGTCTAAAATCTCCCGGGCAAGATCAGGATCGCTAGGGTTTCCTCTATTCAGGGCACCTAGAATACTGCCACTGAGAAACTGGAGAATATCTACACCATGGAGTAGCCCTGGAATATCAAACCCATGGTCTCGCAGCTGAAAATCTTCAACAGTACAGTTTCCCTGTTCTAGATTGATTAGACCCTGTGTGACATAGGGAATGCCGGATACTTGCCAGACCCGCCCAGTTGCACTTTTAACAACAGCTCGAATAACAGCATTGAGACCAGGGCAGTCGCCACCGCTTGTGAGAATACCAATCTTTTTAGTCACAGTTTGAAGGAATATCAAAGAACAACATTAGTCAAGGCGTCAATGGAATCAGCATGACCTAACATTTTCAGAGTACGCAGGAATTTTGAGGATATTGTGAGGGATTTGTAGCTGACATCATGAGAAAATGGCCCAAAAGGAAATGTATGAACCCGTGCGATCGCACCCCACAAACCTCATCTCCTGACGGGTGCATTGACCGGACTTTTTATGTCATTTCACTATAAGCCTGTCTATTGATTTACTTTATCCCACACTGCATCAAGTAAAGCCTGGGTCTTTCGACTACTGTCGATGCTAGCTTTATACTCTTCGTCATCATAGCCACTGTGCACTAAAGCAACAAAATCCTCAATCATCAGAGCCTGCTGAGTTTTGGCGCTAGGTGTAGCCACAAACTGAAAGTTACCAGAAGATGCTATCCGGTTTCTCACGATATAGCCTACAGTATGCTCCGGATCATCAGCTGCCGATCCCTTGGTCCAATCTAGGACAAAATCATCTAAGCTGATCATGCCGGTGGTTCCTAAAATATCGAGATCTACGTTGCACACATCAGCGTTATAGCAAATGTCCCAAGCAGAGGTGGAATCATTCTCAAACGTGAGTATGCCAGCAGCTCGGATAATGGTATTGGTTTTATCGTCTCGCTGAATAAAGGTTTCAACCGTTCTAAGGGGAGTATCGGGTAAAAACTCGACAACTGCCCGCATAGCATACCAGGCCATATCACCCAGCGTGTCTGTACGCTCTACCTCAGGGGTAAAGCGAAGGTTACTGTGTTTGTTCACAGTTGGGAAGAAAAAGGATGTGCGTACAGCTTGGGCAACTCCAATCTTGTTCTGAGCGTGGGTGTGAATATGTTGGGTGCGGGGATGGTGGACAAAGTGAGTGGCATCCATAAAGGCCACCTTATTAACCTGACAAGTAATGGTAATGCACTCTAGACTGTTTAAGTCAGCAAATGGCTTATCAGCTAGTACATGCTTTCCCGCTTGGGCTGCAGCGATACAAACTGCCTCTTTCGCTATGGTGGGAACAGCAACGTAAACTGCGTCAATACCCTCCCAAGCCAGCATTTTTTTCCATGAATCAAAAGCCTGGGCTGCTCCATATTTATGAGCAAAAGTCTGGGCTATTTCTAGACGACAGCTTGCTATGGCGCTCAGGTCGGCCATGGCCGAATCGACAATGGCTTGGGCAATTACGTTGGCAGTCATACCGGTGCCAACAATTCCTATTCGTAACCGTTGTACCATGAGATTTTCCATAACGAGAGCGAGTAAGCAGACAGTTTCTATTTATCGACCAATAAAAGTTATAGCTTTACACAGTCCACAACGGTGGTAATTGCTAAAAGCTTTAGATAGCAATCGCTAGGTGCAGCTTAACTATACTTCTCAGTAGTGATAGCACGCTTGTTAGATGCACCAATGTGCCAAATAGTAGATGGCTCTTTTATTAACCTGATAGACTATTGTTTGAATCTTTTCTACCGATTATCTTGAATAATTATTTGGGCGTTGCTGATCCTCGGGATGGTTTTAGCTGTGAGAAGCCGTTAACCAGCCACTGCTCGAGTCATCTTCTTAAATCAGCGATCGCATTAGTTGTAATATTCAAGGGTTTTGAGAAAGTCTTAATCATCGCTCTAATATAGGGCTTAATTAACTCTTGTAGTTCAGGATCTAAACGTTGCATGATTTCATCTGTCAATAAAAAGACTCCTTCTATGATCATCTCCCAAGAAACCTTTAATGCATTCAGAACAATGCTGCAGATGGCTGATAATTCTTGATCAATAAAAGCTGTATTCTTTTCCAAAAAACACAGCCATAGATAGGCTTGAAACATATCTAAGTCACGTATAAGTGAGTGTCTGACCCCTGGATTGTTGATGCCACCTCTGCGGCTACTGTAGGTCTGAAATGATTTAGACCAGCGTTCGTAGACTGTGGTTGAAATCTCTGTCGTTAGAGGTAGCATGCGTTCAACAATGCTAAACGCTTTGGATGTCAGAGTATAGTTAGCGGTTGCGGTACAGACACGCTGCCAGGGTAAGGAGACTTGTTCCTCAAGGAATTTAAGATAACAGTTGATAAAAACTTGCTCTGTGGGTGCTAGCTGCCCCAATATTAATTCATTGCTAAGTGTGATCTGAGTAGACATAAAGCCTACTGACTGCAAGCTTTTAGCAGATCGATACCGTTCCTTTAACTCCAATAAGAAAAGACCTAACTCTAATGCAAGTTCATCTACGTTAGGTATTCCCCATGTTTCTAACGATAGATCTGATGCAGTTTGTGAAGAAATAACTGTCGGAGTTGACCCTTGGTAAACCTCCATTAGTTTTAAATAAATACGGCTAGTAAATTGAGCCAGGTTCACTGTTTCCTCAAAGGTTGACGCATCATAGTAAGAGTAAAGCTCTCTTGCTCTAACAGCGGCTAGACTACATTGATCTTCAATTAGGTGTTTGTGTAATTTATTGGCTGTATTTATGCGACCTTGCTTAGATGCTGTCAGACGTAATCGGTCACGGATAGCTTGGTTGTTATCTAGTGCTAGTGCCGACACGTTAGGAACATATCGAGCAGTCCAGATTTTGATAAGATGTTCAACAGTTTGAATCTGAGATAGTTCGTAATCTATTAACATAAAAAGATGGCGAAGCCGCGCGTTTTGTTATTCTATTGCCCCGGTCTCAAGGGGTATATATATCCGACACAGAGATAAATACCGTTAGGTTGTTGTTATTTTTTGGTTTTTTTATAACAAGTTATAACGACTTGATGGAGCCAGCGTTCTAATCTAAATGTTGGCTCCATCAAAATAGCTTAAACCTTTTGATAACCTTCTTAAATACGGAGTAAAGCGCCTGTTTACTTCGATAGCAAGTGCTTGATAAAATGCTAATCCATATCTAAATTTTACTTTTGCTAGAGGTACATTAGACGCTCAATCGTCAAGCATCACTCTAGCGAAGTAGAAAGTAGGTTAAGTCCGAGCAAATAATTCCCTGATGTAAGCATCAGCCGTAGTTATTTCAACATTAACCCTAAGCGATGTTACTGAAAACTTTAACAGGCACTTTTAAGAATGTTATAAGTTTATTGTGAGATTTTTCTTAAGTGAAAGAACTTTCATGAAAGTTCTTTCACTTAAGAAAAAGAGATAAAAAATCACTGTAGATACCATTCTGATATTTTTTGTGATGCTAGTTTGAGAGACTATTGTTACTCGATATCGAAAGTACAGAAGGTTGGGCTAAGGCAATTTCAAAGATAGCTCCCTTTGGGGAGTTACTCTTAACATAAATGTCACCTTGATGAGCATTGATGATCATTTTGCATAGAGCAAGCCCTAAGCCAACCTGGGAGACATTGGGAATCAAGGTGCCAATCTCATACTTTTCAAAAATCTTATGCCGTAATTCATGGGGGACACCAGGCCCTGAATCAATAATTTGTATTATGAGGCTACCTGATTGGGTGTCATCTACATTCACAATAATGTCACTGTTTTCTGGTGAAAACTTGATGGCATTTGACAAAAGGTTATCTAATACTCGGTACATCAATGTGGCATCGATGAGAACATGATTCAGGAAAGCATCAGGAAATTTGCTGATCAGTGTCTGATTTTTTTGAGCTGCGATCGCACTAAAACTCTCAATCACAGACTGAATAAGCTGATAAATATCTACATCTCTGCGGTTTAAGCGAATATTGCCAGATTCTAACAGTGCAATTTTTAACAGATCGTCAATTAAAAGCTGTAGTCCTTGAGCTGACTCATACACTTTTTCCAGCCGCTGTCTCATTGAGGCATCGACTTCTAGTTCAAGAAACTCAACACCCAATAACACATCTGTTAGACGATTACGTAGATCGTGAACCAGCATATGAACCATATCTTCTCGAAACCGCAGCAAGATTTGAAGCCGGTCATGCTGGTCTTTAATCCGGAGCATCGATTTCACCCTAGCCCGCAACTCTAACCCATTCAGCGGTTTACTAATAAAATCGTCAGCGCCTGCATTCAAACAACGGGCCAAATCAGCTTTGCTAGTTAAGGCGGTGACCATGATGATAGGCACAGACTGCCATGTAGGAATAGTCCGGATCTGTTTACATAGTTCAATGCCATTGATATCTGGCATCATTACGTCTAGCAGAATAAGGTCAGGCTGTATAACCTTGAGGGACTTAATGACGTCCTGCGCATTATCGATGTAATGAAACTGATAGTTTTGATTGCTTAGTAAGATAGAAATAACGTCAAAGTTATCTGGCTCATCGTCGACAATCAGAATAGTTGGGGCCGTCACGCATCATCTCCTAGCCTTAAAGTATCTTTTACAGTGTTTTAGGCTGAGATACCTATAATTACCATAAAAATACGTTATTTCTGACTTGTTGCTAGCAAATATTAGCGATGTACGCAAATCTATCCTATGGAGTTTTACTAACCGGATCGTTTGAGTAAGCGATTTCAGGGGCCGCTGTCTAGCGTAATGATCAGCACCGGATTGTAGAATTGCTAAGAGCTGCTATGAAGCTTTTGTATGGTGTCAAGCAGTTGCTTGAGCTTAAAAGGTTTCCTGAGAATATGATGGACGCCGGCAGCATGGTATTGCGTTTGCTCATAGTCTATTGCTGGTGCCATCAGGGCAATCATGGGCAAATTGGCTAACGCTGGAGTCAGCCGAATCTGTCGGATGGCATCTAAAGTGTGTATCCCTGATAGTTGACTATCCCCTGATAGTTGAGTATCCCCTGATAGTTGACTATCCACCAAGATGACATCAGGGTGTTCAGCTTGACTCAGAGCGGCTACGGCTTGAGTATCCGGAGCAATCCGGATACGATGCCCTTTTGCTCTCAGATAGCTCATGGTTGTTATAATGTTGGCTTCTTTGTTGTCAGCTAGCAAGATTAAAGAAATTCTAGCGGGGCTAGTTTGGTGAAATTGGGATGAGGATAACGAGTCAGGAGACTCTGCTGGAGGAAATACAGGCACAGTGATACCAGGTAAAACAACTGTAAAACAGCTACCTTTGCCAATTTGACTAGTGACTCCCACATCACCACCGTGAAGCTCAACAATTCGTTTTACCAAAGCTAATCCCAGACCTGTACCTGAGTATTTACGGTTTAGAGCCCCGTCTAGCTGAATAAAGGGCTCAAACAGCTTGCTGATGTGTTTAGGCTCGATGCCAATCCCGGTATCACTGATAGCAATATGCAGACTATGGTTCATCTCTGGTGATTGCCGTAGGAGATTTACGGTGAGGGTAACATGACCTCCTTCTGGCGTAAATTTGACAGCATTACTGAGCAAGTTAATCAGTACCTGACGAATTCGCCGCTCATCAATAGAGACATTGAGTGCGCAGGATGGAAATTGAGCCTTAACTTGAATATGTTTTTGGTTAGCTTGTTGTTGAATAAAATCCAGACTTGACTGACACAGAGGAACAATCGTCGTCGGTTTGAGGGCTAACTCCACTTGACCAGACTCAATTTTGGCCAAGTCTAAAATGTCATTAATGAGTTCTAATAAATGATTGCCACTCCGTCTAATCATCTCCAGTGGTTTAACTTGTTGCTCATAAAGCTGACCAAAAACCTGCTCCTGTAAACTCTCTGCCATCCCTAAAATGGCATTCAGAGGAGTACGCAGCTCATGACTCATGTTGGCTAGAAATTCATCTTTGAGACGAGTCGCTCGCATCAGTTCTTCATTGGTAAACCGTAGCTGCATCTCTACTTGTTTTTGCTGGGTGATGTCATGTATGATCTTAGACGCTCCTACAACCTGTCCAGTTTCATCCTTCAAAGGAGAGATAGTAGCTGAGACCTGTATGGGAAAACCGTCTTTATGCAGATTGACAGTCTCAAGATTTTTAATCCGTTCCCCATTTTTTAGACGGGCAATTATTTGAGATTCTATATCCAGACGATCTCGGGGAAAGAGAATAGCAATGGGTTGTCCGATGGCTTCAGCTTCCGTATAACCAAACAAATTTACAGCGGCTGAGTTCCAGCTGGTGATAGTGCCATCTAGCTTTTTGGTAATAATGGCATTGTCGGTTGATTCAACCACAGCGGCTAACAGACGGGCACTTTCCTGGCGCTGCTTACGCTCTGTAATATCTTGAATAAGAGAGAGGATTGTAAGTTGTCCCTCAGAGCCAGATAAAACTGATGTAGAGATCTCAACTGTGCGCTGCTGACCATCTTTGCGTTGAATCTCAGCTTCTCTATCGACAAAACAGCCTTCTGTTTGTAATTGTTCTACATAGCGAGTGATATAGGATCTTGATTCGGCTGCATCAGTTGCTAAACCCGGAATCATCCCTAGACAATTGATTTCTTTAAGAGAGTACCCCGTAATCACCTGCATTCTCTGATTCCAGACTGTGTGGTGGATAAACGGAGGCTCAGGGATCGGATGACAAACACACAGCCCCTCTGCCATATTTTCTAGAATTTGCTGGCGAAATGTATTTTCTATTTTAAGGATGGCTACAGCTAATTGGCGTTCGGCTTCAAGTCGTTTTCTCGCGCTAATATCACTGGCAAAAGAAAAGCAGTATTCTTCACCGTCAAAGATTAGATATTTTGTATTAATCTCAATCGGATAAATAGTGCCATCCTTGGTCCGATGTTGTGATTCAGTGGTAAACGTCTTCTGCTGTTTGAGAACTTGCCAAGCATCTAGCCAATTTTTGGGTGAAATAGCCGGATTGATGTCCCAAACTTTCATGCTTGCAAGTTCTTTTTTGCTGTAACCCAACTTGTCACAGGCCGTGTTATTGACATAATGAAAACTTGCATCCGCACGTGCTAAAAATATACAGTCAGCAGCAAAATCTACGGCTGATTGTGTTATGCTCAATGCCTTAGTTTGTTCTTTGACCTGGACTTCTAAGGCTTGGTTGAGATGTTGGAGTTGTTGCTGAGCTTGTTTGTCATTTGAGTCGTAGCCTAGAGCTTTTTCCCAAGCTGGGTCGACTTCTGTAAAATCACCTTCCAAACTAAAAAGGCAGAGTAAATTGCGGGATAGGTTAATGAACCATTCTCGTTCTCGTTTAGCCTTTTTGCGATCGCTAATATCAGTAACAAACCCTTCATAGTATATGGGGTAACCTTGCTCATCTCGGACCAGACGCCCATTTTCAGAAATCCATAGGGTTGTCCCATCCCGACGATAGACCTCTGCCTCAAATCCAGAGATGTAGCCCTGTTGTATCAGAATCTGCTCAAATTCTTCTCGCTGTTGCGGGTTCACATATAGCTGATGTTTAATGTCATTTAATTCGGTGATAAGGGAATTAGAAGATGCATAGCCATATATACGGGCCAGTGACGGGTTGGCCATTAAGTAACAACCTTCAGGACTACTCTGATAGATTCCTTCTGATGCGTTGTTATAAATAGTGCGATAGGTGGCCTCTGCTGTTTTTAAGGCGATTATCTCCTGATTACGCTTTGAAAGAAGAGAAACCATCTGCATTTCCCTTTCTACAATCGCTGGTAAAAGAGCTAAATCTTCCTTCATTAGATACTCATGGGCACCCGCCTTTAGCATTTTTACAGCCAAGCGTTCGCCAGCAACACCCGAAATCACAATAAAAGGAATATCAAGCTGACTTTTATGAACAATAGATAAGGCGGCCAAGGCACCTAACTCAGGTAAATCGTAGTCTGCAATGATGACCTGCCAAGATTGGTGAGGCAGCAGGGTATGGAGTGAGTCAGCTGTGCTTACTTGGTCCCAAACTGGGTGGAGCCCACTCTTATGAAACTCCTGTAATACAGGAATCACATCATTCTCTGACGCTACGATGAATAGAACATTTAGGCTGCTATACATGCTCAAAATGCTCCAAACAATCTATATTGGACAGCAACAAAAATCATAGACTGTAAGTCAGCTGCTCTCAAGAGATTCAGTATCTTTATATCGTAAACAGTAGCTCTAAGGATAAAACCGCTAAATTTATCAATTCAACATTATAAAAAAGGGCTTATATTGTTGCTTTATTTAAGTATTAAGTGAGAACTTTTGTATTTAACAAAAAAATTCTCTCTAAACAGGCATTCGGTATCCCATACCGCGTACAGTCTCAATAAGATTGCTTCCTAGCTTTTTACGAAGATAGCCGACATAGACATCTGCAATATTTGAGCCTGGAGCGTGATCATATCCCCAAACCCTATCTAGCAGCTGTTCGCGGCTGAGTACTCTACCTGGAGAACTCATGAAAGCTTCTGCCATGGTAAACTCACGGACAGACAGTTCTATAACCTGTTCACCCACTCGGGCCAATCGTGTGCGTAGATTAAGCACAACGCCGTGGTGACTGAGAATCCAATCATGGTCAGGATTTGTAGACGGGGTTGTCCGTAATCGGGCTCGTATCCTGGCTAATAGCTCTTCAAATCTAAACGGTTTAGTAACGTAGTCATCGGCGCCCAGTTCAAAACCTGTTACTTTATCCTTTATCGTATCGCGGGCAGTCAAAATCACAATAGGAATCTGACAGCCCTGACCGCGCAAATCTTTGAGGACTGATAATCCTTCTTGTCCGGGTAGACCTAAATCAAGCACAATCAGATCAAAGGTGCCTTCCAACGCGCAAACAAGAGCTTCAGTCCCTGTATTGACCAGCTTTGTCATAAATCCATTGGCTTTTAGACCTTGTTCCAGGAATAAGGCTATGCGGGGATCGTCCTCAGCAATCAAAATCCGTCTCATTGACAACTTTCCTAAGCGGATACCAAGCGTAATTTTATTGTAAGTCTTGGTTTTTTCATTAAAACTACTGCTCTAGAGTAACAGTTCATCACTCTAGCTTGGCACTCTCTCGTGGAAAATTAACTCAAGGTTGAAACTACTTGAGATATTTCTCATGAAAGGCGCTTCCATGAATGGATTCTAACAATATATTCATGGAGATCTTAATGACATTAGTCATAAATGCAGTAGCTGCGTTTATATCAGCAGTTTTCTCTGCATTGACACTGATTTGCGCACTGTAGCGAATATTTGCGTTTGGATTCAGTACATTCAGTTGTGATTTAACTAGGACTACTATGCAGCCTTTAACTGGCCTTGTGCTCGAAACTTTCCCGAAAGCATCAGAGACATTTATTCTCAATGAGATCTTAGAACTGGAAAGACAAGGACTCAAGCTACATATTTTCTCTCTAAGACATCCATTAGAATCAGTCATTCATTGTGATATAGCTCGGGTTAAATCTGCGGTTACCTATCTGCCATCGCTACTTCCAACGTTTGATAAAAATCAAGAAAAAGAATTAGTGAATACTCAGGTTGCATTGTTTGAGCAAGATAGCACAGCCTATTTAAAAACCTTAAAGCGTTATCTAAAAAGTGGCAAAGGGCATCAGTTTCATCAGTTTTTGCAGGCTGGTTATCTGGCTTGGCAACTACAAACGTTAGGGATTACTCATCTCTACACTTATTCTGCAGATGTTCCTGCGGCTACGGTAGAAATTGCCCAATCTTTTTCTGAAGATTCTTATCAAATAACGAGCTTTGAGGCGGCGTTTGTCTAGATATTCTACCAGTCTCTAACTCTAAGAGAATTTTCATGAAAACTCTACTATTTTATTGTCAGCATACGCCGGATATGGGGCATCTGATCCGCTGCATAGCGATTGCCCGTGGTTTAATGCAGGATTTTCAAGTCTACTTTGTCAATGGGGGGCAAGCTATTCACGAGTTTCCTATTCCTCAAGGGATAAAACTCATTAATTTACCCGTTGTTCGATCTGGAGTAGATATTTTTGCCTTTCAGGGTATGGCACCTGCTTTGGAAGGTAGTGCTACTCTGGAGCGTCGGCGCGATCTGTTATTAGAACTTTGCGATCGCATCCATCCCGATGCCGTTATGCTCGAACAGTTTCCCTTTGGTCATCATCAGTTTTTTACTGAGCTGATTCCGTTACTTAAGTGGACCAAAGAGCATGGTGTAAAAACAATTTGTAGTGTGCGTGATATTGTTGTCGCCAGACAAGATCACACCAGATATGAAATGGATGTGTGTCAGCTGATTAATCGCTATTTTGATCAGCTGCTAATCCATGGAGATCCTAGTTTTATTGCTTTTAATCAGAGCTTTTCGCGAGTTAAAGATCTCACCTGTGAAATTCACTACACAGGGTATGTTGTGCCCGATATTGATCGTGAGTTTGCTCCTAGAACTAAGGCTGATCCACCCATGATTCTAGTCAGTATGGGTAGTGGCCATTTTGGGTATGAACTGCTGGACTGTATTGCTGAAACCAGTCAGTATCTAGAAGATAAAATTCCCCACGATATTCGAGTGTTTGCGGGCCCCTTTGCACCTGAGGATGTTTACAGTCGTTTGCGTGAAGCAGCGGCATGCTGTTCCAATCTTTCTGTGGAACGGTATACTCCCGATTTGCTGAGTCATATGGCTAAAGCTGATCTATTCATTAGTATGGCTAGCTACGCCACCACCTTAAATACGCTGCAAACAGGTGTGCGTTCGATACAGCTTCCCTTTATGGGCCATCACGATCAAGCGCAACGCTTACGTTCTGAGCGGTTAGGAGAGTTAGGTCTTGTTAAACTTGTCGAAGTGGCTGATTTGGGACCTATCCTCTTCTCCTTCGAAATTATTGAAATGCTTAACCGAGAGCCCAGTCATATCTACTTTTGTCTACGCGGTATACAAATTACCGCTGCCCGTGTCAGAGCATTAGTCACCGGCGAAGATAAGTTTGCTCCTTTAACCCAAGTTCTAACGGTTTATTCATAGTATTGAGTGGTGCAGCTCCGCAGTCCAGAGGTTTACAGCATAGCCGAGCCAGCCACTGCTGAGCTAACCTCCTTAAACTAAATGAAAGATTTCTCATGAAAGTAGTTCTCATGAGTAGATTTTCATATTGCTCTCATGCGGAATTTAGGCGTTTTAAGTCGATGATTGGTATTATTTCAGGAACTGCTCTGAAATCTGCTTACCTAAGTTCTCTTTATCGAATATCCAGATAAAATAACTTTCTCAAAGAAAGCTACTGTTTCAAGTTATTCATATACAAAAATAGCTCTACCAGTTAGGTATTGTCTTTTAGGTGGAAGCAGCATCGTAGGGGGTTAACACTCAGACATTGCTGATTCTTGGCATGATTTTCTCGAGAAGAGGATGTCATACAGCGTGTTCTACAAATGCATCCTACTAAATTAACAGCGGTTAAACTCTCTTTAACTTTCTTATTTAAGAAAATTAGGTAAATGCTCTAAATCAGAAGCATCTTTAAGAAAATTGCCCAAAGCTTAATAAAAATGAATAATCTTAGCTTTAATTGTAGTCTATATGACTCGGTTGGTCTCAAAATGCCGTCTTTAGCTACTGTTGGATAATGATGTTTCCCTTTCAGGAGCCAACCTAACAGCAACAGGCGGACGTATTAAACTGGGTATTGTCGCAGATCACTTGACGATATCCCTTCTATCTATCTCAGCAGGGTTTAATCTTGGGTTATTACGATGTTTCAGACTTTAGTGATAGTCAGCTGACTCAGGCAACGTTGCTAGAAGTGAGTAGATCACGTAAGAGGGGTGTTTAACTTCAAGAAAGGCAGATCTCCATATCTACCAATGCAAGATTTAATCACACTGGGAATGGAAGCACATGAGTATTACAACGGATTCTCTACAACTTCTTGATGGTGAGCAATTATCAGCTAACACCCAAGGAGATAGATATGGTGGTGAGCTTTTCATCCAAACCAAAGAGATAGAAATTAACGAAGTGATCTGCGTAGCTTTTGCGTTTCCTTATCGGATGAGGTGTAGGCGATGAGCGACAGGCGCTCCTATTTTCTCATCATAACAAGCTTCATGGCTGGTTTAGGTGCGATTTCACCTCATGCCTATGCCCAAATCAGTTCCGACGGCAGTCTTTCCACCAGCGTCACCTCATCTGACAATCAAAACTTTGTCATTGAAAATGGCGATCGCGCGGGCAATAATCTGTTCCACAGCTTTGATACGTTTTCTGTCCCCACCAATGGCTCTGCAATTTTTAATAACGCTAACACCATTGAAAATATCTTTGGGCGTATCACTGACAATAACGTTTCTAATATAGATGGTCTAGTCCAGGCCAATGGTGCGGCGAATGTCTTTTTATTCAATCCCAATGGCATCGTCTTTGGCGAAAATGCATCGCTGAATATCGGTGGGTCCTTTGTGGCTAGTACCGCTGAGAGTATTCTCTTTAGTGACACTATTGAATTTAGTGCCACCGAGATTGCCCCAGCTCATCTACTAACGGTATCGACTCCAGTAGGGCTGGGCTTGGGGCCTAATCCTGGGCCGATTACGGTATTAGGCCCTGGTCATGGCCTGACACTTGATTTTAGTACGTTGTCGCCGATTCAAAATAATCGTCCAGTGGGCCTACAAGTTAACGCTGACCAGACTTTAGCCATAATTGGTGGAGATATTTTAGTTGAGGGCGGTAACCTGACGGCTAACCAGGGTCGTGTCGAATTGGGCAGTGTTGCTCAATCAGGTACAGTTTCACTGATATCCGCAACCAATGGATTAACAGTAGACTACGCAACCATAGACAGTTTTGGCGATCTCACGTTTACTCAAGCCGCGTCAGTCGATGTGAGTGGAGAGGGCAGTGGTAACCTTCATTTTCAAGCGGGTAACCTCGCTGTTCTTGAGACATCAGCCATTATCAGTAATGTGTTGGGCGCAGAGCCGGGTGGGGACGTTCGCGTCCGAGCTTCTGAATCGGTTGAAATTCGTGGCAGTCAGTCTAGACTATTTCCCAGTGCTTTTTTCAATCAAGGGGGATTGGGAAGTACCGGCAACGTTGGTAATCTATTACTTGAAACAGAGAGATTAGAAATAGCTTACGGTGCCTTTATCGCCAACGATATTTCGGGGGCTGGCAATGGTGGCAACTTAACCATTATTGCCAATGATGTGAACCTAGAAAACGATGATCCTTTTATAGGGTACTTCACCGGTTTATTTACCCAGGTTTTACCCAATGGCACAGGGCAAGGCGGAGACTTGATCCTTAATACTGAAACACTTCGTACTTCTAGAAGAACCTCACTTTCCAGCGCTACATTTGGCCGGGGGGATGGGGGTGCCATCGCCATTCAAGCAGACATTGTTGAGCTGTCAGGACCGTTCTCATCCATCGTTTCGGCTTCAGGAGCTGACGGAGATGCTGGGGCTATTAATCTACAGGTCGACACACTGCGTGTGGTTAATGGGGCTCAAATTAATAGTGGATCATTTGGTCAGGGAGATGCGGCCTCCATTGTTTTTCAAGCCAGTAACGTAGAACTTATCGGGTCAAGTGAACTAAATGCAACTCTTTCTGGCATATTTGCTAGCACTTCAGCTGATTCCCAGGGAGATGCTGGAACCCTGGATATACAGATCGAGAATCGTTTACAAATTGAAGCTGGAGCTCGGATCACGACCTCGACATCTGGCACTGGAGAGGCTGGAGATATTATGCTCCAGGCAAATGAAATTGAAGTACGTGGAGTTCTTCCCTTCGGGTCGGTAAATAAGAGTCAGATTAGCGCCATCAGCAATACAGCGTTTCCTGCTGGCAACATTGACATTGTGGTCGAAGAACTGCAGGTAGAAGATGAAGGACTGATCAGTGTCAGCAGTCTAGGACGGGGAGATGCTAGCAATCTGACGATTATGGCAGACCAGATTCTCCTGAGCGATGATGGCATGTTACAAGCCGATGTAGCGGCTGGTAATCAGGGGAATATTTTTCTAAGTGCCGACAGTCTCCTGCTCATGCGTCGAGGGGCGCTAATTTCAACAAACGCTACGAATCAGGCTACGGGTGGCAACATTATCATTGAGTCTCCCATCATTTTAGGACTAGACAACAGCGATATTGTTGCGAATGCAGTGCAAGGGGATGGGGGCAATATTGAGATTACGACCCAGGCTCTCCTTGGACTAGAATTTCGAGATTTTCTAACTCTTGAGAGTGACATTACCGCCAGTTCTGAGCTTGGGGTGGATGGCGTTGTTCAGTTAGATACCCCTGACCTGGAGCCTAGCCAGGGGCTGGTTGAGCTGCCGGTTGAACCAGTTGACCCGAGCAACCAAATTTCTACCGGCTGTTTGGTAGCGATGGATAACTCGCTAACGGTGAGCGGACGTAGCGGGTTGCCAGACTCACCAGATATACCCAACAGTTCAGCTGTCTGGGAAGATTGGCGTCCGTTAGAGACTGAAAATGAGGTTAAAACAGCCAGCACGACTTCCTACACTCCCCTCACAGAAGCAACAGAAATGATGGTGGATGCCAGGGGTCAGGTGACGCTTGTCGCTTCAACAGATACCCGCTCAGCTTCATATGCAGGGCCAACTAGCTGCAATCCTCGAACACATGTGCGAGGAGAAGAAAATGATTAGTATCAGAAAATTATCTCCTCGGTTGATCTATCGAATCCTGTGTTGGTTTGGATTAGGTCTCTGGTTAGCAATTGTTCCCACTATGTTGCCTACTGAGGCGGTAGCCGTTGATACAGCGGCTCAAGTTCAAATTCAAGATGTCTCACCCGCCAGCCCGCTTGAGCAAGGCAGACGCTATTATCAATCGGGCCAATTTTCTGACGCTATTGACCTTTGGCAGCAGGCGGCTCAAACCTACGAGACTCAAGGAAATCAGCCAAATCAAGCCCTGAGTTTGAGTTATCTGGCCTCGGCCTATAAAGCACTGGGACAGTGGCAGGCGGCAGAAACAGCCATTACCCAAAGTTTAGAGCTACTTCAAGCCACTAATGCCACCTCAAACGCACTGATTCTGGCTCAAGTTTGGAACACTCAAGGGAGTATCCAACTGGCAACAGGCAATCCAGAGGCTGCCCTAAGCAGCTGGCAACAGGCGGAGGCTCTTTATGAGGAGACTGATGATGTTAGAGGTACCTTGGGCGCTCGGCTTAACCAGTCTCAGGCTTTGCAAAGTCTGGGGCTATATCGGCAAGCGCGCATACGGCTAGAAGACATCCACACACAGCTCCAGTCTCAGTCTGATTCGCTGCTTAAGGCGAAAGCGTTACAAAGCCTGGGGATGACACTGCAGCAGGTGGGTGCGTTTTTAGAGTCTCTAGATGTTTTAGAGCAAAGCCTGGCCATGACTCAGCAGTTGGGTGAGGGGGCAGATACTAGTGCCGTGCTGCTGGGGCTGGGGCATACCTGGCAAGGATTGTCGGAAAATTCTAAGGCATTGGACACCTATGGACAGGCGGCGGCTAAGGCAACAAGTGCGATCGCACAAGTCGAAGCCCAGCTCAGCCAGCTCAGTCTGCTGATTGATACTAATCAAATCGCTGCTGCCCAGGCACTCCTGCCTGACATTCAAGCGCGGTTGCCTAATTTACCCGCTAGTCGCTCAGCCATTTATGCCCGCGTTAACTTTGTCCAAAGTCTGCTGCAGTTAGCGCCTCAGACCATCTCTACTAGCCAGGCTCCTGAGATGGTCCAAACACTGTCCATCGCAATTCATCAGGCTCAGGAACTCAGCGACGTGCGGGCAGAATCCTATGCTCTGGGTCAGCTAGGCCAAGTCTATGAACAAGCAGGCCAATGGTCTGATGCCCAGGAGCTAACAGAAAAAGCCCTGGCCATGCTCCAGGGTCTTAACGCCTCAGAGATTGCCTATCAGTGGCAGTGGCAGCTCGGGCGAATTTTGTGTCGGGGGGATATTGCCTGTACTCAGACAAAAGAGCGTGGGAGTGCGATCTCAGCTTATACAGAAGCCATCACTCAGCTGGGGCTTTTACGGACTGACTTAGTTGCTAACTCCCAGGTGCAATTCTCTTTTCGTGAACAAGTGGAACCGGTTTATCGAGCATTTGTCACCCTGTTGCTAGCGCCACCGTCTGGCCAAACAGAAGTCAGTCAAGACAATCTCAAACAAGCCCGCAACGTGATTGAATCGCTCCAGTTAGCTCAGTTAGACAATTACTTCCAGTCTGCCTGTCTCGATGTACAACCCCAGCAAATTGACCAAATCGATGCGGCGGCCGCTGTTCTATATCCCATTGTTTTGCCAGACCGGCTGGCAGTTGTTCTTGCGTTGCAGGGACAGCCCTTGCATTACTATGAAACCGTACTACCCAAGACTGAAATCGAACACAGCCTAACCGAGATGCGACAAGCCCTCAGTTTGGCCTTCCCAAGTCAGTTACGACTACAAATTTCGCAACAGCTTTATGACTGGCTAATTAGACCGGCTGAAATTTACTTTACGCAAGATATCCAAACGCTTGTCTTTGTCCCAGATGGTCTCCTGCGCAGCTTCCCTATTGCCGCACTCCACGACGGTAACCACTATCTGATTGAGAAATATAGTGTTGCCATTACCTCTGGCCTACAGCTGCTCGATGCCCAGTCTCTGGACTTCGAGCAGTTTCAACTCTTGCTGGGAGGGCTGACGGAGGCTCGTCAAGGCTTTTCAGAGCTGTCTGCAGCATCCCTTGAAATAGAACAGATTGCTGCCCAGGTGCCAGCTCAAATCTTTCTCAATCAAGACTTTACTCAACGTAACTTGCAAACACAGCTACAACAATCTGATTCCTCTGTCGTACATCTGATCACCCATGGTCAGTTCAGTTCTAACCAAGATGAAACCTTTATCCTGGCCTGGGATAAAAAGGTTAAAACTACAGATCTGAGTAAAGCACTCCAAACTAGACAGCTCAGTGTAACGAATCCTATCGAGCTATTGGTGCTAAGTGCCTGTCAAACAGCAGCAGGCGATAATCGAGCTGGGTTAGGGCTGGCAGGTTTAGCTCTACGATCCGGTGCCCACAGCACCCTTGCTAGTCTTTGGTCTGTGGATGATCAGTCTACGGCCAAACTCATGGTTAAGTTCTATGACGCTCTGACTCAGCCAGGTACTACTAAAGCACAAGCTCTCCGCCAGGCTCAACTGGCGGCATTAAAGCAAGGAGCCTACGACCACCCATTTTTCTGGGCTGCTTTTGTTATGGTTGGCAACTGGCTTTAATAGAGAAAAGACGCAATCGGAATCACAAAGGAATCTACTGCAGCAACAGCACACTTAACGCATATCAACGAACTTAATAAATCCCTATAGTTGGTCCACTAGTCATGCCGTCTATTCACCTAAAAAAATTGCGAGTCGCTCTTATTTCCCTGTGGGCGTTTGGTCTACTGGGTGGAACGACCTGCGTTGTTCCTAACTCTACAGCTGCGGCAAGGCGACTAACTGTGAGTGACCAAAGCTTTAGCTTTATCCCTCCAGAAGACAGTGGCCAACCCCGCACTAATCGTGCCGGCGGTAGACGGGGGCAGCTCTGCAACAATGCCATGCCCACGCCGTCTTTAACCTTACTACTGCCACCCACAAATCAAGGCACCACTACAGCGGCACATCCTACATTTCTAGCCTATTTACCTCAGACAACGGCTCAACAAGTGTTTCTCTCACTAGAAAATGAGGACAATAACTATGTTTATCACACCACATTTGAATTACCGGAAGAAGCCGGAATTGTCAGTTTTCCGATTCCAGAAACAGCTCCTGCACTGGAGTCCGATAAATACTATAAAGTCTCGTTAGCCATAATCTGTGGTGAAATCCTTGACCCCAATGATCCGGTGATAGAAGGTTGGATTAAACGCATTTCCCCCGATATGTTTATTGAACCGCAGCCTTCTCAACGAACACCGTTTGAGCTAGGGGCCTGGTACGCCAGAAATGGGGTATGGTTTGATGCGCTGCAGGCGCTGGCTGAGCTGCGCATAGCTGAACCGGACAATTTAGATGCGATCGCAGCCTGGAAAGAATTACTCCAGTCTGTCGGACTCGACACAATGGGAACTGTACCTCTATTAGATCCTGTCGATTAATAGATACTTCAGGGTGAGAAGTTAATTTAGCATCAGTTGACAAATGATTGCATCACTACTTTTAGAGTTTAAGTTTGAACTTAGTGAATCCTCAATTTATGCGGTCTAAGCGTGGACAAAGAATTTGGCAATGGCGACTGTCTGTTATATCTACCTGCAGTATTACCGGCTTGATTGTCGGTTTAAAGTTTTTGGGCGCGTTTCAGCTATTAGAATGGGCCACTCTTGACAGCTGGTTTCGATTACGACCTCTTGAAGAGAGCGATCCGCGTATCGTTATCATCAGCATTACCGAGCAGGATATATCTGAGGGCACACGGTGGCCCTTTACCGACGCCCTCATGGCCGAATTAATCGATAAGGTAGCCGAGCAAAACCCTAGAGTCATTGGTCTAGACCTTTATCGAGATTTCCCCATAGAGCCCGGTCATCAAGATCTGGTAGAAGTGATGGAATCAACATCACAGCTAATCGGTATTGAGAAAGTTTTAGGGGCTCCCATAGCACCACCACCCAGCCTAGAAAAAACCAATCGAGTTGGTATTGCTGATCTTGTACTTGATGCTGATGGCAAGATTCGTCGGGGATTACTTTCGTTTCGCACCGTTGATGATCAAGTCAAATTTAGCTTTGGAGCAAAGCTTGCGCTAACCTATCTAGCTGCAGAAAATATTTACCCACAAAATATCAACGGACTTCAAAGCTACAAATTAGGGCAATCTGTTTTTCATCGCTTTCAATCTAACGATGGTGGTTATGTGGGTGCCGATGCAGCTGGATATCAGCTCTTACTAAATTTTAGAGGAGTGAGCTGTACGGATACTGCTTTACGCTGCCCCTTTCAGATGATTTCAATGGGAGAGTTTTTCTCCGGTCAGTTGTCTCCCGATCTATTACAAGATCGCATTGTTCTCATTGGTGTGACAGCGCCTAGTCTGCAAGATCACTTTTATAATCCTTACAGCTATGGTGAGGCAATCTCCATTACTGGGGTTGAAGTCCATGCCCATCTGACTAGCCAGATTATCAGTGCCGCGTTAGACAACCGGGCTCTGATTCAAACATGGCCTGAGCCCTTTGAGTATCTGTGGATTTTGATTTGGTCCAGCTGTGGCACCCTATAGGGTATTGTATGCCTCCATCGACAGCGAAGTGCCATCGGTATGGTGTGGCTAGTGGGAACCCTTATTCTGTTATTAAGTAGTCTGGTTATCGGGGCTTATTTAGCTTTTTTGATCGGATGGTGGATTCCTGTTTTCCCTTCCCTTTTGGCTCTGACGGGCACCGCCATTGTCAGCACTATGCATTTACTCTGGAAAAATCTAAAACTCTATTATCAAAAATTAGAACAAGCCAACCAACAGCTAGCAGACTATTCTCAAACGTTAGAACAAAAAGTAGAAGAACGCACGGCCGATCTCGTAGCTGCCAAAGAAGCGGCAGATTACGCCAATCGAGCTAAAAATGATTTTCTGGCCAACATGAGCCACGAGCTGCGCACTCCACTCAACACCATTTTGGGCATGAACCAGGCCCTAGAAGAACAAATTTTAGGTGATCTCAACCCCAGACAAACTAAAGCCTTACAGACTACTGAACGCAGTGCTCGCCATCTGCTAGAGCTAATCAATGAGATTCTAGACTTAGCTCGAGTTGAGTCAGGTATGTTAGAGCTAAACTGCGCTCCAACAGCTGTTATTCCCATGTGCCAATTTTGTTTGACCGTTGTCAAACAACAAGCCCACCAAAAGGGACTACAGCTCGAATCCAAGCTACTCCATACGCTGCCAGCATTTATTATGGATGAGCGGCGCAACCGCGAGGTGTTGATCAATCATCTGGGCAATGCGGTTAAATTTACCCCTGCTGGGGGATGCGTCACTCTAGAGGTTGTTTGGCAACAGCAACTCTCTTTTGTAAATACTTCAGATGATGTAGAGGCCCCTCCCAGTAATATCTTAAAGTTTATTGTCAGTGATACCGGTATTGGTATTAGTCCTGACTATATCGACAAGCTATTTAAACCGTTTGTTCAAATTGACAGTGCCCTCAACCGCCAATATGCAGGTACAGGACTTGGGCTAGCTTTAGTTAAACAGCTCCTCGAACTTCATGGGGGCACCGTGAACGTAAGCAGTGAAGTGGGCGTAGGTAGCATCTTTACTGTTGAGCTTCCCTGCGAGGCGGTGACTCCATCTTTACCGGGTCAAGACCTGAAAAATCCTGGCCATGGAGACCTCAGTGCTCAAGTTAAGGCGGAACTAGCAACAATTTTACTAGTTGAAGATGATCCAGATAATATTACTGTCCTCAACAGTTACTTAACGGCTAAAGGCTATCGTGTCCGGGTGGCTAATGACGGCTATCAGGCAATTTCCGCCGTATTAGCCAATATCCCTGATTTAATATTGATGGACATACAGATGCCAAGAATGGATGGACTAGAAGCCATGCAACGCATCCGGCGTGAGCCCACACTAACTAATATCCCGATCATTGCACTTACAGCGCTAGCGATGCAAGGGGACCGAGACCGCTGCTTGGCGGCAGGTGCAAACGAATACCTGAGTAAACCGGTGAACTTAGGCCAACTGAGCATTACCATTGAGCAACTCTTAGCAAAGGGCACAACTTCTATATAAAGTGGCCAATTTGATAATGAGATAAGTCATTTTGACGTCAGCAAAGCCTGATTGGGTATTACTTCAACTTGACTAAGCGAACCATGCGTTGTTGGGGTAAAACTAGCAAAGCTGTCACCAGCCGCCACATGATCGCTGAAACTATCTTGTAGAGAGAGTTTCAGAAAAAAACAGGATGGCCTAGCAAGGGCATTTAAACAGAAATCTACGATTATGGCTGAAAACTTTATGATGAGATAGTTTCAGCCCACATGAGCGCTAAATCAATATACAGAGAGATTGTCAGTAAAAAGTGGATGCGTCCGCAGGATTCCCACAGCCGCTCTCCAATAGTCGTGAGTGTTCCAGGGGTTTATAGTGCTTGCCACTCACTCTGCTTAGGAGATTTCTGGCGTTAAAGCGCTGGCTCCAAACGATATGACGGAGAAAGACCCATAAAAGAAGGTGTAAACGATAAACTTAGCAATCAACTCGGACTATCGTTGTGTTTAACCCAAGCTCAGGCACGCCACCTTCCACAACTGCCTGTTCTGGCTCTAGTCGGATTGTAATCTCAGCTTCACCCGATTGCCCTTCCTGCATATACTCATAATCGGCTGTAATCACATCATCGCTGATGCTGCCATTGAAGCTGCCCGTGCGAGCACCCTTAAGGGCCGGTGTCCAGTCATACTCACCTGTCACTCGCTCACCCTGAATGTCTACAGTGAGCGATTCAACGTCTTTTTGCTCTGGGTTATCCTCAAACGGATACTCGTTCCGAAAGCACTGTTTGTCCGATACACCCTCAGTAATGACCTGAGGTTCTGTAGAAGATGTCGTTTCCGCTTGTTGATCGGTAGCAGTGCAACCCACAACAGCAATAAGAATGAGCAGAGGACAGAGAAGCGAGTATCGCACAGCAAATTTTCAGAGGTATCAATCTTCAGAGATAAACTGCCAGGTTTCATCTAACCTAAAGTGGCTCCATAAATTGAACCTTAGGTCATCAGGGCTGGATTGTACAAATCCAGTTTTTCCATGGGGGTGGAGGTTAGGCGATTTCTGACAAAAAAAGTACCGAATTGCTAGACTGAAGCCATTGCTCTTTGCCATCTAAGGAGTATGTGCTTTTGACTACTGTTAGTGCCCCCCCTGAGTCATTGGATGAGTCTCTCATTTCAGATCTTCGGT
>JBHJIV010000149.1:0-2657 GCA_050043105.1 Leptolyngbyaceae cyanobacterium | reverse complement strand
TACATATCCCCCCAGTGGCAGCAGATAATATCGCAAATGCGCCCCGTAAGCTTCGCGGTTGGTATCCTCACCATCAAAGTTTGTAGCATAGTCGGCATTGACCGTTACAGGCAGGCCCCCTACAAACACATCTTCAACACCAATGGCTAGACCACGCTCGTCGCGGCTAGATGGGAATAGGGCATAGCTCATCTGCAGCCTTGATGGAAAGCTGGGCTCATTTTGAATTGTGTTTAACACATCGGGAGTTGTCTTTAACCATTCCTGTAGCACAGGGCTGCTGTCCACCGTGCCAGGTGGTAGTTCTAGTTCAGTATCTAGCTGCTGATTTGATGGGGAGTCTGCCAGAGCCGCTTTAACAGGAAATAAACATCCAATAATAACCAGGATGAAGAATCGGCTGATCTTGCTGTAGACATCAGCCATGGTTTATCCAGCCCATACGTGTCCGTTCCTTCCCTTTAAGTAGATTAGTGACCCATAGTTCTACAAAAATCCCATCGGGTCTACCGGATTCCCGTTACGACGCACTTCAAAATGTAAGTGTGGCCCGGTCGAAAGCCCCGTTGATCCCACCGCTGCTATAGACTGCCCTTTTAAGACAGATTGTCCTTCACGAACGCTGAGTCGACTGGCATGGGCATACAGCGTTGTCAAACCACCCCCGTGGTCAATGATGACCGAATTACCGTAGCCACCATACCAACCCGAAAAAATGACCTTACCCGAGTCAGCCGCTGTGATCCGCGTTCCGTAGGCGGCACCAAAATCTATACCTGCATGGAACCGTCGATAGCCCAGCACAGGATGCACACGGGAGCCAAACCGACTGGTAATTTGCCCTGATGTCGGAATACCCATTTGCCCGGTACCCAGCACAATACCGTTGGCAGCAGCAATCCGTTGACGAATCAAATTTGCCAAACTTTCAGAATCACGCACCAGCTGAGCTTGAGCTGCTTCTAGAGCACTGCGGTTATCTTTAAGTCGCCCAATCAGCTGAGTTTGCTGATCAGCCTGAGCTTCATATTGATCGCGACGGGCCAGCAGCTGCTGTCGTAACAGCGCAATCGAGTTTTTCTGCGCTTCCACCCCCTGCTGCTGCCGCACAATCAGGTTAGCCTTTTCCTGTAGCTCAGCCATAAAATCGCTGTCGGCCTGATAAATTTTGCTCAACAAATAGCGACGCTCTAAGAATTCATTGAGGTTTTCACTTTTGAGCAATACAGCCCAGCCCTCTGCATCTTTTTGTCGCTGCATAAACTGCAGTCGTCGTACTGCGCCCAGCCGCACTGTTTCATACTCATCCTGGGCCATGGTTAGTCTGTTTTCTAATCGCTTCAAACGCTCTTGAGCTTGATCGATCTGAAATTCTGTGTCCTCAATTTTGAGGTTTGTAACTGTAATACTGTCTTGTAGACCATCTAGTTGATTGGCCGCCTGTCTTTCTAGATTTTGTAACCGATTTTGTTCTGTTTCTAAATTTTGCTGCTGTTGTTCAATATTTTCTCGCTGCTGCTGAAGCTGTTCAATTGGTTCATTGTTTTGACTCTGTCCCCAGGCACTAGGGACTAAAAACAATGTGCAAACCACCACACTGACAAAAATCGCTAGAAATCGCTGGGATCGCTTTACAGTCATTCGTTTCGTCACGTGTTCGCTGTTATCGGCACCAGAACACACGAAGGACATAATAGACCGACTTTGCAATTTCAAAAAAGAAATTCATCTATAGGAGATATTGATATAGCGCTAGCGTCGGCTGAGCAATGGCTGCATCAATTTCCCAGCAGTCATGAAGATGTTAAGCAATTACGACCTGCTAACCTTCAAAAGGTTCAATACAGTCGGGCGATTCGTTACGTGGGCTATTTACCAGCGTGCTAACCGGGTAAGCGGCCATTTTATCTGCGTCATAGGGTTGCATTAAGCCTTGTACCTGGGCCGGTGACGCCGTTAACCAGCGCTCATAGTCAGCCTTAGCAATAATTACGGGCATTCGATTGTGAACAGGCTCCATCAGCTCGTTAGGCTCTGTTGTCAAAATCGTACAGGTTTCAAGATAGCTGCCATCGCCACTTTCCCACTGCTCCCATAGCCCGGCAAAAGCGAATAGCGATCTTGCTTTCAGATGAATGTAAAAGGGCTGTTTTTTCTTATTGTTGGCCGCACGCTGCCACTCATAAAAGCCATCAGCAGGAATCAAACACCGTCGCCGCTTAAATGCAGCTCGAAATGATGGCTTCTCAGCCACAGTTTCTGAACGGGCGTTAATCAGCCGGTAGCCAATCTTATAGTCCTTGGCCCAAGAAGGCACCAGTCCCCACTGGAAAATACGATAGTCCCGCCCAGCGATAATGGCAGAAACAGGCTGGGATGGAGCAATGTTGTACCTCGGTGGAGGGTCTGGCTCTGTGGCGAGCTGAAAAGCGCTGGCCAGGTCTTTGCCCGATTGGGTTTGGGTGTAGCGACCACACATGGGGATACTGTGAACTGAGACAATTGTACTAAATATTTTTGTGGGGGATGCTGTAATGGAACTGCTATATCGTATTGCTCCGGCAGCTGATGTACAGACAGCAAAAACGCAGGGGTGGTTTGAGTCGGCAGACGTAGCAGCAGAGGGCTTTATCCACTGCTCGTTTTTACATCAGGTC
>JBHJIV010000148.1:0-24296 GCA_050043105.1 Leptolyngbyaceae cyanobacterium | reverse complement strand
CACGCTGACTGTAGCCCCACTCGTTGTCGTACCAGGCAACAACCTTCACCATGTCACCATCCATTACTAGAGTAAGGCTGGAGTCAACAATTGAAGACTCATCAGTCTTACGATAGTCAATAGAAACTAAGGGTTCTTCGGTGTAGCCCAAAACGCCCTTCATGTGACCAGCTGCAGCCGTTTTGATAGCCTCATTAACCTCTTCTTTGATGGTGTTCTTCTCAACCTGAACAACAAGGTCAACGACAGAAACGTTGGGTGTAGGCACCCGCATTGCAATACCGTTGAGCTTACCCTTCATATCAGGAATCACTAAAGCTACAGCTTTAGCAGCACCGGTTGAAGTTGGCACAATATTGATTGCAGCAGCACGGGCCCGGCGTAAGTCGCGGTGGCTAGCATCTAGAATGCGCTGGTCGCCTGTGTAGCTGTGGGTGGTGGTCATTGTGCCTTTGATGATACCAAAGGCGTCGTTAACCACTTTGACCACGGGAGCTAGACAGTTCGTTGTACAGCTAGCGTTGCTAATAATGGGATTTTTGGCGTGAACATAGTCACTGTCATTGACACCAACAACGTAGGTGTCAACATTTCCCCCCTTACCAGGCGCTGTGATCAGCACCTGCTTAGCACCCGCCTCTATGTGGCGACGAGCGCCTTCTTCGCTAACAAAAACACCGGTCGATTCAATTACAAGATCAATATCCCAGGCGCCCCAGGGCAAGTTGTTAGGATTACGGTCTGAACAACACTTGATGGTCTTATTACCAACGGTAATGGTGTCATCAGTAAAGCTAACGTCTTCGTCCAAGCGTCCCAGTAGGGAGTCATACTTTAATAGATGACAAGCCGTCTTAGGGTCAGATGTGTTGTTGATTGCAACAATATCTAGACCCGAGTTTTCTCTAGTTAACCAACAGCGTAAAAAGTTGCGCCCAATGCGCCCAAAACCGTTGATAGCTACTCTAATCACTGCGCTTACCCTCTGTCGTACAACTGCGTCAAAATAGCGTTTGCATTAGCAAAACTAATGATATCTCATTGTCTGAACCGCTCGGGATCATAGATATTACAGTCAAGTCTGAATCAAGTCTGTAGGATAAATTGGCTCCCGAACCCAACAAATGGAGTATCATCCTATGTTGAGATTAAGTATAATTGCTCACGGTATTGGCTTACAAGTCAGTCTTCAGAATCTGCGTGAAGTTCTGACAAAGTTCGTTTTAATGAGGCTGAGTGGCCTCATGGTTAATACTGAACTGCAGGAATAGACACCGGGTAAATTACGCGAAATGACGAACCCTGACGGGCCTATATGTAGTCATTCTGTGGATTCCTGGTATCATACGCCTGAAATATCTGTGTGTGGTTTGTGAGGTGAGTTTTATGCCAGTGACAGTAGATTTTAATGGCAGACCATTTCACTTTATTGGCATCGGTGGGATAGGTATGTCTGCTCTGGCCTATGTATTGGCTCAGCGTCAGCTACCTGTGTCTGGATCCGATTGCCGCTTGACGCATATCACTCGTCGTCTTCAAGAGCAAGGTGTGCACATTTTTTGGAGTCAGGAGGCGGAGAATATTGCTCAGGCAACTCAAATCCTTTCTAATCCTCAGGGTTTACTACCTCAGGTAGTTTGTTCTACTGCCATTGGCCCTAGCAACCCTGAATACAAAGCCGCTGTGGAAGCGGGCTGTCCAATGTTTCATCGCTCCGATATCTTGGCGGCTTTAATGAACGAGACCCAGGGAATTGCGATCGCAGGCACCCACGGTAAAACGACAACCAGCAGCATGGTGGGATATTTATTGCTTAAAGCTGGGATTGATCCGTCTATTGTGATTGGGGGCGAAGTGTCTGCATGGCAGGGCAATGCCTATGTTGGCACTAGCGACTACATGGTGGCCGAAGCCGATGAGTCAGATGGCTCTTTGGTTAAGCTGTCAGCGGCAATTGGGGTGATTACTAACATTGAGCTAGACAACCCAGATCACTACAGCACCCTGGATGAGGTTGTTGGCATTTTTAAGCATTTTGCCGATCAGTGTGGGGTGGTGATTGGCAGTGCCGACTGCCCCACTGTGCTAAATCGCATTCAGCCGGGGGTTACCTACAGTCTGCGACCCGATTCGGGGGCTGACTACATTGCCACAGAAATCTGTGAGACAGCCCAAAAAACAACCGCAGAGATTTGGGAGCAAGGCACCCGTTTGGGACAGCTGCATTTACCCATTTTAGGACGGCACAACCTGAGCAATGCGCTGGCTGCCATTGCTGTGGCCCGACGGCTAGGAATTGAGTTAGATGCGATCGCAACCATCATGGCGACATTTGAAGGAGCAAAACGGCGGTTTGACCACCGTGGGTCTTACAACAATGTCTTGTTTATTGATGACTATGCCCATCACCCTAGCGAAATCAAAGTCACCTTGGCAGCGGCTAAAGTGAAGAGTACAGAAGCCCTCAATGATATTAATCAATGCCGTGTGGTAGCGATATTTCAGCCCCATCGCTACAGCCGCATTACAACATTGCTACAGGAGTTTGCCACCGCCTTTGGCGATGCCGATCATGTCATTGTTACCGACATTTATAGCGCTGGAGAAAAAAACGCGTCGGGAATTACTGGCGAAGACGTTGCTAGTACTATTCGAGAACACCACAGCCAGGTGAGCTACGCCGCCACACTAGACGATGTAAAAGCAACGCTGGCATCGGTCCTGCAGCCAGGCGATCTAGCCATCTTCCTCACAGCAGGTAACTTAAATCAAGCCATACCAGATGCCATGGATTATCAGGCTCAACAGGCTGAGAAAACTGCCCTAACAAGTGTGTAAGGGCCATAGCAGTAAGGGAACCAAATTTTTCCATGGCTCTTGAAAAGCAACTAACGAGTACGGGCTGTATTGTCAAAGCGCAGTTTTCCCTAGCTGACTTGACGACATTTAAGGTGGGTGGACCGGCTGAGTGGTTTGCCGCCCCCCGCAGCGTGGACGAGTTACAGACCTGTGTCCAGTGGGCTAACGCTGAAGGGTTACCGATCACCCGTTTGGGCGCTGGGTCTAATCTGCTAATTAGCGATCGCGGCCTACCCGGCTTAGTAATCTGTACCCGTTATTTACGGCAGCTGGAGTTTGATGAGAGTGGACAAGTCACTGCCGCCGCCGGAGTGCCGATGGCGACCCTGGCTTGGAAAGTTGCCAAACGCGGTTGGCAGGGGCTGGTCTGGACTGTGGGTATTCCCGGTACAGTAGGCGGAGCTGTCGTCATGAATGCCGGTGCCCACGGTAGCGATACCCAGGCAATTTTAGTCAACACTGAGGTACTCAACCCCGACGGCGCCTTAGAAATTCTCACCCCCGATCAGCTGCAGTTTAAGTATCGAACCTCCGTTCTACAGGCAGACCCCAGAATCGTCACCAAAGCGACATTTCAGCTACAGCCTGTCTATGATCCGCAAGTAGTTCGTGCAGAGACCTCTGTCGATTTAGAACAGCGACGCACCACTCAGCCCTACCATCTACCCAGCTGTGGCAGTGTATTTCGCAATCCAAAGCCGAAGAGTGCAGGCTGGCTAATAGAACAGTCTGACTTAAAAGGGTTTAAGATTGGCCAGGCCCAAGTGGCAGAGCGCCATGCCAACTTTATTCTGAACTGTGGCGGTGCGACGGCGACCGACATCTTTAAGCTGATCCGCCATATTCAAGATATTGTCGATGCTAAGTGGTCGCTGCAGCTAAGACCTGAAGTGCAGATTTTAGGGGACTTTCAAGCGGTTTAGGCAGTACTAGCACTTGGGGCAAGATTGCAATTCCTGCCAAGGCGACGTATAGTTTGACAGTTAATTTAGTAAAAATCGGGCCGCCAATTATGAGCAAAGGGCAGGGTTTTGGCTTCGGTCTTGGAAAAATGAAAGAGCTGAGCGAAGCCTTCAAAAAGGCTCAGCAGGTTCAAGAAGGAGCGAAAAAACTCCAGGAAGAACTTGAACAGATGGAGATTGAAGGTGAGTCGGGTGGTGGCCTGGTTAAGGTTATTCTTAGCGGGAATCAAGAACCCAAACGAGTTTCGATCTCCCCTGAAGCAATGAATGAAGGGGCAGAGGTGCTTTCTGATCTGGTGTCAGCTGCGATGCGTGACGCCTATCTCAAGTCAACCGAGACCATGCGTGAGCGTATGGAAGAGTTGACCGGCGGGCTGCAACTACCGGGGCTGTAAAGCTACCTAGATAAGCTTTCTTAAAGACGGCTAGCGGGCTTATCGCTAGTCGTTTTTGATATGTTCAATTTTTATCGAGCTTTTACTATGACAACTCGACTGTTATTTGTATGTTTAGGGAATATTTGCCGCTCTCCGTCAGCGGAAAATATTATGAATCATCTGCTGAAGCAGCGCGCGCTGACATCGAAGGTTAGCTGCGATTCTGCAGGGACCTCAAGCTACCATATCGGTAGCCCTCCCGACAGCCGTATGACGTCTGCTGCAAAAAAGCGTGGCATTCAGCTAGTGGGCAGTGCCCGACAGTTTACAGCTGATGATTTTGAGCAGTTTGATTTGATTTTAGCGATGGATGATAGCAACTATCGCAACATTTTGGCTGTTGACAAGGCTGGGCAATATCGGCAAAAAGTGAAGCGCATGTGCGATTTTTGCCAGCAACACTCAGACCGCGAGGTGCCAGACCCTTACTATGGGGGAGCTGATGGCTTTGACTATGTCATCGACCTGTTGATGGATGCTTGCAACGGTCTACTTCAAGATCTGGATATTTAAGCAAGTGTGACAAGATAGCTCTTTCGAGTGCCAAAAGATCTATCTTCGAAAAACAAAGTCATACCCTTTATAACTACCCTGCTCGTAATTCACAACAAACCAGGTGTCTGGATCAAACGCTAATGGATAAGCCTCACTCTGCTTAGCCTGATGGGCTTTTGAAAGCGTGCAGTATGGTGGCGCAATAGTTTGGTGAATGGTCGTCTGAGCTGACTCTTTTGGCAGGGACAGGAACTGACTAAGCTGGTCGCGAGAAAGACGCTGATCGGCATTGAGAATGGATTTACATGTCTGGGCAGTGGTTGCTTGGTCAAATTGCCAGGGCTGTACAGCCTGAGACTGGGCAGTTTGCTCGGAAAGCGGAGCGGTTAAGCGAGTCCATAAATCTTGCGGGGCTAACGCTAAGGCTGCCAGAACAAGGCTGCCAAAGATGAGCCCCCTAGACTGGCCCCTAGATTGGGAAGACCGAGTTTGAGTACGGCGACTGTATCTCCGAGGTGCAGGAGAGGGACGGCTGGGAGAAGCATATAGTTTAGACTGAGGCATAAACGTTCTATTGGCTGCAAATCAATATTAGTACATATGAACTAAAATGATCTAGGCTGCAGCTTAAAATCGAAAAAGTTTTTATGATTTGAAGAGATGTAGTGCAACAGGTCCATGGATAGAGTTGTCCGAGGTGGAAAGCGGTTATGAGTCGGACATTAGTCTGGTTTCGTCGTGACCTGCGGATTTATGACCATGAGCCGCTTTATCGAGCGGCGCGTCGGGGGGCACTGATTCCGGTGTTTGTGTTTGACCGAGCCCTGCTGCACCATCCGGAAACGGGCTCTGCTCGGGTTGCCTTTATGGTGGACTGTCTGCGGCATCTTGACGAAGACTTACGACGTCTGGGCGGGCGTCTGATTGTCCGCAGCGGCGACCCGGTCAAGATTCTGCCTCAGATCATCGAAGAAACCCAGGCTGAAGGCATTTATAGCTACACGGACTGTGAGCGGATCTATGGTCGAGTTCGAGATGCTCGCCTCAATCAGGTATTGGCCGATCGGCAAATGAAAATTCGCTGGTTTGAACCACCGGCAAGCCGTAACGATCTGATGGCGTACCCTAAGTATCGTCAGTGGTGGTACCAGGAAATGGCGATTCCGGTCGTGCCTGCCCCCTCTCGGGTGGAGGTGCCCAAAGAGGTTGGCAGTGATCAGCTGCCTGATTTGGCACAGCTGGGACACCAGAGCGATGGTAAGCCATTGCCCACAGGCAGCACTCGGGCGGCCCGTCAGCTGCTACAGCAGTTTTTGGTTGAAAAGTCCGACCGCTACTACTGGCAGCTGTCCTATCCCAGTGCCGAAATTACGACAGGACTGAGCCCTCATATTAAATTTGGCGTGATTTCCGTCCGGGAGTGTGTGCAAACGATTCGGCGGGCTGATGACCGGGGTGATCGTCGGATTCAGCGCAGCTATCATCAGCTGATTTCTCGGCTGCGTTGGGGCAATGGATTTACCCAACGTTTTCGATATTTGCCTCAGCTAGAGCTGCGATCGCTCTACAGCATTTTTGACAACGACGGCTGGGATTTTGATGAAACCCTATATCGGGCCTGGCAAGAGGGTCAGACTGGTTTTCCCATTGTCGATGCGGCGGCTCGATGTCTGCAGGCAACGGGTGGTTATTTATCGTTAAATTTTCGCACTCGGGCCATTTATTCCAGTTTTCTGAGCAACCTCATGGGGATGGACTGGCGCTACGGGGCGCTGCACTTTATGCGTCATCTTATTGATGGTGACTGTCCTATTGACCACTATCAGTGGGCCATGCAGTCTGGGGTTACCCACTGTGTCGATAAAACCTGGACTCGTATTTATAATCCTCAGCAGGTGGCTGTGGACCGCTGTGACCCAGAGGGGCAATTTATTAAACGCTGGGTGCCAGAATTGGCGCACCTCTCTCCAGAACAGCTAGGTGCGCCACCGCCCACTAAAGACTATCCGGAGCCCATATTGAACTATCGACAGATGCGATCGCACCGGGTCAAACAGCTAGAGCAGCAGCGGGGTAACTTTTTGCATAGCGACGATATCTTGCCCCATTTGGGCCGCATGCCTCAAAACGTGACCCCTTTTGGAGCTGAGCGTCACGATAGCGAGGTGCAATGGGCGGTGGAGCCATCAAATTTGTTTCCCACAGCGCTGGACCTAGACAGTTTGGACGTTCAGCAGAGTCGTGACCTACGTACCTGGTTTGTCGCCCATGTGAACATTACGCCCCCTAAAATCCGACGGCGAAAATCAAAGCAATCCTCGGATTTAGAGCAATTAAGCCTGCTTTAAAGGTATCTAGAATCTCCATCTAGCTGCGGGCACCAGGAAATTAGCGTATGCTGAGTAACTTATGGTTACAGCCGATTGCATAAGCCGTGGTCAGTTCTCGCTCAATCACAGCAGTCAAAAAGCGTTTGCAAATTCTTTTAATTGTCTGTCTGTTGGTGGGCATTGTTTTACGCTGCACAAATGCGGCCCATAAAGTCTATTGGCACGATGAGGTTTACACAACAATTCGGGTGTTGGGCCATTCGAGTGAAACCATTGAGAGAAATGTACTGAGTCAGCCTGTTATCTCTGCCTCTGAGCTACAGGCACTGCAGCAATTTCCCGAGCAAAGACGATGGCGCGATACCTGGTCGGCCCTGGCTCGTCATCCTGAACATCCGCCGTTGTTTTACATATTAGAACGGCTGTGGGTGGGTGTTTTTTCTCCATCAGTGGCATCGTTTCGGGCGCTCGCTGTGGTATTTGGTCTGGCGCTGCTGCCGTTGACCTATTGGAGCTGTCGCCAACTTTGGCAAGATCGATGGGCAGGGTACATAGCCACCTGTTTAATGACCCTATCTCCAGTGCAGTTGCTATATGCCCAAGAAGCTCGCGCATATAGCCTGTGGGCCTGTTTGGTTTTGTTGGCCAACGGTTGTTTACTAGGAGCTATGCGCTCTTCTAGCCGATATTCCAGCAGCGCTGTTGTAGTACGATCTCCTCGCATAGTGATGCTGCGTCATTGGGGGCTGTACAGCCTGAGTATGATGTTAATGTTCTATACTACGCTGCTGAGTGTGCTTGTTGTAGCAGCCCACAGTTTATATGTGTTGATCAGTGGGTCACGCCAACACTGGCAGCGATACGCCCTAGCGCTTGGTGCTGCCTCGGTTATGTTTATTCCTTGGATGTTTGTCATTGTCAACAACAGAGCCAAGCTAGATTCCGTGACCGAGTGGACATCGTTTCGACAACCCCTAGGACAGCTCGTCAAGTTTTGGGGGCTGCATTTGAGCTCGGCCGTTATTGATTTGGGACTACCGCTGGAGAGTTTATACACCTATCTGGTCCCTTCAGTTGTTTTAATAGCTCTGTTGTTAGCACTTTGGCAGCTGCTGATGGTAGTACCCCCAACTACCATGGCTTTTTGCATTCTGACGCTGATGGTGCCAGCGTTAGGGCTAATACTTCCAGATTTAATTAATGGGGGGCAACTATCGGTGAGTACCCGCTATTTTATTCCGTCTTTGCTGATGGTGATATTGATTTTAGCGGGCTGGCTACGACAGCTAGTACTTTCAGACCGAGGTGTTTATCGGTTGTGGGGTCAGGGTATTTTGGCGCTGTTATTGACTGTAGGTCTGGTGTCTGGAACTCTGAGTGCCGCCTCCTTTACCTGGTGGAACAAAAATGTCAGCTATCACAACAACACGATGGGAGAGATGATTCGTCAAACCGACAGTCCCGTGGTGATTGCTGAACTTGACGGAACAGGCTTGGGGAATATGATCTCATTGAGCTACGAAGTAACCCCTAACACTGATTTTGTACTATTTAAGCCGGGGACTGTACCTGATATTCCAACCGGATATAGCGACTATTTTGTTGCCTATGCTAGTGGAGAATTGCTGGATGCGATCGCATCTCAAACCGGTCAATCTACAGTTTTAGCCGGGGGAGATTACCCACTGTGGCGACTAGAGTAGCTGACGACAGTTTTATTATTTGGACCTTCAAGCTCATACGCCTTGTTGCAAAGCTGATACGGTAGACGTATCTTTCAACCCATAGGTCCAGCAAATTGGCAGCCACTTAAAAACTTAATGGTTTATTTGCTTGCTTTCAGGAGCTTTATTTGGACATATTTTGAACTAATAAATAAATTGATTCTAGGTTTATTTAAGTTTGTTTAAATCGGAACAATCATTCTTGATTTATCTCCTGTCTTTTTGATAAAGAGACAGCGAAAATTGTACTAACTTTCAGTAAATAGACCGGTTTCTTGATGCTAAGCGCACTATTTTGAAATATAGCTTTGCGCACACAGTTTACACCCTCAGCGATCGCTGAAAGTTCAGCTATATGCAGCGCAAACTGTTGAATGCATTCAGCAGTTTGCAATAAGAATGCTGGCGGCAGACTACCTTCTTATCCTAAGACGATAGCCGTTTGGGATAGAATCTCTCACTAAATCTTGTATTTATCAAATATGACAAATATAGGTGACCTTTCAGTTTGATCTACAGTTATTGACTTAGTTAGATTTTTAAGAAAACATTCGACGTACCAAAGATTATTTAAGATGCTAAATAGTTCTCATCGTCCTCAAGCAGAAACTGTTAGCCGTTTAGTTGATGTTTGGGCTGCGCGCTATCGTCCTGACTTTTCTGCATTAGAAGCAAATGCCCGATCTTTAATTGTTGGAGAAATATATCAATTACTACAAGCTCCAGGTTTTAATGCGATATCTAAAAAGTTAAATCAACAGAAAGTGGTAGACGTATGTAAGCTAGCAGCCGTGAGGGCAAAAGACTTCTATGTTGATTTTGAAGACTTAGATCTTAAAGAGATTACTACCCTGGCACAGTTATCTAGCTGTATCTATTTACAGTTACTGGAATTCTATCAATCGCATTCAGCTGTTTTAACGGTTTCAGAGTGGGAATTAGAACATTTTCCTCTAAAGCGTCTGGGGCAGCTATTTAAGGTCCCCAATATTAGAGATTTAGCAAGTCTTCTGAGACCTCTTATAGATGAGTTTCAGGTTCAAAGCAGCCATTCCGAAGACGGAACAGCCCTGGGCTTTATGACCACACAGATTTCCTTGACAAATGCCTTATTATTCCAGGAGCTAGATTCAGTGCAACAGGCGTTGGTCGGTCCTTATTTTAGGTTTCTTGAGGAACATATTGCCCTGCCGTGGCAAAGAATGTGTGCGGCGGCGGCAAGTCATAGACCAGGGGGGCCTGTTTTTAAATTAGTGAAGCGTATGCTGCCAATGATGTCAACGATTTCTTTGGCAGCTCATACCCAGTGGAGCCAGGATTTCCCATACCACTATACTCGCCGAGGGCGGTTAGATAGCCCTGAGATGCGACACTCTTCGTTGCGAGATTTTAATATGTTTCAGGTTTATCTATGGCTAAGTTTCTTGCAAGGGCATGCCAAGGTCATTGAGAATGAACTGGTGGTAATTTGTCGACTGGTCTATGGTCAAATGGGTATTCCATGGGAGATGACAGTCCACGGCACTCAGCTATTAATTGATACGGTCCTAAGTTGTTTGGAGCCCTACGAGCTGAGTCTAGTGACTGCCTGCACATCAGACACACTCAAGGTGTTTACCCAAAGTGAAGTTGTGCCAAGTGAGCTAAAACTGTTGCAGCTTCGTTATCCTTAACTTTATTGTCTGGCCTCTTTACTATCCTTTGGCCACGGTCATAGCTTTAACCCGCACATCGCCAGTTAACACCCGGGGTCTAAAGAGGGTTTTGATCAAAATCCACAGAGACTTTAGCTCACCCGGTGTGTTCCAGCGTTTCCATTGGCCAGGACGACAGTATAGAAGCTCGACCAGTTTACGAGTTTCTGTCAGTGTCACAGTTTGAAATTGAACCGTAACGCAAGGAAATTCGCCGTCATTACACACTTTGGTCAAAATGCCTTGAAGATTAATGAGGTCTTCGCTGATGGAAAGTTGCACAGAACGAGTCTTACCAGGGGCTAGCTGGGGTAACCCTCTTTGGGTCAGGGTAACTGAGGCTCCAATTTCAGAAATTGCTGTTGTTGTTCCCCACCAGATGCGATCGCCAATTTGCAAACGAACGACCCGACGCAGGTCAAACCAATCGTAGGGGTTGGGTCGGGGTACATCTAGCAGCACTAGCAACGCTGCCCCTAGCATCATCAGGTTATACAGACTCCAAATCCAGCCAATGCCCAGACCACTGAGATGGGCCGCCGCTTCAGGGTTTACCTCCAGCGCCCAGTTACCTCGGGCCAGACATTCTCCCAGGTTGAGCCAGATGCTACAGGCTGTGAGTGTAAACATTAGCATTAAGGGCCAGGCTAAATTCCAGTTGAACCGAAACCCCTGGCTGGATGTCCCTTTGGGAGTGACCTTAAACCCGGTACCAAAGGGCGATAGCAACGCCTGTATGACGGTTGCAGCCAGAGGAAACGCTAATACCAGTGAATAAACATCCGATAAAATTGCTGAGCGAGAATGATGATTTAGCCAAGAAAACACGGTAACTTGTACAAAATAGTACGGTAAGAAGAAATAAATAATCTCTTCTGGTGTAGAGCGGATAGGAATCACACCAAAAACGTAAAACAGCGGCGCAATCAGAAAAATGATGCGCGATATGCTGGTGAACCAGTGCAAAATGCCTTCTAAATGTCCTAAACGCTGGATAAACTTAAGACCTGGAATAGTTAGCGGATTGGTTTCAATAAAGAAAGACTGCAGCGTGCCTCTAGCCCAGCGAATCCGCTGAATGGCGTGAGCTGTGATGTTTTCAGCCGCTAGACCCGCACTGAGTTTCTCATCTAGATAAATGATTTTGTGCCCCTTTGAGGCTAGGCGAACCGCTGTAAAATAATCCTCACTTAGAGAGTCGGTAACAAATCCGCCTGCGGACTCTAGCGCACTACGACGGGTGACGAACGATGTACCAGAACAGACAACACTACCCACCCCGTCGCGCATCGGTTGAATCTGTCGATAGAAAACTTCTTCTTCGGGGGTTAGAACATCTTCTAGACCCAGGTTGCGGGCAATGGGGTCTGGATTGTAAAAACTTTGGGGTGTTTGCACCAGGGCCACCGTTGGGTCTTGAAAAAAGCCAACGGTACGCAGCAAAAAGTTGCGGGTGGGAACAAAATCAGCATCAAACGATGCAATTAATCCACCATCGGTAATTGCGATCGCATGATTTAAATTTCCTGCTTTTGCATGGAGATTATTTGGCCGAGTAACATACTCACAGCCTAGTGTTTCTGCTAATTTTTTAATTTCAGGACGGCGGGTATCATCTAGCAAATAGACCGTTTTATTTGGATAGTCCATGGCCTGACAGCCAATGATGGTGCGCCGCAGGATAAACTCCGGCTCATCATAGGTGGGGATAAACACCGCCACTGAGGGCAGAAATGTTTTATCCATGACCGCCAGCTGCATCTGGTCAGCCTGGGTATGTCGGTCCCGGACCCGCAGCAGCAACACCAGCTGAATAATGCTCACCAACAGCCCCAGCATTTCCATAACAAAGAGCACGGTGCTAGCGACACCATTAACAGCATTCTCAAAATTTAGGGTCGATAGGCTACGCCAGCTAACGTAGCGACCCACCAAAATGAGTAATACCGTAATCACTAAGGTGCGCGACCAGGGTTTAGGCTGGGGCGAAATACGCGTAATCACCACCGCAAACAAAAATAGAGCAACGGTGGGAAAAATTAGATAATGCCCTGCTACCATAGGCGCTTCTAGCCACATGGGTGGCGTTTGCTGGAGCAGATTAAGCTGAGCAAAAATTCGGCTAATTTGCCCCTCCCCTGTAAACCAGGCAGAGGCAATGGCAAGTGCGATCGCAACAACGGCTATCATCACCACCGTAGCGCTGGGCACTGAAAGTGGTCGTCGCAGTTGAGGCTTGATCCGAGCCATCGAGTCTTCCATGAGTTAACACGCATTCCTATGGTCAAGTCTATATAAGGTTACGAATGAGGCACGGATATGGACGTATTCAAGATTTAACTTACACAGATAGGGAACCATGCAACTGTTCAATTGGTTGCATACCGGCCTGAAAATTTGCTGAGATATCCGTGAATTGTCACCGTTAAACTTTTCAGCTAACCATCAGCTATTATTTTTACTTGCATCATGCAGCGGGTTTTCAAGCTGTTTTCAGTAATTCTGTCATGACAAAATGAACAGAGGTTAGTTCTCCTGAACTATCGCAGAGTTGTTACCCAGCAGATATTAACTAAAAAGCGAGAGAGCGATGACCATCAATGATTGGCTTAGACTCATGCATCCGATACTGGCGGTAAGTGTTGTATTCCCGCTGATTGGCATTGTGACCTACTTCGCCACCCAGACGCGACAGCGTCGTCTGAAAGTAGAGTCAAAGGAAAAATCAAAGATCCCCCCCGTTGTTGGTAAAGAACATGTCAATTTAGGCAGATGGCTAACAGCGGCTGTTGTCGGGCTAACATTGGTCGGTGTCGGCAATCCGATTCTCAAAAATATCCTCAGACAAGCGGCCACCGACAGCCCAGTCCCCCAATGGATAATAGCGTTTATTGCTCTGATGTTTGTGTTTTCCATTGGTTCAGTTGTGTGTTTATATCGCGCAACGGCACCTCAAAAGCTATGGCGGGCTGTGTTTGCCACCCTATCGACAGCAGGGCTATGGACGTTAGGCAGTCAGGATGGCGTATTTCGTCGTACCTATGAGTGGCAGGTATCGCACTATTACTACGGCATGATAGCCGTGACACTCATGATTATTTCGTTGGCTATTTTGCCCGAAATTTACAGATCAAAGACATGGCGGAAGGTGCACATTGCATTAAACTGCATTGCGCTACTGTTATTTATCGGTCAAGGAATTACGGGCACTAGAGATTTGCTAGAGATTCCGCTCAGCTGGCAGGAACCCTTTGTGTTTGGCTGTGATTTTGTCAATAAGACCTGCGGTGGGTAATCGTCGCTGGCCGTATGAAGTTATGAACCTCTCTGTATGAAGCTACGGTTTTAATTGACCGATAACTTTGGGAATCGTTCTGTGAGGGGCTGTTAAAACCCTTGTGCACTCAAGTTCAAGGTGAGTAGCGAGACATGTAAGTCGATAGCTGAGATAGTTGGTAAGGGCGGGGGCTTGTTGTGAGCACCAATACTAACCAACTATCTCAGGTGACCATGACTTCTTGTCTCGCTCTCCTCACCATATTCTCGAACACAACAATCTCAGTGTGCATTAGCTTGTTGGTCAGAAAAACTATTTGTTGTAAGACGACAATTCTCTAACCGCTACATGCATGGATAAATCACACGTCTTGTTTTCGGTAACGGTAGAGAGATCGCCCATAAGTCGTCTTGTTTTCCTAAACTTTAGCCTTAGTCTCAATGGCGCTATAGATGGACTTAAGAACATTGTCCTCATCCTGAGTTATCTCTTTATCAATCAGGGCAATGCTAATGGCTTTGGATAACACATAGGCCGCCACTTCTGGCTCTAAGTCCTGCAGTAGCGAATCCATCATGGCAGGGACTTTCATGGCCGATTTAATGTTGGCTAGCATGGCTTCATTCATCCCCAATGCCACCAGACGCGGCTGCAAACTATTCCACGACTGTGCTGCATTTTTATCCCCTGCTTGAATGACACTGGCTAGCAACCGATGGACCTTACTTTGCTGCTCCTGGGTCATGTCTGCATAGGCTAGCTCCGCCCCATTTTGCGCCGCGTCACTATTTTGCTCAATGTTGTTGAGAATCTGAGTCCACTCGCGTTCGCTACACTGCTCAGGTTTACCCACCGCCAGAGAAATCTGAATTCTGCCCTGATTGGTGTTGAGATCGGTCACATCTGCTTTCACACCCAAATAACCTAGCCATTGAGACACCATACCGGTTAGGCGGGTATTTGCAGATTGATTCTGAGCCAAAAGTTGAATCTGTGTACGAACCAGAGGACGGACTAGACGATCAAGCATGGTGGGCTCGCGGTTTATATTTATTTTCTAAATATAAAACCTATGTAGCAAATAGTGGGGGCGAAAAAATGCCGTTGCTGATTTCAGAGATGAACCGATCTGTAAGATGTGCTGCTTAAAAGTGTCTTTCAGCTGAAACCATATCGGGGATCAGCAACGCCAAAAAATTTACTACCATGAAGAATAATTCTTGCGTCATTGATTTTGTTTTATGTCCCAGTGTGAACTGTGCCAGCGTGACTGCCCAAAGCTAACCGAGCATCACCTGGTGCCACGTCAGCAGACTAATCCAAAAAAGCAAGACCCTGGCCCCACGACCGATATCTGCGCACCCTGCCATAAGCAAATTCACACGCTGTTTACCAATAAAGAACTGGCCCAGGAGCTAAATACGGTGGATCGGCTCAGGTCTCATCCAAATATGGAAAAATTTCTAGTCTGGATTCGTAAGCAGGATCCCTACAAAAAGGTGCGAACCTATCGCTAGTTTTCAACTAATAATAATTTGCCTACTGTGTAAAACTCGGGTCAATGCTGACCCACATCACCAGGTCAAACTGCTCAGGGTTGATGGAGGCGTCTAAAATGCGGGTGGTGATGCCAGACTCTTCTAAGCGTCTCAGACTGAGCAAGTCGCCAAGGTTTTCGGTAAAGGCTTCTAGCAGCTGCTCTGGGGCTTCGCTGTCATTAACCGATACTTGCGGGTCAACTAAAACCAGACGATGACCGTTTTCGATGGTAAACCCAGTCTGGGCTTTGATTTTTATCCCGTCACCCAGGCTTGGTTCAGATAGGTCTAGCTCTAGCTGCAGGCGATTGTCGGGTAAAAATGTGGCTTTGGGGTTACTAAACTGATAGCGGCTGATTTCACGGGACTGGGCTGCATTACCCAGATTGATCTCAATGTTGTTGAGTCGCTTGGTGAATTCGGGTGACAGTAAATATTGATTTAGGTCTTCTGGGGTAATGACGATGTGCAGGGCGCTGTTGAGGGGCTCATCTAAAACCACCTTACCCCGTCTGAGGTTGCTAAAGTCTAGATCAATGGGGTCAGTGTCGAGGTCTGCGATCGCAACCCGAAATCCATCAATCGGGTACATGCCCCGCACACCCACCTGTAGCCGGTTGATTTTGCCTTTCAGCAGGTTTAAGTTTGACCCGTTATCCACACGCACCTGGATATCTTCTACACCCTCCAACCGCGACCGAATCGCATTTTCGGCGAGGGTATCTAGACCAAACCCAATGGGTGAGCCGATAAATAAAAGACTAGACAGCAGAATCGAGATAAATTCCATCAGGAGAATGCCATAAGCGTGACATCCCTCCTCCTGGGAGGGGGCCCAACGAACGGGGTGGGTTTCCCCTCCCAGGAGGGGAGAGTTGTTGTTAGTGAGCGTTAAAAGTTGCACTTAGGGAAAAGAGTCATGCGCCCGCAATGGCGTCATCAACCCATTGCTTAACGGTGCTCACTACCTCATCCAGGGCGAGTTCAACCGCTTCGCCATTGGCCCGTTTGACCGCTTCTACCTTACCCTCTTTCAATGAGCGTCCCGTCACGACCCGGAAAGGTATACCAATTAGCTCGGAATCTTTGAATTTCACCCCGGCTCGTTCTTTACGGTCGTCCAGCAGGGTTTCGACACCAGCGGCATTTAGGTCTGCGTAAAGCTTTTCAGCGGCGGCCATCTGGTCGGCGTCGTTAATATTGGGGACAACGACAACGGCATGGTAAGGTGCGATCGCAACCGGCCAGATAATGCCATTTTTGTCGTAGGACTGCTCTACCGCCGCCTGGGCTAAACGCGATACGCCGATGCCATAGCAACCCATCACCAATGGCTGAGATTTCCCACCTTCATCGGTGTAGGTAGCGCCCATAGCTTCTGAATACTTGGTGCCCAGCTGGAAGATATGACCAATTTCAATCCCTCGTGCGGTTTGAATGATTTGGCTAGGGTCATGAACGGCGCGGTCGCCAGCGGTGGCTTCTCGGATATCTACCACTATTTTGGGCAGGGTGAACTGGTCTTCCCAGTTGGCACCGACCACGTGATAGCCCTTCTCATTGGCACCGGTAGCAAAGTTCTTGAGGTCCACAGCGGTTTTATCCACTAGCCGCAGGAATGTGGGTGCTACATTGTCTAGCTTTTGGATATAGTCATCGGCGATATCGGGGGCGATGTAGCCCAAAGGTAAGGGCTTTGAGGCCCACTTGGCCTGAGCTTCGGGGTCGGGCACGTCTAAGGACAGCAGGGTGGATGCGCCATACTCGGCGGCCAGATTGGTCAGAGCGTTTTGCAGCTTAGTCTCGTTGACGTCCTGGTCACCTCGAATATTAATCAGCACCAGCACCGTTTGATCATTGTCATAGACAGCCTGGTACAGCACGTTTTTAACAATCTGGGTGGGCGAGCAGTCTAGAAACTTCGCCATGGTCTCAATAGTGGAAGTGTTGGGAGTTTCTAGCTTTTTGTACTGATTAAACTCCGAGGGAACTGCATCCGCTGGTAGGGATACGGCCTTTTCGACGTTGGCGGCGTATTTACCATCTTCGGTGTACAGCACCTCATCTTCACCCGCATCGGCCAGCACCATAAACTCATGGGAGCCAGCCCCGCCAATGGCACCAGAGTCAGCCTCCACCGCCCGAAACTCTAGACCACAGCGGCTCAAAATATTGCTGTAGGCCCGATACATGTCGTCATAGGTAGCCTTGAGGCTGTCGGCATCGGTGTGGAATGAATAGCCATCTTTCATAATGAACTCGCGACCGCGCAGCAGACCAAAGCGGCAGCGGATCTCGTCGCGGAACTTGGTCTGAATCTGATACAGATGGGTGGGTAGCTGTCGGTAGGACCGCACCATATCGCGGGCTACCATTGTAATCACCTCTTCATGGGTGGGCCCCAGAGCCATTTGTTGCTGCCGCCGGTCGGTTAGGGCAAACATGATCCCTTCTGCTTTGGTGTAGGTGTCCCAGCGGCCTGATTCTTGCCATAGCTCGGCGGGCTGTAGCTGAGGCAGCAAGCATTCTTGAGCCCCGGTGGCGTTCATCTCTTCGCGCACAATGGCCGACACCTTGTTGCGCACTCGCAGCATTAGGGGCAGAAATGCAAATACACCGCTCGAAATCCGTCGGATATAGCCCGCCCTAAGCATTAGCTTGTGGCTGGGAATTTCCGCCTCAGCCGGATCTTCACGCAGCGTGACAAACAGCATCTGGGACAGGCGCATAGTTCAGCAGGTTCTCTCAACATTCACCAAAGTCTAGTTTATAAGGTCGAAGGTGTCGCCTTAGGGAAAAATTTGGCTTAGTTTTGAATTTTGAGTTGATGCTCTTCATACGGCAGCTAACTTAAAACTAAGCACTTCCCTCACCTGGGTAGCTTCACTATAAATGACGTTTTTTGCTTAGTGCTTTTTAAGTCAATCGTTCCCTCTAAATTTGCGACCAGCTGTTTTACAATGGCCAACCCTAGACCGCTGCCGCCGTACTGCCGTTGGTCTAGCTCGGGTACGCGGTAAAACTTGTCAAAAATGTGGGGCTGATGCTTGGGAGGAATCTGCACACCGGTATTCGCGATCGCGATCTCCACAGCTGTATCGGTAGAACTAGCCATAACTTTGATAGTTTTATCGGCTGGAGTATATTTGATAGCGTTGTTAATCAGCTCTGTAATCACTCTCTCTAGCTGAACGATGTCGCATTCAATCAGCAAAGGTTTTTTGGGAATGCTGGCGGTGAGTGTTAAGGACTCTTGGTCAAACCGGGTCTCAAAACTACGCAGCAGCGACGGTAGCCAATCGCTCAGGTTCATTGACACTGGTTCTTGGGCTTTTTGATGTTCAGGAAACATCAGCGTAACCAGATTATCGACAAACTGTTTTTGTCGCCGACATTCTTGGCTTAACAGCCCCAATACTTTGAGAACGGTGCTACGCTTCGGCACCTTTCGCCACGATGCATCCTTAACTATTTTTTCCAATGTCTGAGCCGACAGCTGAATACTGTCAAGGGGAATAAACAGCTCGTGGGAAATTAACTTTAGAAGGTCTTCTTTGGCGTTGTGTAATTGTTGAATTTTGGTCTTTTGAGTATCGATAGTCTGCTGTAGCTGAGACTGATGCAGTGCGATCGCAACACAATCAGAAATCTGTTGAAGCTGGGCTGATTCGCTTTCGCCAAAGGTCTCCTGATGATCGAGGCGAGTAAGCCACACTGTGCCCATCAGCTCGGCGCAAGACACCATAGGGCACCCTAGCCATGTCAGCGGTGCTGTATAGGATGGGGCCAAAGGGTGTGAACTAAGCTGTACTATCTTTCCCTGAATTAAAGACTGATAGGCATCTCTAATTTTGTTAATCGCATGGGGCTGATGCAATGTCCCCAACTGACCGATACCAAACCCTCCAGCCAGCGTGACTGTTTGTTGACGGCTGTTGTACAGCTCTATATGACACCCTTGCAAATCTAAGTGTTTAACAATAGCCTGAGGCAGCCAATCGACCACATCTTGAAATGGCTTTCCCTGTTTGGCAACAACTAAGAGCGCTTGTGTGATCGCCTGAACTGTCAGTGAGACATTAGCAGCGGGCAGATCAGCCGACATTAGCTGATCTAAATCAGACATTTCAGACTGCAAAGAATTACATCTAATAGGTTCACTACTGACCAAAGCTGACCTAGCCTCCAAGCTAAAGTCGCTTACAGCCGCTATGCAAAACAGCTAACCAAGTGCCATTACAATACAAGAAAACTGCCAATACCCACAAATTGTAGAGCTAATGGGCAATACAAAAAGATATCAAACACACTGTCTGACATTCTGGTTAATTATTGGCAAAGCTAGCTTTTGATAGCCAACGAATGTAAGCGAGGGCTAAGTTCAAGTTAAGCTGAAAACATAGACGATAAAAACTATCGATTAAAGAAGGTTGTGATAGCCTGCCTTGCTATTCAAACTATGACTCCAAGACTTACATCAACACATGTAAAGTATGCAAAATTAAGGAGTCAATCATTAGGGCCTTTATAGATTGAGACGCAGGATGAATAATGGCGGTTGGCCCTTTTAACAAATGTCTTAAGCCACATTCAAAAATGTATGATCTAGCATCAACGATAGAGGGCTGAATATTTATAAAATCAAAAAATCAGCTCAAATCTTGATCCTAGAAATTACATAAGTGAATAGGGCAACCGATTAGAACCTCACATGAACTCATAGACGTATTAGACTGCAGTGTCTGCTAAACGTCGATTTTGCGTCACATTAGTTTAAGATCGTATCGAATTGTTAAGAGCTTGGTCTAAACTAATAGCTTCCAGACCTTAAATCGCTCTTTCAAATGCTAAAGTAGCTAACACGTTAGACTTCATCAACACTGACAGATCTTGCAAAATTAAGGAAACTTAAATTCAATCAAAATAATTTAAGTCGGCTTTAATTTCTATTTGAAGAGCTTTTTCCTTAAGTTCTACAGCTATGACTAAATGCACTGTTTGAGTGTATTCATGGGCTGTTTGTATGGCTATCCACTGATTGCTTTGGCTAGCTATATGCTTAAGGTCTGAATTATATTGCCGATTTATCCTCCACGATGCTCTGAATGAGCAAAATTAGCACCCAGTGAGGGCTCATTTTGCAGAGCTGTGCATTGAGGTTATATCAGGTGGATAACGATAAGACTGTCATCCTAATTGCTGAGGATGAAGTACATATCCGCAACGCATTGCAGCGCAATCTAATTAAAGCTGGATTTGAGGTCATCTTAGCGGCAGATGGTGAAGAAACCATGGTGCAGTTTAGGAACTACCCGGTTGACTTGGTGGTGCTAGATGTTCTCATGCCTAAGCTGGATGGTTTACAGGTGTGTCAGTTAATTCGGCAGGAATCAGATGTGCCCATCATTATGGCAACGGTGTTGGGGAGTCCTGCTGACCGAGTGGTTGGGTTAGATTTAGGGGCTAATGACTATATTGTCAAACCATTTTCAAGTCGAGAGCTGATTGCCCGAATTCGCTCGATATTAAGGCGGTTGTCTCCAGCGTCTAGGGAACGATCATTGGGTCGTGCCATCGATGCGGCGGCAGTGTCTGTTGGTGATCTGAGGCTATTTCCACAAAATCGCAAAGTTCATGACCAACATAACTACATCCGTCTGACGGAAATTGAGTTTTACATTCTCTATTTATTGGCCCAATCACCGGGGCAAATTTTTTCGCGAGATGAAATTTTGCGCCAGGTTTGGGGATATACCACCACTGCTGATTTAGAAACAAAGGCGCTGGATGTTCATATTTCACGTCTGAGAACTAAGCTGGGCAACAGCACCGTTCGGATTATGACAATTCAAGGGCGAGGATATATGCTGCTTGTCTGAGCGCTTTTATTGGCTGATGGCTCCCACCACTGCTTGGGTAGCTTTGATATAGTCTTTGGGTCTAAGCCAGAGCATTGCACCGCGGACACCTGCTGATACGGCAATTTGGTCGTGGGCTTCTATCCATTCGTCAACATAGGTGGGATAGGCTTTTTTACAGGCAAGGGCCGTTACGCCACCTCGAATGTAGCCGGTGAGCGGCTGTACTTCTTTGAGGGCAACGGGTAACAGTTTGCGATCCTGGGTGAGTTTGGCCAATGCTTTAAGGTCGAGCTGGGCATTGGCGGCCAGAACAGCTAGACAAATGCCGTTGAGATCGCCCCGAATAGCTAATGTTTTAAACACCTGCTCGTGGGGCAGCCCTAACTTATCTGCCGTGGTGATGGCCACTAAGTTGTCGGGGTCAACGGTGTAGGTGAGTATTTTATATTCAATTCCCAGGGTATCAAGCAGCCGCGCCGCATTGGTTTTCATAGGTTGTTTCTGAAGACCGAGGCCGAGCCCCTATGTTAGCTGATGATAATCAGGATTTTGCTTCAGCCGCGTCGCTATTTATATGGACCACTGAAAACTGGGCTCGTCCTGCAGACTTGGCTTGATAAAGCCCTTGGTCGGCTGCAACAATCAGTTCTTGAGGAGAGCCTGTACTGGTTGAGTCTACACTGGCGACTCCCATACTTAAGGTTAGATAGTTGCTAATGCTAGACAGGTTATGCTCAATTTTGAGGTCACCGATGGCTGATTGAATAGACTGGGCCACATGTTGGGCACCCGCTAATGATGTATTCGGCAACACCACAGCAAATTCTTCACCGCCATAGCGAGCTACTAAATCAAGCTGACGTTTGACCGCTGTTTGCAACGCATGGGCTACATTTTTTAGGCATTTATCTCCTGCTTGGTGACCATAGGTATCGTTATAGAGTTTGAAATAATCAATATCACAAAGGATTAATGTTAGGGGGGTGTGTTGACGGGTGGCCCAAGCATTATCGAGAAATTCATCAAACGCTCGTCGGTTGGCAATTTGGGTCAGGGCATCTACTCTTGCTAGAGCCGTCAGCGCTTGATTTTGTTGTTCTAGGGCAGCCGCATTTTCTTTGTGGGTGGTAATGTCGGTTGCCGTGCCTAGTAGCTGCTCGGGAGTACCGTCTTCATTCCATTGAAAAATTGTCTCCCGACAGAGCATCCACCGCCAGCTCCCATGCTTATGGCGTAGACGATACTCATGTTCGAAAGTATCTCCACTTTTTGATTGAGCTAGTTTGCGGCGGGCTTGATGGATAGTGTTGACGTGCTCAGGATGAGAAATCTGTTCTAAAAATCGGGCACCGAACTGTCCAATCTCCGTAGGAGAATAGCCCAAGATACTCTCCATACAGCCATTGACGTAATAATTTATCCCGCTGATAAAGTCGTTAACATAGAGAATATTGGTACTGGCATCGAGAATGCCTCGAATAAAGCGTTGACTCTCTTGCCAGGCTTGTTCTGCCTGCTGTCGCTCAATCATTTCAAGGGTGAGCTGACGGTTTTGTTTGTTGAGGGTTGCTGTTGTTTGCTGGTTGCGGGCACGACTGACGGCAAGTTCAACTAGACAGGCGGCGGTTAGCAAAAATGATGTTTCTGCCGCTTGCCAAACCCGTGGCGTCTGTTGCTGTGTACAGCAAATAGCGCCAATAATTTCCTCGTGTTGATAAATAGGAATTTCGACTAGGGCGGTTATGAGATTTTTTTGCTTTTCTAGGTATGGCGGCACCTCCTTCATTTGCAGGGGGTGATTGCTTATAGGGTTCGTTTGGCTTGAATTGATGGTATTCACCACCAGCCAACTACGCTGAGCTAAGTCAGAAAAATAATTTTTATGCTCAGCTGGATTAATGACTGGAGCCGATGTGTCGGTGCTGATAGTGCCGTAGTCAGCAAGTTGTCTGAATCTGGTGCGATTGTCGGTGTATAACCAAATCTGACAGCTGGTGGTTCCTAGGTTTTTAACCACTGAGTATGCGATCGCAGCGGCAGCTGCCTCCACATCTCCAGCATGGATGAGTTTAGACTGGCTTAGCTCTAAAAGTGCATGACACAGTGCGCTATTGGAAGAATAACTGTCTAAGAAAACAGACGTTACCAATGGTTGACTAAATTGCTCAGAAGCAAGCGACATCCCGATTAATTAAGAATGAGCAGGATACGGTTAGGTCAAACAGCCCAACCAGGTACCTATTTAATAAGGATTCCTCAGAACAGCCATGTCTTAACTAATTCATGGGATAAGACGACAAAAAAGCAGCCTCCGGTGATCTTGACCAAAGGCTGCAGGAGAACTAATATCACCTGATATTTTGACGGCTAGAGACTAAACGCTAGTCAAAAATATTGCCAAAAAACTCAATCGTGTCTTTGAGCGCAGCAATAAAGCTGTCAATTTCGGCGTAGGTATTGTAAAAATACAGGCTTGCCCTAGCCGTAGAATCAGTGTCTAAGAACCTGTGCAGTGGCTGAGTACAGTGATGACCTGAGCGAATCGCGATGCCGGCTTGATCTAGGAAGGTAGATAAATCTTGGGCGTGGAGGTTTTCAACGGTAAATGTTGCGATCGCAGCTCGTCCGCTACCGTCGGCCTTAGGTTCAGGGCCATAGAGCTTAAGCTTGGGCACATCGGCCAGCCGCTCATACAGATAGCGGGTTAAATCGTGCTCATACTGAGCAATCCGCTCCATGCCAATGCCGGTTAAATAATCGACCGCGGCCCCCAGCATAATCACCTCAGCAATTGCCGGAGTACCCGCTTCAAACTTATGGGGCAGCTCAGCATAGGTGGAATGATCTAAGTAAACATCTTGAATCATCTCGCCACCGCCAAGAAAAGGGGGCATGGCGCTGAGGATATCAAGCTTACCGTATAAAAAACCAGCGCCAGTGGGGCCACACATCTTATGGCCAGAGGCCACCAGCCAATCGCAGTCCAATGACTGTACATCCACCACCATATGGGGAACGCTCTGACAGGCATCAAGCAGGACTCTAGCCCCCCGGTCGTGGGCCAGTGCCATCACATATAACACCCGCTTGATGCAACCTAAGATCCGAAGAGCGACGTG
>JBHJIV010000147.1:0-13376 GCA_050043105.1 Leptolyngbyaceae cyanobacterium | reverse complement strand
AGATTTCTTGGGCTTTGCCTTCCCGAATGGGCATGGCGAAACCACCGCAAACTACGTCACCGAGTACGTCATAGGAGACGAAATCAAGATCTTCATAAGCGCCTTCTTCTTCTAAGAAGTTGATGGCGGTGATGATGCCGCGACCCGCACAGCCGACGCCGGGTTCAGGACCACCGGACTCGACACACTTAACGCCGCGATAGCCTTCTTGCAGCACCTGGTCAAGTTCGACATCTTCAACAGCACCAAGTTCGGCAGCTAGCTGTAGTACGGAGGTCTGGGCTTTGCAGTGGAGCATCAGGCGAGTAGCGTCAGCCTTTGGGTCACAGCCCACGATCATGATGCGTTGGCCTTGCTCGGCCATGGCGGCCAGGGTGTTCTGGGAAGTGGTGGATTTACCGATACCGCCTTTTCCGTAAAATGCAATCTGTCTCATGAATGGAGTCTCCTTAAGTTTTTATGCGTTGGACTCTAGTCAGGTAGAGCTTGTCGAGGTTCTCTTAGAAGGTTATTACCATGGCTGTCGGAGGGGAACGCTCGACAATTCGGGTGTGGTGTAGGGGTTTCATAGGGGGAGTGGGGAAATTAAGCTAGACGGCAACAACGGTTAATTCGGGGGAGACCTGGGCCTGTAAGCGGGTTTCAATCGCGCCTTTGAGGGTGGCAGTACTGCTCTCACAAGAGCCACAGGCACCCTTGAGCTGCACTTGAACCACATCGCCGCTGACATCGTAGAGTTCAACATCGCCGCCGTCGGCTATGAGCATGGGGCGAACGTCTTCGGTCAGAACTTGTTGATTCAGATTAATTTTTTGGATGGGGGAGAGGGGGGCTGCGGCAGCTACTACCCTAGCAGCCACCGCAGTTCTATCTCGCTGCACCTCGATTAAGATATCTTCAATACCGGCCAAACAAGAGCCACAGCCGCCACCGGCTTTGACATAGTTGGTGACCTGCTCGACGGTGGTCAGGTCGTTTTCAATAATCACCCGGCGGACACGAGGCTCGGTGATACCAAAGCAAGAACAGATTAAGGTGCCTTCGTCATCGTCGTGGTGCTCGACTTCAATACCGCGATATTTGTAGATGGCGGCTTCGAGGGCCTCTTGCCCCATCACAGAGCAGTGCATCTTAGCTTCGGGTAAACCGCCGAGAAAGTCAGCAATATCTTTATTGGTGATCTTGAGAGCTGCATCGAGGGTTTTACCTTTGATAATTTCGGTCAGGGCCGAGGAGGATGCGATCGCACTGGTGCAGCCAAAGGTTTGTAACTGAGAATCTAGAATTGTCTCGGTCGACTCTAGAATCTTTAGATGCAATCTTAGCGCATCACCGCAGGCGAAACTCACCACTTCACCATAGACAACAGCCACATCGGGCTCGTTGGTGTGTGCGATCGCACCCTGATTAATCGGGTTATAAAACAGTTCAAGTACCTTTTCGGAATAGTCCCACATGACAGTTTCTGGAGGTAAAGGGGCAAGGGAGATAAATGGAGAGCTTTGTGTCTGTGCTAGGCGCTATGGACCAAATCACGACCCTGTAGCCAATCCGCTTCGTCGTTGTTAAAGGGTGAAATAGCCCGCAGTTTTTCCACAATGCCGGGCATCACGTTGACCACCTGTTGAATATCGTCTTCGGTTGTAAAACGCGATAGGCTAAAGCGAATTGAACCGTGAAGAATGGTGTAGGGTAGACCCATAGACGTCAGCACATGAGACGGATCAAGGGAGCCAGACGTACAGGCCGAACCGGACGAAGCGCAAATGCTGTGCTGATTTAGCATAAACAGAATGGCTTCACCTTCGATATATTTGAACCCAATGTTGGTGGTGTTGGGTAAGCGAGTTGTGCCGCCGCCATTTACCTCACAATTGGGGATGAGTGCCAGTAGCTGGGTCTCTAACGAGTCTCGCAGCTGACGTTCTTGCTCGACGGCAGAGAGATGCTGATGGGCTAGCTCAGCGGCCTTACCCAGGGCGATAACGCCAGGCACATTGTGGGTGCCCGCTCGTCGCCCCCGCTCTTGATGCCCACCTAGCAGAAACGGACGGAAGCGGAAGCCGCGACGCACATAGAGCGCGCCCACACCTTTGGGGGCATGTAGCTTGTGCCCAGAGAGCGTCAGCAGGTCAATGGTGCTTTCCTTGAGGTTGATGGGCACTTTACCCACGGCCTGGACCGCATCTACATGGAAGATGGCACCACATTCTTTTGCGATCGCACCAATCTGTTCTATCGGAAAGATTACCCCGGTCTCATTGTTGGCATACATGGTTGTTACCAGTGCCGTACCTCCCGTCATGGCCGCTTCTACTTCCATCAAGTCCAGCTGTCCTCGACGGTCCACCGATAAATAAGTAACGGTGTAGCCCTTTTTCTCCAGATGCTTACACACATTGAGAACAGCCGGATGTTCTACAGCAGTCGTAACAATGTGGCGTTTCTCAGGCTGGGCAGCCAGGGCAGCCTGGATGGCTGTGTTGTTGCCTTCGCTACCGCAGCTGGTAAAGATAATTTCAGTGTCTTCTGCACCCAGCAGCTTAGCAACCTGGGCTCTAGCATCCTGAATTGCTGCGCCCACTTGTCCTCCAAAGCTGTGCATTGACGAAGGATTACCGTAGAGGTCGCTCAAATAAGGCAGCATTGCGTCCAGAACCTCGGGGGCAACCCGAGTAGTCGCGTTGTTATCTAAATAAATGACCATTACGTCGTCTCCGCGTTCAATAAAGGACAATAAGGGACAAAAAGAATGAGAGCTAGGGCATTAGAGGGGCACTAGTCCTGTGGGTTTGCAAATTTTGCAGAGTGTGAGAGTAAACATCAAACCAATGTCGCCAGTAGCTTGACTGTTCGGCATTTTTTAGACGAGCAACCATGCGACTGTAGTTTGAAAACCAGTTGTTCCAGTAGTCTGTTGAGGGTTCAGAGTTTAGGCTAACGGCGGTAGCGCCAGTAAACAGTGGCACACAGCCCTCATTTGTGGGGCATACGGCCCAGCATTGAGCAACACCGTGGGACCCTTCACACTGATTACAGAGATTGGCATTAATCCAAAAGCTTGAACCATCGGTCTGAATAGCATTAGTGGGGCAGTTTGTGAGACAGCGCTGACAGCTAATGCAACTGTTGGTAATGGTGTAAGACATGGGTTGGGTCCTCGCTGGTAGAGGTGGATAGAGAAAATAGGAGAACTAGAGAGTCTGAGGAGATATAGAGAAAGACGACTGTTGACTATCGGTCTCTCCTTTTTCTCTTTTGTTGTTAACTCTCTAAAACGTGTTCGTCATAAAAGTGACGTGCAACAGTTTCAATCACATCGTAGGCTTCTACTACAGTGAGTCCGGCTTTTTTGAGTGCCTTTTGAGGGCAGGGGCCAACTTTAGCCGTGAGCAGCGCCTTGCAGTCGATAATTGTATTGATGATGCCGTCTAGGGCAGCCTCTTCGCCGTAGCCACCCTGGCAGTAGTCAGCAACCTTACGGTGACCGACAAACTTAGTCTCATTGGCATCTACTTCATAAATCATAAATTCCTTGGCATGGCCAAAGTGTTGGTTGACCAGTCCGCCCCCTTTAGTGGCTACCGCCACCAGAACCTTGGGAGAATTGATCGCGCGCTTGTGGCTAGCAGAGGCCTCTTTCTTCTCAGCGACAGCTGCTTTTGTTTGTTCAATAGACCGGTGGACCACCTGTCGCTGTTCTAGACTGTAGTCTGCCGGCATTTCCATAAACTTATCTTTGGTGAATTCCTGACTGCGGTCTTCACCCAGCAAACCAACGGCATCGGCACGACACTGACGGCAGTGGCGCATCATTTTCATGTTGCCAGAGCACTTATCTTGGACCGTCTTTAACTCTTTAGGATTGGGGCCGCGCTGACCGTTGAGACCAAAGTAGGTGCCGTGCTCCGGAGCCGAGATCAAGGGCATAATATTGTGAAGGAACGCCCCGCGATCTCGAATCGCTTTATTCACCTCTGGCAGATGCTGATCGTTGATGCCAGGAATCAGGACCGAATTCACTTTGCAAAGAATATCGGCTTCCTGCAGAGCCTGCAGACCTTCCATCTGCCGCTCGTGTAAGATTTTTACACCGTCAATACCGCGGTAGCGACGACGACGATAGTGCACCCAGGGATAAATCTGCTCTCCTACTTTTGGGTCCACCATATTAATAGTGATGGTAACGTGATCCACGTTGAGCTGTTTAATCCGCTCCACATGGTCAGGCAGCATCAGTCCATTGGTGGAAAGGCAAAGTTTAATGTCTGGAGCTTTGTCAGCAATTAGCTCAAACGTACGAAATGTCTTCTCTGGGTTTGCCAGGGGGTCACCAGGACCAGCAATACCCAACACCGTCATCTGTGGAATTTTACCCGCCACCACTAACACTTTATGGGCAGCTTCTTCAGGGGTCAGTAGCTCACTGACAACACCTGGACGGCTTTCATTGGCACAGACATACTTACGATTGCAATAGTTGCACTGAATATTGCAGGCCGGAGCCACAGCAACATGCATACGGGCGTAGTGATGGTGAGCTTCTTCACTGTAGCAAGGATGTTTTTCAATCCGGGCCTTTAGAGAGTCGCTCATGCCCTTGGGGGCATCATTTTTAGTGGTACAGCCACAGCCGCCACCGGACTTGACCGTTGTTTTAGTTTTGGTCAGTGTGATGTCCAACTCGGGCGTCGTCGCGGGCGCAGAAGCAGCGGGCGCAGAAGCAAGGGCATTAGGAGGCGGAGGCGTCATTGGTTTAAAGGGGTGAGGGAGTGAGGGAATTCAGTATGAAGCGGTGCTGCATTAGCTGAGTCTGTAAATACAGGTGCTCTACACAATAAAATCGGAGAGCTGGGTTGGAGGATAGCGAATGCAGCACCAGAGAGTATGCGAGTCGCAGAACTCAATTCGTTGGGCGAGCAGCAATTTCCAGGGTACATAGATGGAGATGTGCTGGTTTGTCTTGGGAAAGATAACAAGGACATCCTGATAAGGGTGAATACGCCTGAAATTAGTCTGGTCGCCCGAGCAGTAACAACTTAAGAAACAAAGGCTTAGCAAGCCGAGCCCTGTTACTTGAATTCACTAACCTGTGTGAATTGAGTGCCTGGCGATGAAAGAGTTATATCAATGGCCCTAAAAGCAAATTGAAACCCGGCACTGATAGGATTTATTAGATTATTAATGCTGTACTCAATGACTACAGCCCTTGAATTTTCAAGGAAAAATATTTTTTCTAGGGTAGGGGACTAGTATTTCTAACGCTATGGACTCGTATTTTGACACCCACGTTCGGTGATTACTGTACTCAGTGTTATCCATTGATATGAAAGGGATTGCCACTCTTTTTGCCAGTGAAAAGAGCCGAAGTATTTGAGTACTCAATAGCGGGTATTTTGCTACATTAGATACACAATTCGCCGCTGTTCTTTTGGTGTCAAAAACGTGTCTGTATCGATGCTTTCAGTTTACACTCTGGTTTGGTAACAGATTTAACGATTTCATATTAAATGATGTAAAATCAGACGAGAGTTTTGAGTTTGAACACTCTTTTAGCTGGGCGATTTAGAAATGATGCTGATGCGGCGCAGAGATCGCGAGTTAGATCGCGATCTCTATATGAAATATGTTCGCAACGCAATAGGTCTAAATTCGACAAGATAGAATGCTCTGCCACAAATCACGTCTAGAATTCGAGTATTTGTAAGTTGTTAAGGATTGCTGAAACTAATTGGGAAAGTTTTGCATCAGTTGTTACAGTTTCTGTTGTTGAGTTGTGATTTTTCTCATTAACGCCCGGGGTTTGAGTACATCAAATCGCTTTTTATAAGACTGTCTCAAAATCGGGCCTAAACATTATATATATAGACTTTGGCTTGAGTACAGAATACCTGTACCCACCTTTAGAAATACCTATCGGCAGGTGCCAAAATACTTGTCCCTTGCCCCTAGAAGAATTTCTAAACGCTCTAATCATGAAGGTTTCAGCGTTTGAGTGTAGAGGTAATAGTTATAGTAAATCTGGATTGGGCTGTTGTGATCGCCCCCCTTAAGTTGCAACTGCTATAAGCAGACAAACAACGCCCGTCAGACCAATGTCCCTATCTCTGCAGCACTTCTCTATTCAACATTTATTACCCCGGGTCAAGCTGCGTCGGCCTTTCTTCTGCTTTGCAGACTTTGCCATTATCTTTAAGCGCGACCCAGCCGCCCGTAACTGGTTAGAGGTACTCTGCTGCTATCCAGGGTTACATGCCATTACGGCCCATCGATTAGCCCATTGGCTTCACGCTTACAACATTCCATTTTTTCCTCGGTTTATTTCTCATTTAGCCAGGTTTTTTACCGGTATCGAGATTCACCCCGGTGCCACCTTAGGTAAAGGTGTGTTTATTGATCACGGTATGGGTGTTGTGATTGGGGAAACAGCTGTTGTTGGTGACTATAGCCTGATCTACCAGGGGGTAACTCTGGGGGGTACTGGCAAAGAAACCGGCAAGCGTCACCCCACCGTTGGCAACCAGGTCGTCATTGGCAGTGGCGCTAAAGTACTTGGCAGTATTACGGTTGGTGACCATGCCCGCATCGGTGCAGGCTCTGTTGTATTAAAAAACGTGCCTGCTAACTGCACCGCCGTTGGCATTCCTAGCCGTAATGTCTGTGAATGTAATACAACAGCGGCTCCTTTGGAGCATGGCCAGCTCCCCGATATTGAAGCCACTACCGTTCGACATCTTTTAGCTCGCATTGAAGCGTTAGAAAATCAACTACAAAATCTCACCTATCCATCTCTCTCTCATTTGGAGTCTCAATCCTATGGATAAATCGCTCCCTATAGTTCCGCACGGCCAGATTATTACTGTCCCTCTCGGCGATCGCTGGTCCATCAAGCATCGCTTCCAGGAACTTCATATTGCCTGTACTTGTCCCGCTGACGGTACCCTACGAGTGACCATAAATGATCCTGTAGAACTGTTGTTGGTGCACAGCGTTGTACAACGGTTTACAGCGTCTCGCCAAGATGGTGCAGCCTGGTTAGACCGCTGTTGGGATGCTCAGGTAACCTGTACCACAGACCACTAAATGTCTTTTATAAAGAGAGTATTCTACCTCTTTGACAATCACATACTTTCTGCACCGTCAGGCAGAAAGTACCCTGAGATAGCGTTCAAACTGTTCTGCAAGAACGATCAAGATATCCACAGTTTCTTGCCTACCTACATTAGATTGGAGAAATTACATGACTACTCAAACTCTTGTCCGTGCCTTTGGTGAAGTGGGTCAAAACCCCGTTGGGCTTGAAAAAGAAGTAACAACGACCGTATGTGAAGGGCTGAACTTAGTTTATGCAAGTTTTCAGGCCCTGTACCTGCAGTATCAAAAACATCTCTTTGTCATTGAAGGTGCAGAATTCTACTCTATTCATGGGTTCTTTCAAGAAAGCTATGAAGAAGCCCAAGGTGCGGCCCATGATATTGCCGAACGGATGAATGGACTAGGCGGCATCCCAGCCGGAACATTTGCCAGTCTGGCTCAGCTGTCTTGCTTTACTCCAGAAACAGATGGAGCCTATAGCTGTCAGCAGATGCTGGAAAATGATTTGGTCGCTGAACAGGCTCTCATCAGCTTATTACGGCGGCTCGCGACCCAGGTCGAGAGTGTGGGCGATCGCGCTACTCGCTATCTATATGAACAGATTCTCTTAAAAACAGAAGAGCGGGCGTTTCATATCGATCATTTCTTAAGTGAAGATAGCCTTACGTTTCCCTTTTTAAGGTAGCGCTATCAGATTTAATTGAGAGGTGTATTCAATCTTCAATTAGTCAGGAGGTTTCCACCATGATGACAACTCTGACAATGGTCGGTCCTTTTATTCTCTTTGCTTGGGTCCTGCAATTTTTGCTTAATCAGCTGATTGCAGACGATCTCGAGGTGTTTGATACCGATCAAGCTCAACCGGATAACGCTTCGCCAAGCTAACACATTGTTACGCTTGCCAGCAGATCAGCTTTGAGGGTGAGATCGCGTCACGGCACTCTCTCACCCTCTTCCCTTTTATGCCATTGCTGATTTAGGGGATGAATCGATCTAGCGCAGGGGCCAGCCCCTCATCGCTATAAGCCATCTTGAGGATCAGCAATACCCTTTATTACTCACGGAGGCTGCTACGATGACAACTCCACCCCAGATATCTATCAACGACACAACCCTCAGAGATGGTGAACAGGCAGCAGGGGTTGCCTTTAGCTTAGAGGAGAAGGTGGCGATCGCTGTTTTTCTCGATACTATCGGCGTACAGGAATTGGAAGTCGGTATCCCAGCGATGGGAGGAGACGAAGCCGAGTCGATTCGTGCGATCGCAAATCTAGGTTTAAACGCGCAGCTCCTCGGTTGGAACCGAGCCGTATTATCGGATATCCAGGCATCTATGCATTGTGGTCTAAAGCGAATCCACATTTCGGTACCTGTCTCAGAGATCCAGATTCAAGTTAAGTTTCAAGGCCAGTGGACCCGAGTATTTGAGCAGCTACAACAGACAATAACCTTTGCCCGCGACCACGGGTTAGAGGTGAGCGTTGGTGGAGAAGATAGCTCCCGTGCCGATGCGTCTTTTTTGCTTGAGGCCGCCCAGCTAGCCCAAGAATTAGGCGCATTTCGCTTTCGCTTTTGCGACACTGTGGGCGTTTTGGACCCGTTTAGTACCTATGAGAAGGTGCAAACCCTGGTCGCTGCCCTCAATATTCCAGTTGAAATGCATACCCACAACGATCTAGGGCTAGCAACCGCCAATGCCCTAGCCGGCGTTCGTGCCGGGGCCACCTCAATTAATACAACGGTCAACGGGTTAGGGGAGAGAGCGGGAAACGCCGCCCTTGAGGAAGTGGTGATGGCACTCCGACAGGTGTATGGTCTCAAAACCGCTATTCACACAGAGCGTTTATTAGAACTCTCTCGATTTGTTGCCAAAACAGTAAACTGCCCAGTTCCTCCCTGGAAAGCCGTTGTCGGTGCCAACACCTTTGCCCATGAATCGGGTATCCATGCCCATGGGGTTTTGCATAATCCCAGCACCTATGAACCATTTGCCCCCAAAGATGTGGGTTGGCAACGGCGCTTTGTGGTGGGCAAACATTCGGGTCGTCATTTACTCAACCAGGTTTTACAGACCTACGGTATTCAGCTAGACGATAGCAACAGCCAGACACTGCTTGATGCCGTACGCGATCTCTCAATTCAGTTAAAACGCAGTCTCACCGTTGATGAGCTACTAGCCCTGGCTAAACAAGAAACCGTGGGAGTTGTCACATAGCTATGGACGCCCGCGTCCCACCCCCTTGCGTTTCCGCTATCTCTGCTCGCTTACCCTCTACCCCAAGGATTTGTTATGAAAGTTATGCTCCACACCGACCGCACCGGGAAACTCATGGTCTATGTTGCCAAAAAAGACCTAGAAGAAGAAGTGGTCAAGCAAACAAAGGTTGACGATAGCCAGGTCCTAACATTAGCCAACGGGTGGGAACTATCAGTGACAGGCCTGAGTGAACCGATCAAAACACCCCAGACGGTCAGAGCCACACGCTTGAGCTAAGCCGCATACCCTCACAGGAGATTATTGTCCATGTTAGATCCCAAACATCTGCCGCCCTATATGTTTAGCCTAGAGGGACACTTTTTAGGCTATCTTGGCAAATCCCCAACCAAAATAAAAGCGCTTATCCTCGAATTTGAGCAAGAACAGCTTGCTATCAAACTGCCTAAACCACTCCGCATGTCGCTGCAAACTTACAACTTGCAGCTAGGGGATCCAATCCGCTGTATTGGCCGTAGTCAGGTCGACTTTAAATCTGGTGTGATCAAACTCAAAGCCTATCATGTCGTGCCCTTAAAGCCCCCTAGCGAAGATAGGTTTGCCAATGTTGCCGCCATACCCCCAACAGCTGCCTTGGTGACCTCTGAAGCAGCGTCCGCTGCGGTTTCTCCTGGGAAAAAACGGGCCAAAATTTTGGTCTGCCGCAAGTCAGGGTGCCAAAAACGGGGCGGCGGACGGCTGATTTCGACACTAGAAACATTGTTGCAAGAATATCAGCTACAAGATCACGTTGAGATTCAATACACGGGCTGTCAAAAACGCTGTTCAAAAGCACCCACATTGACGATTATGCCGGGCAAACATCGCTATGACCGACTAACTTCCCAGAATATATCTCACCTGATTGAGCAGCACTTTTGCCCATCTGACCGCTGTTCTTCAAAAAATTAAGCCGCTGCTGATTTAAGAGATGCCCAACTCTGTTAGAGATGCCTGACGCACTCTGTAGATGAAATCATCCCGACGATCAGCAACGCCCAAATTAATTATGAAAATCAACTACTGTCAGCTTCTAGCTAAGCTGTTGGTCTGGTTGGTCGCTGAGGTTGTTCTCAATTATGTAGGGTTAGACAACCTCGCCGACTACAGCGAGTACCTTAAAGAACAGAGCACTGTCACCATTGCTGTTAGCTATCTGCAGCACTAAATGACAGAGTGCGGCGATGCCGGACAACGCCCAAATTCTCTAACTAGAACCGCTAGACCGAGCGTTCATCTACCCGCATATCAAAGGGTAACCCCATATCTAGGGGTGGGTACACGCGAATTCTGGCATGGGAGCTAAACTCAGATAAATACCCAGCCAGGGTGGCTGTACGATTTAACACACGCCAATTTTTTTCCTGGTCAGCGCAGTGAATAGTTAAAATAACGGCTTCAACAATATTAATAGTCCATCTACATTCCATTAGCATCGACTGAGTTGAACCATCGCATGCTTCAAAAAAATATTGACAGAGGGCTCCCTCTAACTGGCGTCTTAGCTCTATATCTAAATCTGTGATTAACTCTGGTGGTAAGTCTTCAGGTGGAAGTGAATGAGACATTAGCGGTCCTCAGAAGTAGATATTAAGCTACAGAGCAGACTAATTGACATGTCCAGCCCTCTCCATTGTGATCACCTTGGCAATTTGTTCAGGAAATTCTTCCAAGTCTGCATCTTCCCCTTTAGGCATCGGGGAGACAAATGTGTAGCACGGATCACACTGACCAGTATCAAAAACCTGTAACACCCATTTATCGGGTAATCCATCTACACCAATTTCCACAACATACCAATCGCTCCCGGTTTCACGAGTCGCGAGAATAGAGAAAAAGTCCTGATCTACCTCCGAAATTGCTAAGTCATTCATTAAAAAATCCATTGCCGATATATTAGCATCGGCTATCGATAAATTTATCATTTCCAAAGGTCTCCTTTATACTCGTTGAGAACTGCTAGGGCAAGTTTGGACATCCTGGGTAAGATCGCTGTCTCGAGCTAATCCAATCCAGGCATCAACCTCGGTTAAATCAAATCCAACCGCTCGACGATTCTCTACCTGCAGCAGCGGGCGCCGAATTAGGATGGGCTGTTTAATCATTAATGCCAACGCTTCACTGGCGCTTACTTGACTGGGATCTACTTCACCCGTAGTAATCGGTGGAGCGGTTGGATTAAACCACTCTGCTACAGGACGCTCACCAAAAAAAGAACGCAGATGCTCTGGCGTCCAGGGCTGGGCCAAGAGGTTGTGGACTTGTACAACATGACCGGCTGCAAGCAGTAGACTCTTTTGTCGAGCGTTACCGACACAGCCGGGCTTTTCATAAAAATCGATGGTTGCCATAGATTAATCCTCATCATCAGCTGTAGTGAGAATGCTGAACAACAGCTCGCCACCAAATTCCTTGGCGTCAATTTGTTGAATTTGAGCGGCAATCCGCTGGGCGTTCTCTAACTGTCCCAGACGGGCAAATAAAAGACCAGAGGTCCCATAGGCACTCAAATACAGCCTGACCATTGGGCGATCAAGCTGCTCTACTAATAGGGGCTTAAGGGTCTCCCAGTCAGTGGGTCACGAGTTGGCAATGCGATCGCATACCTCAATCGCCATAGCCAACGCTCTAGCGTTGTTATTTTTATAAAAGGTAATAGCCGTAGGCACTAATCCGCAGCTGCTACCGCATGAATTACGGTGATCCCAAAAGACGAGATCAAAACAGTGATTAACGGCACACTCTCTATCGTTATTAGTGACGATCTGCCTGCAACATTCCGTATCGTCAGACACCAAACCCAAAATAATGTTGCCAATATAACAAAATGCGAACAAAAGTCTACCTTTGCATCATTGATAAGGATTTCGAAACAATCTAATCAGCCGACCATATTTGTTCGAAAAAACCGTTATACCCACAACATAATCCTTGAGTTGATAGTCCATGCTGAACATAATTTTCGCCGCTTCCTGAAGAAACTGTTAAACCGTATCAGGTGACATAGATTACAGAAACATGGATTGTTATTCCTAATGGTGTGATTTTGCAATAAATTTTGAAGAACCTACTGCGCGTCTATCACCCAAATTCCTGAACTGTTTCTAACGCGTTTTGCCTGTTGAGATGCCCACAAATAATGGATTGAGTAGCGGAGTCTCATCAGCTAGAAGTTAAAATACTCTACTCATCAACAACTTGATGAGTTTATTTTGTTTATGGCTTACACTATCAAAGACGGTTGTATCTTGTGCGATAGCTGTCGGCCCGAATGTCCGGTAGGTGCCATTAAACCTACGGCCGATCAATCAAGCTACTGGATTGACCCAACTCTATGCAATAACTGTGAGGGTTTAGAGGCTCCTCGCTGTTTACAAGCCTGTGAGGTTGGTTCCCTAGCCCCGCTAGTTCCCAAAAAGGGGCGACGGAAAAGCACCCTGCTGCCAGCGGCCATCTCTGAAATCTTTCTCGGTGGCAAGACTACTCCCTTTGCTTCCTCTATGGTTATCTGGGAAGCCTGTAACGTTTTAGCTCAACGTCAGCATCTATCCTGGAAAACCGATAAAGACGAGACACTTTACTATCGTCGCCCTATCCATCGAGGTCGCGGAGAGATTCGATATCGGCTAGCCGCAGATCCAGAGAGCGACACACCTGTGCCGATCGCTGGCAAAGATGCAGCAAGTGCCATTGCTAAATTTGATATTCGAGCCACCTGTCTACACTTAATTTTTGCCGCCTATGCAGTCACGCTTGATTGCCCCTGGGGAGAGTCTTTTGTCATCAACGACCAGCATATTGAACGATATTTAGGTCTCGAGAAACGTAAAGACCTCAGCAAACTAGACAAGCTAACCCTGATTAAAGAATTAGTTTACCAGTCTTGTCAGCTGCTGGTTACCCTTGATTGGCCTCGTCAGGGCAAGGTGCCATCGTTTACACTCAGCGAGCACCCCATCTAGCATCTGCATAAGACAGATAATTATTTTGAAAAAGATGCTGAGAGCGATCAACATCTGATCGGTCT
>JBHJIV010000146.1:0-46286 GCA_050043105.1 Leptolyngbyaceae cyanobacterium | reverse complement strand
GGTTCTCCAGATGACTAATATTGCCCCATGGGGAGAAGAAGGTCGAGCGGTCAGGATGATAGTTCAGAGAACGGATTTGAATACCTGACGCAGCAATCACTCGGCAAAAAACTGACCTAGCTGCTCTAGCACCAGCTCATTCCCTGTAGGACCATTAAGGTCATTCCATTTGGCGTAGGTGGCAAAGTAAACGCGATTTTCTTGGCTAGCGGTGAGAGACTGTGCGATCGCATTCTATGCTAGCTACGGCAGAGTTAGGGATTGTAAGCTAGTAGATGGACCCATAGGTCTTTGCGAACCATCTCGGGTGTTTTGGCGGCAATCATCTCCAAGGACAAGGTGGTCTTGAGATGTCTGAGATTCACCTCAGTGGCCTCCCAGCGAAGTCGAGACAACTGCCACTCACTGGTGTTAAATGAAGCCATCGCGGCGTCAAGTACTGCACCTGTGGTCACGCAAAACCACACCACCAGCTTGGCGATAGGAAAGCCACAGCCTGGCTTCCGACTGCTGAGTTGAGGATATTCTGCTTGGTTCTCTGCCGTATCACTCATCTGGATCTCGGTCCCATCAAACGCTTTCACTCGTCGACCACACCACAACTGCTCGGGAGGGAGGGACGCATGCAAGGCGTTGGCCGTATGCGCCAGGAGTGGAGAGAGAACCGCAAAGGGTAATCGTTTTCTCGCCTTGCTATACCCACCGGTATCGGAGGATGGAATAGTCTCTCCAGAGGTCGCTAGCCAAGTCGTGGTTCGTTTGACCGCATGACTCAGACTTTTGCCCTTTTGCCAACCCCTACTGAGTCTGGTGCAAGATCTCAGTTAAGTGACCTTTAGCCATGACCAAGGTCACCTGAGCCCAGGCTGCCATAACAGGTCTAAATCGCAGATGGGGTACTCTCTCTGTCTTTGAGACAGCTATGAGAGTTTAAATCAGCTTTCCTGCTCTATTATCCTTTTTAAGAAACAGTGCAATGAGTACTCAAAAACTCAAGAAACACCTGAACCCGTGGCGATAAATTACGACGATGAGTAAATACTGCCTGAGTAATTAGTCCTGGCGGCATTTGGTCGGCAAATAGCGACACCAGCTGACCATTTTCCAGCTCCTCTTGCACATGAAAACTCAACAAACGGGCGAAACCCAGACCGTTGAGCACCGCATTTTTTAGAGATTCACCACTATCCGAATTAAAGGAGCCGCTAATCGGCACTGTTTGCCAGATGCCATCAATCAGAAATTCCCAGGCTAGGGGCTGACCATCAAAGTTGTAACACATGCAGTTGTGGTTCATTAAATCTGCCGGTGTTGCTGGTTGGCCATGGGTCTCAAGATAGTTAGGAGAGACACATAAAACAAATGCCGCTGTTCCCAGATGTCTGCGGATCAAACTAGAATCTTTCAAATCTCCGAGGCGAATGGCCACATCAACCCCCTCAGTCACCAGATCGACTATCCGCTCGGTCAGTTGCAAATTAACCTCGATCTCTGGATACTGGGCCAGAAAAATCGGCAGCCGTTTTACCAGAAACCGTTGGCCAAAATCAAGGGATGTGTTGACTGTAAGTTTGCCTCTGGGTTTCCCGCCTGAAATAATGCTGTCATTGACATCGTCTAATTCTTGAAGCAACCGTGCTACACGTTCGTAGTAAATAGTGCCTTCAGCCGTTAGGCTAAGGGAGCGTGTGGTGCGCTGCAACAGCCGTATGCCTAGCCGATCTTCCAACTTGGTAATGCGCTTACTGATGGCAGAGGGTGTGGTGCCAAGCGAACGAGCAGCGGCACTAAAGCTGCCTATTTCAACACTTTCCACAAAGGCTATCAGCTCGGGCAGTTGATTTAAATGACTCAGCATTTATTCTTAACAGGCACAGGTGATGTGCCAATAGCGGGTCCTCTCTTCTAGAAAAGCACAGATGCTGTATGCCAAACGATATCGGCGCGATCGCATCCGCATCAACTCTATCGCCCCCTACTTTGTGGCCGATGACATGGCTGAGCTAGATGGTTGGGATGTGCCAGATGATCTCATGTGGGGTCGCCCCGCTACCTATCAAGAGCTGGCCAAAGCCGTCAGTTTTCTACTGTCAGACGATGCCAAGTTTATTTCGGGCACCACTCTTAAGGTAGATGAGGCCCGCTCTGGGGCGATTTAATTCTTAAATCCTAAAGCTTTGATAGATCTGTTGCAAGCCATAGATACTTACAGTCACCTGAATTCTTTACAGTGGTTATATTGAGACGCTTTTTATCATGACTTCCCCCATAACAATTCGTCAGAATTCTCTGCGTTCTGAAGTACAAGAATTTTTTAACTTAGCGGTGCCTCTAATTAGTGCCCAGGTGGCGCAGTCAGCAACCGGTTTTGCCGACACCATTATGATGGGCCGCATGGGGCCAGAGGTACTAGCTGCGGGTGGTCTAGCCGCTATTATCTACATTGTGATTATGACTGCTTTTACAGGGGTGGTCATGGGGGTGAGCCCGCTGGTAGCTGCAGCTTATGGGGCTGAACAAAAAGGGCGGATTCAGCAGGTGGCTCGTCAGGGTCTGTGGTTGGCAGTGCTGGTGGCTATCCCCGCCATGATGCTGACTGGGCATTTGGATGTCTGGATGTTGCGTGCGGGGCAAGACCCTATTGTTGTTGAACTAACTGATACCTATTTAGATATTATCCTCTGGAGTTTTTTGCCCGTCGCTGGGTTTACGGCTCTGCGTTCTACTGTGTCAGCGCTATCCCAGGCGAAACCCATTATGGTCACTATCGTAGTGGGCACTTTGTTTAATATTTTGGGCAACTATGTTTTGGGATTTGGCAAACTGGGATTTCCGGCTTTGGGTCTGTCAGGTCTGGCTTGGGCTACTATGCTTGCCTGGTGGGGCATGTTTATTGCGCTGGCGCTATATGTGCGTCTGCATCCTGCTGTTCGAAATTATCAAATTCTCAACAATCTGCGTTGGCCCCGATTGCAGCTGCTGAAGCAGCTAGCCTGGGTGGGGGTGCCCATCGGCATTTTTTCGGGTCTTGAGTCTGGTTTTTTTCTAACCATTATGTTGTTAATGGGCCGATTAGGGACGGATGCATTAGCCGCTCACCAGGTTGTTTTGCAAACTATTGTGGTGGTGTTTATGGTGCCACTAGGGATTTCATTTGCCACAACAGTACGGGTGGGTCAGTGGTTTGGTAAACGAGATTTAGCCGGTATGCAACAGGCTACCTGGGTAAGTATGGGGCTGACAACAGTTTCCATGATAGTCGGGTCGTTAGCATTTTTGTTGTTTCCGAAACAGCTGATTGGTATCTATCTAGATGTGAACAGTCCTGAGAATGCAAACATTGTTGCTCTGGCCATGCCGTTACTGACCATTGCTGCAATCACCATGGTGTTAGATGGGTTGCAAAAGGCAATGTATGGTGCGCTTCAAGGAGTCCAAGATACACGGATGCCGATGGTGCTAAATGTGCTGGGTTTTTGGGGGGTGGGACTATCGGTGGGCTATGGTCTAGGGTTTAATTTGGGCTTGGGTAGCCGAGGCTTGTGGATTGGCCAGTCGGTTGCGATCGCAACGGTTGCTATCCTCTTTGGCTGGCGACTTTATCAGCTACTGGGTCGACAAAAACAGCATGCACTATTTCCATAGCACGTTACTACCACCGTGGAGACCTATAGTATATTTGCACGTTAGCAAATAGGGCCTAAATATATCCCTCAAAATACGGCGATAAAATCATTACCTCATCAGTAAGCGAGTTAACTAAAAATTCATATAAAACTAACGATCCCTTTTCCATAATTAGGGTCTAAGGGGGATTGAAATGTACGATCTTGTACATCAAAAAAAATTGATGGACATACAATCTTACACACTGTACTCAAGTAGTATTGGCTGGTGTTCCTTATAAATAGATAAATTTAGTCTATGTTATCTATTAATAATAATTTTTATGCATATGCACTCACTGTTTTTCTATGCTCTTTTATCGGTTTTATTAGTAAATATTTCTACAAAAAATTAGCGACATCCTACACAATTCAGCTGTTTGGTAAGATGCTCACCCGTGTAAAAACAGGTGACAAGGTCGTTGCCCTCACCTATGATGACGGCCCAAACTCTCCCTATACTGAAAAGCTATTGAATGTTCTCAAAGACGTTCAGGTAAAGGCAACTTTTTTTGTAATTGGTAAACAACTAGAACGGAATCTGGCCACTGCCCAGCGTATGCTTGCAGAAGGCCATGAGTTGGGAAATCACAGCTATTCCCATACTAAGCTGATCAACCAAAAGCTCTCCGTCATTCGTTCAGAAATTACCAAGACAGATGAAATAATAAGTGCGCTGGGTGTCAATTCAAATATCCATTTTCGTGCACCGTTGGGGCTAAAACGTATCCGTTTGCCGTGGGAGCTAGCCCGTAGAAATAAGACAAACATACTGTGGGACGTTGACCCCCAAGATTATAAAGAGCAGTCCCCAGATCAGATTGCCAACTTTGTTGCTCATAATGTCAAACCTGGGTCGATTATTCTTTTACACGACGGTGGTGGCAATCGATCTCGAACGGTGATAGCTACGAAAATGATTGTGGAACAGCTGCATGCAAAGGGATATCAGTTTAAAACGATCTCTGAGCTAGTCACCTTAAAAACGTAGATCGCCATGGAACCTTTGGTGATGCTTTGGGTTCTTATTAAGAGATAAGCTCAAAGTCTAGGGAAAGATAATGAACTACTACTCAGGCGATGTATTTTGCGAAGCATTTGCTGCAGCCTACTTCCCAGAGCAGAAAGTTAAACCCACTCTGTTTAAGCATGGTGATAGCCTATGGAAAATTCCAGCGGTAGACGGTATTAAACCCATTAGCGAATTTCCGTTCCAGTCTTCTTATATAGATTTTTACGAGCCATACATACCAGAGAGAGACTCAGCTGTTAACCACAGCGCCAAAGCTATTGGCTACATTCCTCGTGTTTCTCACGATCTTATTAGTGCTGATAAATGGCATCAAAGCAGTTTAGGCGATATCTATGAGCCAGCTCCGACAATTTTGTGGGACAACTTTGCCACTTGGGACGATTTTGTTAACCATGTCAGAACCAAGCGCTCCAACATGTTCTCCGACTCGCGGCGGCGCTGTCGTAAACTAGGTCGAGAAGTGGGCCCGGTAGAATTTATCTATGATGACCAGAGACCTGAGGTTTTAGAGACCTGTATACGGTGGAAATCTGAGCAATATCGCCGAAGCGGGTTTGTTGACACCTTCTCTTTTGATGAACATGTTCAGTTCTTTCGAGAAATGGCTAATCGTGGGGTGACTGTCGTATCTAGCCTAAACTGCGGTGATCAGCTAATAGCTGCCGAAATTGATATCCTTGCCAATGACCGACTGGGTCTATGGATTCCGGCCTACGACACCCAGTATGGTGCCTATGCACCAGGGCGCTTATTGTTGTTGTTCTTACTCGAAGAAAGCTTTAAGCGCGATCATAAAGAGTTTGACTTTTTGATTGGCGATGAATCTTACAAATGGTACTACGCCACCCATACACGGCTAGTGGGTGAGGTGGGCAAACGGCCCTTGAGTGCCCGTGCAAAACAAGCATTGAGAACGTCTGTTAAATCTGCCTTACTGCTAGCCGTCAGCCCATTTCCTAACCTACAGCCTAAATTAAAGTCCACGTTTGAAGCGTTTAATGCCAAGATGTATGAGCTAAGCAGCAAACAGTAGCCGCTGGGGCATCGACCCTATTGAGGAGTCTTAATCTATGCAGGCACTAAAACGACGGCTCAAAACCATAGCCATGCTGATGGCGGGTATCTTGCTGTCTGTTACCGGGGTTAAGGCCGCTCCGATTGCGATACCGGGTACCAGTGTTTCCCTAGAGCCGCCTGCTGGGTTTGCCGTTGCTGAAAACTTTGCCGGTTTGGAGAATGCCGAGAGTGGTTCCAGCATTACCATCAACGAGCTACCCCCCGAAGCTTACACAGAGGTTGCAACAATCTTTAGTACAGCGGAATCTGCCCGAGAGGGCTTACTAAGACAGGGGATTACCATTGATGAACACACTCTAATTACTGTTGGTCAAGATCAAGTTCCCTTATTACGGGGAGTTCAGCAAACGGCTGCTGGTGAATTTACCAAGTATTTAACCCTGCTCAAAGGGGAGACAACAGTTCTAGTAACGTTTAATATTGCTGACCCTAATCAAACAACACAAGAGACGATAGAGGCGACCGTTGCTTCAATTACGCTAGCCACAGCACCAACAATAGACGAGAAAATTGAACAACTATCGTTTTCATTTCAAACTGCAGAGCCTTTTAGAGTTAATGATGTCTTAGGAGGTTCGAGCGCTCTACTGACTACTTTTGAAGGGACCGATCCGTCCGGCATGGCACCCGTGGTCATCATTGCCAGAGGGCAAAATATTATCTACGGTCAGGATGCAGCGGATATATCAGACGATCTACTGCGGGGTACCCGAGGGTTCTCATTGGCTGAAATCGTTAGACAAGAGGCTGTGGAGTTTTCGGGCGGCAGCGGTTACCTGATAGAAGCAGAACTAGACGGACTAACTGTTTTACAGTATGCCTATGTGCCAGCCAATGGACGATATATTCGACTCTTGGCGACAGGAGAACGTAGCGCGCTGATGGACGTATTGCCAGCCGTTGAAGAAATTGCAGCCTCAGTGAGTCTGAGAGATTAAAGCGCAGGTTCGTAGCGGTCTGATTCAGTTAACCGTGGGTTTCTTGTACTGGGTATAGTGACTAATTCAGTCAATTAGAATATTTGCTAGCATAGGATTAGCATGTTGTGTCTACGAATCAGAGAGCTAGGAAGTATCCCTGCGAACTCGATTTATTAGCTAACAAGCTACTGGTTATTGTCTGCGCTCATGGCAAGCTTAAATTATTACTATGGTGTGCTCAACCTGGAGCCTGGCAGTACTAAAGAAGATATTAAACGGGCCTGTCGGAGATTAGCCCAACAGTGGCACCCAGACAAGTTTTCAAAGCAACCTGACCAGCTGCAGAAAGCGCGAGCAAAGTTTGAGCAAATTAAAGAGGCCTACGATACGCTTATCCGCGTTTCCCGCGTAGACAGACATACGACAGGTCACCGAGTTTCAGTTAGAGCGGTCAGCGCCGAAAAACACTATGAAAAGGGTATTGGTTATCTTCAACAAGGGCAGCACAAACTAGCTGTTGATAGCTTTACCCAGGCAGTGCGTAAAAAAACTGACTATTTACAAGCCTATCAGGCGCGGGCATTTACTCTAGAACAGCTAGGGTTAGATTTGCAGGCGAAGGCCGACTTTGAGAAGATTGCTGAGCTAAAACGAGACGGGCGAACAGCCAGCGTTAATGAGGATGCTAACTCGTCTATTGATGCTGAGATTTTCTTTCAGCGTGGGCTGGCGCAGTTTAAGTCGCGTAAGTACGGCGCTGCTATTATAAATCTCTCTAAAGCAATTGAGATTAATCCAAACCACAAAGAAGCCTATCGCTATCGGAGTCAGGCGTATTTTCGTCGTGGATATGATCAGCAGGCCGATGCAGATTTCAAACACATGCGTGATTTGGCATCACCAACTCAACAGACGGCTTCTAGAGCGACCTATAAATCGTCTGTTGCCAGTGAAGTTTCTGCCATATGGCACTGTACGTATACCTTGTCTCGTCATACAGCGACTGTTTCTGCAGTGGCGGTGACTCGAGATGGCAAAAAGTTAGTCACCGGTAGCTACGATAAAACTCTGAGGCTATGGAGCACTAAAACAGGAAGCTTACTTAAGACATTTAATGATCACAGCAAAGAAATTCACTGTGTGACAGTGAGTGGGGATGGAAAATATATCGCCAGCGGCAGTGCTGATCGAACCATCAAAATCTGGGATCTGCGCACAGGAGAATTACTCCGTTCGTTTGGCAATGTGCTGTTGGGGCATTCAGATACGGTAACTGCTCTGGCGTTTAGCCCAAACAGTCAGATTTTAGCCAGCGCCAGTCGAGATAAGACAGTGCGTTTGTGGTCAATGAAGTCTGGAAAAGAGATTTATACCTTTAAGGATTCGTCAAAAGCGGTTTTAGCGTTGGCCATCAGCTCGGATGGAAAATCGATTTTTTATGGTGGAGGAGACAATCAGCTGAGTACGCGCCACATTAAGACCGGTAAGCAACTGCGGTCTTTTCCAGGCATGCCTAATCAGGCGCTGGCGTTAAGCCGTCAGGGCTCCTTATTGGCCGCGGCTAGTGGTCCAAAGATTACCCTATGGAATCGCCACTACCAGAAAAAACTATTTGAGCTACACGGTCATGCTGAGACGGTTAGTTCTTTAGTGTTTAATACCGATAGCCAGATTTTAGTCAGCGGTAGTCACGACACAACCGTCAAACTGTGGAACGTTCATACTGGTAAAACTATTGATACGTTAGCTGGGCATCAATCGGCCGTATGCTCTGTTGCTTGTAGCTATGATGGCAAGGTGCTAGCAAGCGGCAGCGCTGACAAAACGATCAAAATTTGGCAGCAGGTTTGAACTGCAGTATGGCGGCTGCCATGCTAGTTTTGCTTACCCACAGACATTTCAGGTAGCTGTCCTTGGGGTTTCAGCATTTTCTTACCTTGAGAAAGGGCCTTTTGAATTTCAAAAAGCTGATTTTTATCGATTGCTTCTACAAAAATCCTAAGTAACAGTAGGCTCGCACCGTTAGACAGCGTTTCGATGCCGTCAGGATAGATGGCTGAAAACTTTTCTCTTTCAGTATCGTTCATTTCTAAAACGATACTCTTCCCGTCGACATAAATCTCTTTACGGCGGCCAACAACTTTTGACTTAATCTCAAACTTTTTATCCCATACTTGCCAGTTGACCCAAATCTCTTCCTGTTCTTGTAGATCTGGGTCAAAACCATAGCGACCAACAATATAGTATGTCGGCTCCTGGGCGACATTGTCTAAAGCCTTCATTTCAACCTGGCACAGTAACATAGTGAATTACTCTTTGCGTACAACGGAATTTGATTAAAAAAAGGAAGATGAGTTAGGCAGTAGAGTGTATTTGATTATCACCTGCAGGCCGACTGTATACAATCAAATTTTAGGGCTCATTCCATTATTATTAGATCCCAGCCTTTATTTGCTAATTTAAAGCCGAAAACCTGACCTCGACAAGTCTTTAAGAAGTGCGGGTTGCCGAACTTATCGGGACGGATTTTTCTCCGGGCTGATCAGCTTTGAGTTAAGGAACTACACGAGCGATGCTCAAATTCGTAGCGATCGAAGTGGTCGTCATTTTCGAGAGTTAGAATGGTGTTAATTCTGTAGTCGCGTTTCGTTATGGTTAGTGCAGCTCCTTTAGTGAAACAACCTGTGCCACAGCCTGTTGGTGAGCAACGTGTGGTACGGGTTGAGGCCGGCTTTACTTACCTAGCGAAAAGGAAAACTTCGACCAGAAGAGTAACAGCTGCGAGGGTAGGAATTTACTATACCCTCGCTTGTTTTGCCCGATTTTAAGTGTTAGTTAGGACGCTTTCTAAGCCCTAGGGCAGATAGTCCAAACAACGCCAACGCAGACACAATGCCTGGTTCAGGAACCGGGACAACAGTCCCTTCTGGGGTGAGCAACAATGAAATTTCATCATTGTATACACGGCGCTCAGTGCCTAGCACATTGTAGTCACTGTCGAGTAGCGGGAAACTGTACACCGGAGTAAAGGTGACTTCGGTGTTTTTGCCATGACGCTCAAGGTTCACTTCAAGATGGCCGTAGTGCTTACCCCCTTCAACAATTTGTAAAACACCATCAACCTCTTGCCACAGCTCGGGGGCATCCTGATCAGCCGTCCATTTGCTAAAAGCGTTATACCCTAAGGGTTGGCCATCTTCTGTGCGAACTTCACCACGCAGACCGTCGCCTGCAACACCAACATCGTAGTATTGCACACCAACACCATCGCCATCTTCGTCAACAAAGCTGCGCTCAAACATTTCGCTATGGCCTGAGAAAACAGCAACAACACCATACTCTTCAAAGAGAGGATGGTACTGACGCAAGGGTGTGCCCCCCTGACCACTAGAAAGCTCATGGTTCATGGCAAAACCATGGGTACCGCTAGAGTAAGGTGCATGGTGAAACTGTGCAAAGATAATTTGTCCTTGAGCACGGGCATCTTCAAGCTGTTCAATCACCCAATTCCATTGGGGGCTGCCAGGGTTAAAGTCAGCCAGGTCAGTGCCACCCGCCGCTTCATACTGCTCACGAGTATAGTTTTGCTGAGTATCGGTACCGGTGCCAGTAAGTTCCAGATTGCTGATTTTTGGGGGCTGACCTTCACCACCATAGTTATCGCGGGTATCGTCAGGCTCACCATTAGAACTGTCTAAGGTGAGAATCGTAATCGGGCCGTAGTCAATGCGGTAGTAGTTGTCCTGGTGCTCGGGGGTACCGTTGTCGGGTGCATCAAAGTACGTATGGAACTTATCGCGACCAAACTTAGGCCCAAAGCGACCATCAGCATCAACACCATAGCCACCATTAAGCGCACCAAAGTTCTCCCAGTTGCCTAGGGCCGGCAGCAATGGATACTCAGACAACCCACTATCAAACTCTCCAGCATTGTGACGGAAAATCTCATCCCAGCCAGGCTGATAGCCGCCACCCTGCATCAGGTCTCCAGGCATCATTAAGAAGTCAGGCTGACGATCGTTGACAATCGCAAGGTTGGCCTCATAGCCTTCTGTTTCAGTTAGGGCATAGCGGAGGCGAGTACCTGTTGTACCAAAAGTTTCAGCCCACAGGCTATTCTCTGGATCTGGACGATCTGCTGACCCTGCTGCCAAAGCACCCTGCTGCCAATCACGACCAATTAGACGACCTGCCGGTTGAGTTTCACTGTCAGCAAAGGTAATAAAGCGAATGCTGTCCCAAGCATCTGCAGTGGGTGCTGTTTTGAACGTAGAGTTGAATACATTGTCATCCAGAGCAACGGTGTAATCGTAGGCGGTGTTGGGTGCTAAACCACTGACATCAATTGTGTGTTTGTAGTTATTGTCACCCAGTAGCCAGGATCCCGGCTCTAGAGCACCAATTTCTTGAGCCTTTTCGGTATTGGTGTAAGTCAAAACTGATTCTAAGGAAGGATTGCTGGTGAATGTGAGGGGTGTCGTGAGATCAGCTCCAGTAATCGTGAGGGTACCGACAACGTCTTCTTCAGTGAACCAAGTGAAGTACATGCCATCGGCAGACGGTTGTTGCAAATAAGGGTTTACACGAAAGGTAGCTGCCTGGGCAGGCAAGACAGCCATTAGGCTAGTGCTTAGCGTTGCTAGTAGAGCACTGCTAAACAGCTTGAAACGATTTGAGGACATAAGCTCAAGAAATAGATTTGATGTTCCTTAAATAAGAGGCATTGCTGATCTCCGGTATGATTTCAGCTGAAAAACACCTTTAAATAAGGCATCTTCCAGATCGTTTCATCCTCTAAATCAGCAGCAGTAAAGGCTGGAAGGCGGCTTCTCAGCAAGCGAAAAAATACGCTGGTAATGAGGATTAAATGAAAAGAACTTTAATAAAAGATTAATTGAAGTTGATTAACTGGACCTTTCTCTTTTAAGAGAAGCTTATCTTCAAGGAAACTTCACGCGATTAACCCATCTGTTAGCTGTCTTCACAATTGAGTCAGACGCAGTACAATGCTGGATATGGAGTTGACAGGATGACTGGAGCAAAAATACCTGAACGTGGTCAGGTTTTAGACTTGCAATGACATTCCTAATCTTGCTTTGATGATCAGAGAAATGATCGAAGAATTTCAAGGCTAGGGGCGGCCTGTGCGAATCGTTTCAAACCATCCCTACGCAGGGATGGTTATTGTGACCTGCTAAGGTGCGATAACCATCCTCCAATCCATCAAAACAGGAATCTACTCAGATGATGCTGTAGGTACAGCCCAGATAGATAGGGAAATCCGTACGTCACAGACCAGTATGTAGACGTTACGCTATCAGCAAAAGGCACCATTGAAAATTTCTTATCTGGTAACTAAAATATTCCTGCCAAGGAGTGAAAAATTATGGAATCTCTAATTGATTGGCTACAGCAGATCGACACCTCAATGCTCGGTGACCTGAATGACCTTGACTGGACTAATCTGGCCACCTACGGTGTACTCGCCTTGGCGCTAGCGGGTATCGTTTGGACGACCGTAAAGAATTTAGTACGGTCTGTGTGGCAAAAAATTGAGGGAGTTGTTGGGTTTGTCGTTAGCACCCTGGTTGTTGTGTCTCTGTGGTACACCCTACTGCGAGTTCACGTCAGTATCTCTTTTAATCTTGATAAAGAAGTTTTTGATAATCTCCTTTGGTTCTCTGCAATTCTCTTTACGCCCTACTATTTAATCCACTATAAGTTGCTGACAGGGTTTTTGGTAGCCACGGTCAGAAGTGTCGAGCTTGTGCTTGACCTGCTGGTGTTCTCCTGGTTTCCACAAAAAGCAGAACAGAATCGTGAAAAATGGAGAACCCGCATTGGTAACTCATATCAAGGTTGGAAAGGTGGCGTAGAGAATTTTTTCCAGAAAGATCAAGTAGCAATAGCTGAGATAAGCACTGACTCAAAGGCTGAGGAGACAACAGCAGCAGATAGTGTAGAACAGCAGACGGCAACGTAGAACCGTGGATGTGGTCAGAGCAGCTGTTGTGCACTCTTATCCCCCCTATTTGTCGACCTGAGTAGCCAAACGAATTGATAGGTATCGCTGGTGGCAGTGGCCGATTTTGAAAGCAGCGGTTTACCATAAAGCCAGACTCTGTCAGGTAACCCCTCATGTTTGGACAATGGTTAAATCGTCGTACTTTATTACAACTTGGACCGGCGACCCTTGTCTCATTTCTATCAGCTACCTGTAGCCGAGGGCTTACCCAAAAAGGCTCTAATTCAACAGCCCAGGCGCTTTCTCCCACACCTGCCTGCGGTACTGATGAGGCCACATTGTCCCAGACGGCAGGGCCTTTTTTTACGCCTAATTCTCCTGAACGTCAGTCTTTGCTAGAACCAGGGCTATCGGGCACACCGATGGTGCTTACGGGCCAGGTGCTGTCGTCGCAGTGTGTGCCGATTGCAGGTGCGTTAGTGGACTGCTGGCATACCAATAATCAGGGTGAGTACGATAATCGCGGCTATACTTTTCGCGGTCATCAGTTTACGGATGCAGAGGGACGCTATCGGATTGAGACGATTGTGCCGGGTATCTATTCAGGGCGTACCCGCCATTTCCACATTAAAGTACAGGCTCCCAATCAGCCGGTACTCACCACTCAGCTTTATTTTCCAGAAGAATCTGCCAATCAAGGTGACTTTCTATTTAACCCAGCGTTGGTAATGTCTGTAGATGATAAAGAGAGCGCTAAAAGAGCGACGTTTGATTTTATTTTGGCAGTGGTTTAAGTTGCGATCGCACAAACCAGTGCAGCGGCAGTCTAACACCCTCTCACAGCTAAAACCACCTCAAAGATCAGCAATGCCAAGACATTTGAGCTGGCCATGGGCGACCCGATTAAAGCTGGGTAGGGGGTAAATCCACACCGATCAGATTGTGGATAATATCGGCGGCGCAGTCAACGGTGGTGACATATTCTCCATTGATTTCAACACTCACACCCGCCTCGACGGGCTGATCAATTTCTAAGTGATCGCGTGACCAGGATACATAATAAACCGTGTCCTGATTGGGAATGCTGACAGAATAATTTTCATACCGACCAATTCCCTGCCACTGAAAGGTGGACGCTGCCTCGCGAGGCACATCGAGTACAAGCTCCAGCTGTTCTTCTGGGCCAAACAAATATTGAATGGTGCTGCCCTGATCGTACAGAGCAATGAGTTTATCTTGAGCTGTGCGGCAAGAGAACAGTATACCGGGGTCGGAGACCGTTGGTGATTCTGTGGCTTGGGCAATAATGCGACTGGAGGTTGTTGCAGGTGTGATTTCTGTCTCAGCGACAGAGGTGTTAGGGTTTCCATTCTGCTGAATCAGCCCATTTGGGGCTGCATCGGCTGCTGGCTCAATACTTTCTTGAACCCCACTAGGGCCAGAGGGCGCACAGCTGCCCAATAGCGCCATAATGAGCAAAAGCACACCGTGTTTAAACCTTGGAAAGTGCACCATGACTTTCTGCCTTGACACCAACAACAGTTAGAAAAGCATGACTTACTACAGCATAGCCAACCGCTCTCGCAGCAGCTTTGCCTGGATTTCTGCTTCAGCCAGCGAATCTCGGGTCTCTTGAACTACCCGCTCAGGAGCTTTGTCCACAAAGCCCTTATTGCTCAAGCGACCGTTAATCGATTTAATTTCGCCTTCTACTTTAGCGAGAGATTTTTCTAGTTTCTGTTTTAGAGCGTCGATATCAACCAGACCCGTCAGCGGGATGAGTACCTCAACTGTGCCAAATACACCTGCAAACATTTGTCTGTCATCTCGCATGCCCATAAGCTCTAGCGTACCCTCAACCTCATATTCTGGAATGTTCTCACCCTTTCTAAAGGTACCTACGACTTCATCCCAGAAGCCAGCGGTATCACTCCAAAGCTGTTGACGATTGGATGCTTTTAGCAAATAACGACTACCAAACCAGGTGGTATAGCCGACACCAATCATTTGGAAAAAGCGACCAATAAATGGCACTGTATTGATTCCAGAAACTACAGCCGCCGCTAACCTTAGTCCCAGAGTACTCAATCCTAAAAATAATAAAACAGACGCTGGCTTTTTAGCCGCTTTGTAAGCTTGCCCCGCATAACCCAAAGGATGTTTTAGAAGGGTTTGAATCGCATCTATACCATCGCCCCAATCAATTTCAGGGAGTCCACCGGCCTTGTCAGAGGCTACTTCAGTTTCTTCTGTACTGTCGGATTTCTCAGATTCAGAGGTAACGTCTGTACTGTCTACAGTGTATGAAAGTCCCGACTGCTTTTCTTCAGGGGTTTTTGGTGTACCGCCAATGGTCAATGTCTCAACTTTGGCGGCGCCCTTCAGATAAGTCTTTGTTGCTTGAAGGACACGTTTTTCGTTCGCATCATCTGTTTTGAGAATCGCTTCAATCTTAGCTGAGGGTTTGACACCCGCCGCCGCCCGCAAATTACGGATGGTGCGGATGGTGCCAATTAGCAGATCAAAGTCTTTCTCTAGTTCAGCATTCACCCGTTCAGGTCGAACAGTGGGGTAGGGCTGCACTGCTAGATAGCTGCCTTCATCTGCTTGAGTCAGGGTATGCCAGACCTCTTCAGTGATGTGTGGGGAAAATGGCTGCAGCAGTTTAAGAATACCGACTAGCACAAAGGCTAACGTCTGTTGCGCCACTAGTTTAGAGGCTTCATCTTCCCCATACAGACGGGGTTTGACCAGTTCAATATACCAGTCGCAAAAGTCTCCCCAGGTAAATTCGTATAGTACTTTAGCGGCTTCACCCATGCCGTATTTGTCGAGATACTCCCGTGCGATCGCAACAGTCTGATTAAACTTAGAGAGAATCCACTGATCGGCTAGCTCTAGCTTGGCCGTGTCGGGCTCACCCAAGTCTGCTGGAGTTTTGCCCCCCAGATTCATCATTACAAACCGAGAAGCGTTCCACAGCTTGTTGGTAAAGTTACGAGACGCTTCTACCGAGGAAGATTCATCGGTCTTGCGGTTGTAATCTAGACGAACATCTTGACCGGCTCCGGCGACCTCACGAATGAGCGTATAGCGCAGGGCGTCAGTGCCGTACTTGTTAATCAGCACCAATGGGTCAATACCATTGCCCTTAGACTTCGACATTATTTGGTTTTTCTCATCGCGCACCAGACCGTGAATATAGACAGTCTCAAAGGGCATGGTGTCAGTAAAGTGTCCGGCCATCATGGGCATGCGGGCGACCCAGAAGAAAATAATGTCAAAACCGGTGACTAGCGTTGTCGTCGGGTAGTAAGCCTGAAAGTCTTTGGCATTCTCATCGGGCCAGCCCATGGTAGAAAAAGGCCACAGACCAGACGAAAACCAGGTGTCTAAAACATCAGGGTCTTGCTGCAGCTCCACACTGTCACCAAATTGGGCCACTGCTTTAGCACGGGCTTCTGCTTCAGACTCGGCAACAAAAAATGGTGTGGAGTCGATAATCTCTCCATCGGTTTGGCTGACGGCATACCAGGCCGGGATCTGGTGCCCCCACCACAGCTGACGTGAGATACACCAGTCGCGCAGGTTTACTAGCCAGTCGCGATACACTTTAGTCCAGCGTTCGGGCACAAACTTAGGGGACTGATGGTTGTCCAGGGCCGCTAAGGCGCTGTCGGCCAGGGGTCGAATTTTGACAAACCACTGGGTGGACAGCAGCGGCTCTATTGGAACTTTGCCGCGATCGCTAAAGGGAACGCTGTGCTTGTAGTCTTCAATCCGGACTAAGGCCCCGACTTCATCCAGTGCAGCGACGACCTGTTTACGGGCTTCAAACCGATCTAGACCCTCAAAGCGGCCTGCATTTTCGTTCATCGACCCGTCTTTATTCATGATGTTGATCATGGGTAGGCTATGGCGCTCGCCCATGGCAAAGTCGTTGGGGTCGTGGGCTGGGGTGATCTTGACGCAGCCGGTACCAAACTCTTTGTCTACATAGCTATCGGCAATGATGGGAATCTCACGCCCAACCAACGGCAGCGTTAGGGTTTTACCCACCATCTCCTGATAGCGCTCATCATCTGGGTTAACGGCGACAGCAGTATCCCCCAGCATGGTTTCAGGCCGGGTGGTAGCAACTTCCACATGCCCGGAGCCATCGGTCAGTGGATAGCGGAAATGCCATAAACTACCGTCAACTTCTTTGTTCTCGACTTCAACATCGGATACCGCTGACTGACTGGCAGGGCACCAGTTCACCATGTAGTTACCACGGTAGATTAGCCCTTCTTCGTAGAGCTGAGTAAAGGCTTTGAGTACGGCCTTAGACAGTCCTTCATCCATCGTGAACCGCTCACGGGTCCAGTCTACAGATACACCAAGTTTGCGTAGCTGATTAACGATGGTGCCGCCGGATTCTTCCTTCCATTCCCAGGCCCGTTCTAAAAACTTTTCACGACCAATGTCTTGGCGGTTTTTGCCCTGTTCTTTTAGCTCTCGTTCAAGAATGGTTTGAACGGCAATACTGGCGTGGTCAGTCCCTGGTAGCCATAGGGTATTGCGCCCATTCATGCGCTGATAGCGCACCAGTGTGTCAATCAGTGCATTCTCAAAGGCATGGCCCATGTGGAGGCTACCGGTCACATTCGGCGGTGGAATCACTACGCAAAATGGGTCCACAGTAAGGTCAGGATCGGCCTTAAATACAGCGTTGTCTTCCCAAGCGGACTGACACTTGGACTCGGTATGGGAAGGATCGTACTGGCTCGATAGAGTAGGGACAGTTGCGGTCATTGCCTTGAGGGGTGCTTTGGTGGTAAAAACGCGATATTACTGGCTAACTCAATAATGTTAGGCCATAACCGGAAAGTCCGGCAGGGCTCGTGCTGTATCGGGTTTAATTTTTTCTATAAGACAAACGGGGATGGCCTAAGCTATCCCCGTCTAGTTTATAAATGAGTGTTTGGTTGAGAAGCTGGTCAGAGAACGTGGCGGCTGAGGTGTTGTCTGCCCGTTTACCACTCGCAGGTAAAGCTAGAGCTGCTCTTCAAAATCGGGTGTTTCTACCGCAGCACCCTGGCCAGGTTCAATCACCTGTTGCTGACGCTGGCGAAAATCAGCCGCTGCCTCGTCAATGTTGCGATCGCTCTGCTGACCAAACTCGTCTGAATTAAGCCCCTGAGAACGCCGAACGTTGCTCATCAAATCAGTTAGGCTGAGGCCGCTACCGCCAAAAATTTCGTTACTATCGGCATCGCCACCTAAATCTTCAAACCCACCGTTGGTTTGAGCTAAAACTGGCACAGCTGCCAGACTCAGGGATAGACCTAAACCCGTCACCGCAGTCAATAGGGTTTTAAGAATGTTTGCCATAGCAGAGGTCACTGTTAATTCACGTTGAGCAATGCACACAGTCTAGCAATTCTATTAAAAGTTGCTACAGGGCAACATCAGTTTTTGCATTGGTTGCTTGGCTAGTCGTGGGGTGGGCTATCTGACAAACTAAAAATTGGTAGCATCAGTCCCCAAATAATGGCGGCAAGTCTCAGGCTAACGATAACCGTCATACTTATCAACGCTGCCCAGGTCTGTAGCAGTCCTATTTCCTGCAAGAGCAGATATGCTGTGATACCCACAATAGCTGCGGTGGCATAAATGCGACTGCGGGTAAAAATTACCGGAATATCAGCCAGCAGCACATCGCGAAGCAGTCCGCCTGCTGTACCCGTCATGGTGCCCATCACCACAATCAACAGGTAACTCAGCTCAACCTGTTCAGCAATCTGAGCACCACTGATAGAAAATAGTGCCAGGCCAAAGGTATCGGCTACCAGCAGCGCTCTATAGGGTGGTTTGAAAAATTTGGCATAGACAACCGTTAGCAGTGTGGCGCCAAGGATGACGTATAGGTAAGTGGGGCGCTCTATCCAAAACACGGGATGTCGGTCTAGTAAAACATCCCTCAGTGTGCCACCGCCAACGGCATTTACTACACCCACCACGATCACACCGAGTAAATCTAGATGTTTTCGACCTGCGGCTAAGGCACCGCTAACCGCTGAAACCGCTACGCCCAGTAGCTGCAAAATATAGATAGCCACTAATCGGGCACTTAGGCGATACGGCGATTAATCAAAGGATACGTCAGAGCCAGGGCACCCCCACAAAAAGCAGCCAGCAGCCCCAATGACATCCCCATGGAAATCTCTCCCCAGGGGGCCTGCATCACAATATTGCTAAAGCTCCAGTCGCTGTGTAAGTAGAGGTAGCGAATGGGCTCAATGGCGTAGCTCAGGGGGTTAAGGCTGGCGATAATGCTTAACCAGCGGGGCATAAAGGACAGGGGAACCAATGCAGTGCTAGCAAAGAGCAGTGGCAGATTAGTGACAAAGATAACGGCAATTAGCTCGATATGACCAGGTAGGGCAAAGGCTAACCCTAAACTAAAGGCGGTCACACCCAGTACGAGCATTAAAATAATGGCGGCCATCAGACCCAGACCGGCAACGCCAGGTAAACCTGCTCCTAAAAAGGCACTTAGAACCACAATTGCTGCCGTCTGTACCAGACTCATGGCAGCAATAAACAGAGCTGAGGCAATCACAATGGAAAACCGGGAGACTAATGGTGCTACTAGCAATCGATTTAAGAAGCCAAACTCGCGGTCAAACATGACGGGCAACCCAGCATTGAGGGCACCACCAAAGGCGGTAAAGACGATAATGCCGGCCCCAATAAACTGACCATAGTTAACGCTGTCGCCAAACAGACCCTGGGGTACGTTTTGAAACAAGGCCCCAAACAAAATCAGCCACATTAATGGCTGGACAATGCCTGCTGCCAGTGTGGAGGGACGGCGCTGCAGTTGAATAAATAGCCGCTTGGTTAGGGCTAACGTTTCTTGAACGAATTCGCTAAAGCCGGGGGATGCGATCGCATTATCCTTCCACTGCTGCAGCTGATTATTTTGAATGCTGGAACTGCTCATGGGTGAGTTTTTGAGTTAAGGGCCTTAAGTCTAAGCTAATGGCAGTCATCGCAGGTGACCTACTTTAAATTTTTGGCTTTAAGTCAAAGCAGTTAAGTTTGAGCGGCATATTTTCTCCCGCTAGCGTTTCATATTTTGCTGCTTCGTTTCTTTCTTCATATCCCGCTTACTGGCCGCAGCTACTTCTGCATCCATGATGGTGCGACCGGTGGCTGCCAGATACACATCGTCCAGGCTCGGCTGCGATTGAGCAATACCAAACGTAGGGAGTCCAGCCTCTTTAAGAGCTTTTTGTACGGTCATTAGAGCGTCAGCTTCAGACTCCACCACCAGGTTAAGCGAGTTACCCTGGGCGCTATTGACAATCACCTCCTGTACTACAGGTAGCCCTTGAAGCATCTGGCTAGCCTTTTCGGCCTCATTCAGGGGCGTAAACTCTCGGATTCTAAGGGTGATGCGCTCACCCCCGACGTTGGCTTTTAGCTCAGCTGGAGTTCCTGAGCTGATCACCTCACCCTGGTCAATAATGGCCTCACGATCCGCTAAGGCTTCTACCTCTTCTAAATAGTGGCTCGTAATCAGAATGGTGGTGCCTGCAGCCTGTAGCTGTCGCAAAAATCGCCATACGGCTGAGCGGCTCTCGATATCTAAACCGACGGTCGGTTCATCTAAAACCAGTACGTCCGGCTGATGCAGCAGACCAGCGGCTAAATCTAGACGTTTCTTTAGCCCTCCAGAATAGGTGCCGGTTTTTTGATCAGCCCAGTCAGTGAGCTCCAGCAGCTCAATCATTTGAGTGATGCGGCCCTGAGCCAGCTTGCTGGGCAGATGATAGATTGCGGCCTGTAGCTCTAGCAGCTCACGCCCAGTTAATACCTTATCTAAGGCAACTTCCTGGGCAATGTAGCCTAGCCGTTGGCGTACCTGACGCGGGTTCTCAACCACTGAGACCCCCATTACCTCTAGCGTGCCGGCATCGGGCAATGCCAGGGTACACAAACAGCGAATGGTTGTGGTTTTGCCTGCACCGTTGGGGCCAAGGAGACCAAAGATTTCGCCAGCATTAATCTCTAGCGAGACGTCCTTCACCGCTTGGACATCGCCATAGCGTTTTTGAAGACCTTTGATTGCAACTGCAGACTGCTGTGACATTCTGAATCTTTATGAACAGTCCCTCGAAAGGGGGTTGTGATCATTCCTAATTGTAATGGCGAACTGGAGACTAAGGGGTTATGGCCAGCCATCGTTAGAATGAATAAAGACTTTTAAGGCTGCGCCATATCTCAGCAACCCACAGCCCTGTGGCTCATCGGTCTGGGTTAATGGCGTCTTCGCCGACGTCTTGCGGGCACGAAACCTGGCCATCAAAAAAGACGGGGCCTGCCCCGGCTTTTTGTGTGTGATCGGCTGGGGTTTGAGTCAGAACTTGTGCGCGTGCAGGACCTCCATCACGTCACAGAGATAGGCGATGCCCGAATAATCGTCGAAAAACCGCGCTGCAACCTCATCCGAAATCTTCACGGCCATCTCCCGATTGGGGGTGAGGATCTCGAATTTTATATTCGCCTGGGTGTCGGAAACGCTGGGTTGTCCCGACGAGCGCACGTTGCGACTGCCTCTACCGCCAGCGTCAACCACCGTGTAACCGGTCGCCCCGACTTCGTCGATGATCTTAGCGATCTTTTTTAGCAGCAACTTTTCCGTGACGATGACTAGCTTGCTTGCTCGCTGGGTCATGTTTTTTACCTCCTGACGTGTGTATTCATTAAACTATATGGAAACTCAAGAAAATGGCGTGCTATCGAGCTGATCTAGCCGTCTGGGGGCAGACCCCATTCAGCTGCCGCCCATCAGTGCCTGGGCCAGACCGATGAAGAGCGGTATTCCTATGGCCAGCGCAACCGGTGTGCCAACGGCTGTAGACGAGCCGATGTAGGCAGAGGGATTGGCCGACGGGATACCGGCTCGCAACGAGGGCGGCCCTGAGATATCTGAACTGGAGGCGGCGATAACGGCCAGGATGACGACACCGCCAAGGCTAAATCCTGTGATGTAGTGGGCAATCATGCCGAGACCGAAGGCGATGAATCCATGCAGTAGCGGCGCGACAGCAGCATATAGGGCGTACCACTGGCCTACCTTACGCAGCTCACCGAGCCTTGCTGTGGCCTCCATACCCATAACCAACATCAGTATCGAAAGCAGACCGCGGAAGAGGGGATCGAAAAAGCTCTCATAGACACTTTCTGGTCGGGTTAATATGCCCAGCGCAAGACCGAGCAGCAATGCCGATAGGGCAGAGCCCTGGAGACTTTCTTTTACAATGGGCCATATCTTGACCGGCTCGGGCTCCTGTCTGGGATACCCGCCTGCGGTAATGCCCCGCTCGGACCCGCCTGCATTACTGCGCTGCTCGCCGACATAAACGCCTGCGGTAACGGCCTGCTTGCTAAGAGACTCTTCTTTGCTGTAATACTTGTCGCGCTGCTTGCTGGTGTAAATGCTGGCCACGACGATTGCCGTCACGAGTGCTGGGATATCCATAAAGGGATAGAGTGCGGCGGCCCAGGGTTCGTATTGGATGCCTTCCGTTTCTAGTATCGTTAGACCCGCAGCGAGTGTGGATCCACTCACGGCACCGAACAAGCCTGCGGTCGCAATGGCATCTACGGCTTTGACTTTCGGCAGCTTGGCCAGCGTATAGCGCCCAATGAATACGATCAAAATCCCTGTTGCCACGGCAAACACTGCGGGCAAGAGCATTTCTACTAGATTGGCATTACGGATGGCAATGCCGCCGCTCAGACCGACTTTTATGAGCAGCATGAAGACGATGAACTTATAGATTGGGTCTGGAATTGCCAATCGGCTATTGAAGGCGGCAACGACCATACCACCAATCAGAAAGCCAAGTGTCGGGGACTGCAACTTATCCAGAAAGAGCGCCAAAAAATCGGACAAAAAATCCACGTGTTATTCCTCCAAAAACTGGTTTGTAAAATCTGAGCGATGCATCTGGGAAAGCGTTTGCGGGTACCCAACTCAGATAGGAAGCGGTCATTCACCTCTACAGCTACGGTGTTACGCGAAAACCTCCACTTTAGGGGTGTTCAGAGATGGCCGTTCTCTGAACGGTATTGGAAGATGACGCTGGCGCGTTGCACCTTCCATAGACCAAAATCTATCCAAATTTGAATTTCCATGTGTTTAAGTCTATCCGGAAAAGTGCATCATTCTTCAGCACGTACCACGAATTAGCGAAGCAATGCCAAATCTAAATGACAAGAAAAACTTATGATTCCAGAAATTCCATATTGCTTTGGTTATGTAAATTACGAACGTGCGATCGCACTTCTCCATCTATTGCTGCTGTTCGATTGAGAATAATTTCACTTTTCCTGACTTTAGGGCGCGAAGTTTTGACCGTATCCGCCCGGTAGGATCACATTTAGAGTTTTGCTGAGTGAGGCCAAGCCAGTGCCCGAAACGACGCACAGCGATTACTGGCATGGAAGATTGTGTCAAAGCGGAAGCGCTGTTGAGCGCCGAACTTAGGCCTCTGACCCATCTGACCAAAGAGCCAGTAGCTGACCTGCGATCTTTGGTCAACAATTCTGTCAAGAAGGTATTGTCTCTAACGCGTACGCGTTAGAAGAACACTTGTTGTTCAACGCTCTGGTGAGAGAGAGCCTGTTTTGGATAATTCAATATGTCGGTCGGTCGAACGCAAGCCCTAACTTGAGCACGGGTAAACAGATAGAAAAACCGGCTTAATCTACCTGGAATTTTGGAGCTTCAGTTGGAGCGATTGGTTCGATTGGAGAACTGTAGCGAGCTGCGTTGAACCAAACGACTGACAATAACAAGCCCACGCAACAGCCAGCTAGAAAAATCCAGGCATGGGAAGATTCTAAAACACAGAGCAAGCGGCGATTGCTGCCATATACCTGTACGAGCCAGCCTTCATTTGTATCCAGTTTGGGTTGTGTCTGCTTAAACTTATTCATGTTTCCTACTCCATGCCTATCATGTGTATCGCTAAGCGAACAATGCCTGTATTGCACAGAACACCTGCTCAAAATTCACCTGTGTGCAGCGTCTTCAGAAACAGGGGCACAGCTTTAAGTTAGCCAAAACTAGGCCATAGTTAAAACTCTATGCTTTTATCAAACATCATGTAGTTTAGTTTATGCAATCATTTTGCATATGATCGGTTTTTTTAGCGAAAGATTGGCTCAAATTTGCAGACCTATTGCATAAGGCTTGCTTATGTATGACGTTTTTTTGATAATGTGAGCCTCCTTTGGAGGAGCTACGCCAATGCGGAGAATACAGCTCCATCACGCATCCCACATTTTGCTGTAATCTCGCCCAGGTAACTAGATAAATAGATTGTGGCGTGTAGCAATTGTACAATTGCTACACGCCACATAGCCCTGAGTAATAGAGGGTTTTAGCGCTCACTGATTAAGTGAAGTTGCCAAATCTATAGGTGTGGAAAAGAGCTGGCGTCGTAGCGGGAGCGCAACGTTGTAGCGGAAGCGCAACGTTGTCAGCTCAGAAAGCCAGGACTCCAATTGATGATTATCAATTACCCCAAGCTAGCAAGTAGTGCCCCCATTGCCTGAATCCCTTGATGTGTAATAGGCAGGCTGTCAACCACCATGGCGGCGGATAGCAGCATCATATAAAAGATGGAGTACTTAAAGACACTTCGGGCTAAGTCGCGATCGCACGGGCACTGTTTTAAGTCGTAGGCTTTTCGCAAAAACAAACCGCCCAGCAGCAATGCCAATAACCCATATAGCCAGCCGCAGGCTTCTGACGGACACACCATCAGCAGAGTAACGGGAACCAACAGTACGGTATAGAGCCAAATCTGATTTGCCGTTTCTTCGTCACCAACAATGACGGGCATCATCGGCACATTTACCTTGGCGTAGTCATCCTTAATCAGCATGGCCAGTGCCCAAAAGTGGGGCGGTGTCCACACAAATACGATGGCAAAGAAAATCCAGGCGGCCCAGCCAACGTTACCAGTGACAGCGGCCCAGCCCACCATGGGGGGAATGGCACCTGCTGCACCACCGATAACAATATTTTGAGGCGATGAGCGCTTGAGCCAGTGGGTATACACACCGATGTAAACAACAATACCGGCCATGGCCAAACCAGCCGCCAGCAAGTTGGCAAACGTTGTTAGCAAGCTAAAAGATGCCAGCGCTAACACCGTCGCAAAAATGAGGGCATCACGCACTTGAATACGACCCGATGGAATGGGGCGATCGCGAGTGCGCTCCATATCATAGTCAATGTCGCGATCATAAACGCAGTTAATTACCTGGGCAGATGCGGCAGCCAACCAGCCGCCCATTATTGTCACCAACACCAGCAACAGATCTGGGTGTCCTTGAGCGGCAACCCACATACTGGCGGCTGTTTCAATCAGCAACAGCGGAATAATACGAGGCTTGGTGAGCTGATAGTAGCTACGACACACTTGGCCAAAGTTCTCGTGGTGAACTTTAGACGCGATATTAGAGGATTGCATAGGAATGAAGAAAGGATTATTAGAAGAAAATGAAAAGAATTTTGAATTGACCCTGACTAGTTTTAGACCCATCCAGTTCCTAGAGAACAACTCAAATTTGAGTACTCAAAATTCCTAAGCATTTGCTGAAGACTTAAGATTCTCTTCAGATAGAGAACAATCTCGTAGAGACAACACTGTAAAGCAAATAAGCGTGCCTAACAACGCGGCACCAACAGCCTGATGACAAACGGTTAAAGGCTCAACCTGAAGATGGAGACGAAATGTGGCCAATCCTAAAACAAGCTGGAGAATGAGCAGCCCAAAAGCAAGACTAGCTTGCGATCGCAAACCTCCATCCAAGGCCGGAGTCCGCCATGCAAACACTGCCAGTAAGATGACGGCTAAGCTAGCGGGAACTATCCCTAACAAATGAGCATTCACTACACTACACAGCTCGGCCAGACCAAAACACTGGTGAGCCGCCCATCGGGCCCCGACAAGACCCCCCAGTAAACTTTGGCAATACACCAATGCTGCTGCTAGACCGCTCAACCAGGACAATTTACCCGCAGTTCCTTTAGCTTGGTAGGGTAAAAGCCCCGTACCCATAATGAGCAAGGTGCAAAAGACTAAAAGAGCCGTTCCCAGGTGGGCGGTAACAATATCAAACCGTAACATCTGAGTGACCGTAAGCCCTCCTAGAACACCTTGAAACACAACTAGAAAGAGAACTAAGCCAGCTGTCCAAGGTACCCAACTTTCTAAAGCATGACGCCACCGAATAGCCAGCGCCACAAGGCCGATTGCCATCAATCCGATCAACGATGCGTCCAGGCGATGAAACCACTCTAAAAAGACCTGTAGATTCATCTGCTGACTGGGCACCAGTTGACCATAGCACAAGGGCCAGTCAGGACAAGCCAGACCTGCATTCATCACACGAGTGGCACTGCCAATTGCCATCAAGATCAGAGTTGCCACGGCCATTTTCCACACCCAACGCCGGAGAAAGCGCACCTGATCAAAGCTGGATGCGCTATTTGTCTGGAGAGCCGATAACGATGAATGAACCATAAACCTAAAAACTCTCTTAAGAACCTGAAATCGATAGTTGTGGTTTCTTCACTACAGCGTAGGAAATTTTTTTGCCTTCGATGAAATAGATTTAGCATTTCTTCTCGTTTGGCAGGATTTTTAAAGGTCTCTTAATGTTGATAGGTGGTTCTGATGCTAGAAAAAATCTGGAATAACCTCTGACATCAGAGGTTTTGGCTCACTGGTATCAAAGCCTACTGTAGGAACCTGAAGAAAATCCTTAAATGGCTCAAATCAATGTTACAAAGACGGTCATTTACAAAAGATAGCGCTACCTTGAGGGGAGTTGAGAGGGAGTCAAAATTCCTTTCACCTTGTTCTCTTAATCTACTCCCGAAGTAAGTGTTACGTTCAGTTACAAATCTATAAATTAATATGGCTGACTATCTGGGTTCAACGGTGGTGTTGGAGTACCTTACTTTGGGCGGCTAGTTGGGAAAACCAGATTTTATTGCCCTTGTAGAAAAACGATAATTTCTCAAATCGCTCTTAATTTTGTTCTATTCAGCCAATTCTGTTTTTTATAGCAGGCCATCCCACAGGAGAATGTTCGAATCGTGAACGGTATTCCCACGTCTATTGTCACCATGCTGATCGGTATTGCTGTCACGCTGATCAGCCTTTGGTATGGTCAAAACCATGGCTTGATGCCTGTGGCAGCATCCACTGAAGCCGGTGAGGTCGATCAGCTGTTTAACCTGATGATGACCATCGGGACAGGGCTGTTTCTCATTGTTGAAGGCAGCCTAGTTGTGGCCTTAATTCGATTTCGTCGAAAAGAGGGGGATGAAACGGATGGTCCCCATATCGAAGGAAATATCCCATTAGAAATTGTTTGGACAGCGATCCCGGCCATTATTGTGTTGGGTCTCTCAGTATATAGCTTCGAAATTTATACCGAGATGGGCGGGCTGAATCTGATGGAACATCATGCCTCAAAGACTATACAGCTGGCCTATAGTGGCTCTGATGAGAACGGGTCACTTTTGGCAGCCTCTGGGTTGGGTGAACCGCCAGACCTGGAAGAGTCTACGGAAGATATTCTCAACTTCGATGTGCTAGGTCTGCAGTTTGCCTTTGTTATGACCTACCCTGAGACAGGCATTGTAGATGGAGAAGTTCATGTTCCTGTTGGTCAGCTGGTAAAGCTAAATCTCAAGGCTCAGGATGTGATTCATGCATTTTGGTTGCCTGAATTTCGCATTAAGCAAGATATGATTCCAGGTCAGCAAACGTCCTTGGTGCTGCGAGCGACTCGAGAAGGAACCTATCCTGTTGTCTGTGCTGAGTTATGTGGCTCTTACCACGGTGGTATGCGTACTCAGCTGATTGTTCATTCTCCTGAAGAGTATGACGAATGGCAACAGAAGCGCATTGCAGCAGGAGCAACCGATCTTTCGTCCGCAGTTGCCGCGGCTAGCCAACAGCTAGATGAAACCGATGCTGAATATTTGGCTCACTTTGAAGATTCTGTACCGATGACCGCAGAGCATCTCCCCCACTCCCATATGGATATGGCTTTGATGCCTTAGTGTGTTTAGTTTTGGGCTGAAGCGTCTTTGACTCAAGCGAAAAGCCGCTTAAAAACCGATAGTTCAAACCTCAAATTTCATAGTTTTTCCTCTTTCTCATTCTTCCTTGACGATTTATATGGCACAAGCAGAGGCTATAAAAACATCTGATCCCTCGCCGTCTCCTCAGCCCTTGGGCAATGAGCGCAAGTGGACCCATTTCTTTACGTTTAGTACAGACCATAAGGTAATCGGTATCCAATACCTGGTCACGGCATTTGCGTTTTACCTGGTGGGTGGGGCGCTGGCGACGGTGATTCGAACTGAGTTGGCCACACCAGCCCCCGATTTTGTTACTCCTGAAACCTATAACGGTGTATTGACGCTCCACGGCACAGTGATGCTGTTTTTGTGGATTGTGCCGGCCGGGGCCGGGTTGGCAAACTATTTGATCCCGCTGATGATTGGGGCCAAGGATATGGCCTTTCCGAGGATTAATGCGATCGCATTCTGGCTGATCCCCCCTTCTGGCATCATGCTAATCGGCAGCTTCTTTTTTGAACCCCCCCAGGCGGGCTGGACCTCCTACCCACCCCTGAGTCTTACCTCTGGCATGTTGGGCCAGGGTATCTGGATTTTGAGCATTCTAATTGGGGGAACGGCCTCAATTTTAGGGGCACTTAACTTTTTGGTGACCATCCTCAAGATGCGGGTCCCCAGCATGCCGATTCACAAAATGCCTCTATTTTGCTGGGCGATGGTGGCCACGTCGTTACTGATCTTAATCAGTACGCCAGTTTTAGCCGGGGCGCTCATCCTGTTGATGTTTGACCTGGTGGCCGGCACCGCATTTTTTAACCCCACTGGCGGTGGCGATCCTGTGGTTTATCAGCACATGTTTTGGTTCTATTCTCATCCGGCGGTCTATATTTTTGTGCTGCCCTTATTTGGAGCCATTTCTGAAGTGTTGCCGGTCCATGCCCGTAAGCCCATCTTTGGCTATCGTGCCATTGCTTATTCCAGTTTGGTCATTAGTTTTCTTGGCCTAATTGTTTGGGCCCACCATATGTTTACCAGCGGTACCCCCCCCTGGTTGCGCATGTTTTTTATGATTACCACCATGACCATTGCCGTACCGACCGGCATTCAGGTCTTTGGTTGGACTGCCACACTGTGGCGCGGCAAAATTGCCTACACCAGCGCCATGCTGTTTGCCATTGGGTTTATCGCCATCTTTGTCATTGGCGGTATCAGCGGGGTAATGCTAGCAGCCGTGCCTTTTGACATTCATGTTCATGACACCTACTTTGTGGTAGCCCATTTCCACTACGTGCTGTTTGGTGCTTCCACCTTTGGTGTCTATATGGCTATTTACCACTGGTTTCCTATAATGACCGGGCGGATGCTGAATGAGCCGTTGGGTAAAGTCCACTTTTTGCTTACGTTTGTGGGTATGAACCTGACCTTTATGCCGATGCATCAGCTGGGTCTCCAAGGTATGAACCGACGCATTGCGCTTTACGATCCCCAATTTACTGACCTGAATGTGGTGGCAACTGCCGGGGCCTATCTCATGGCCGTATCTACGGTGCCCTTTATCATCAACGCTATCTGGAGCTGGCACTGGGGTGAAAAAGCACCCACCAACCCATGGCGAGCACTCACCCTAGAATGGCAAACACTGTCGCCTCCGGCCCATGAAAACTTTGAAGGCGTGCCAGTGATTAAGACCGGTCCCTATGACTATGGTCTCGGCTTTGTGCCTGACACCGACGACCCGGTCATTTACGAAGAAGCGATCGCAGCCGCTGCAGCGCATTAGGGCTATCGCCTCAACGTCAAAATCTCTCCCCTCCTGGGAGGGGAGAATCTTAGGAAGGCTTTAGTGAGATAGTTTTTTCTGCCTTTAACGTTTATTTTTTTCTTCAACCTCTTTTCCCTATGCAAAGTTCAGCTGTTAATCAAGCCGATACGATTGCCGTTGCCCAGACCGAACACGGCCACGAAGAACATCCTGATTTACGGATGTTTGGTGTGCTTGTTTTTCTATGTGCCGAGAGCATGATCTTTCTCGGTTTGTTTATTGCTTATCTGAGCTTTCGACTAATGGCCCCGGCCTGGCCACCGGAAGGAACTGAAGGGTTAGAACTACTGCTGCCGGGGATCAACACCATCATTTTGATCTCCAGTAGTTTTGTGATTCACAATGCCGACACCGCCATTAAACAAGATGATGTCGGTGCCTTGCGTAAGTGGGTTGCGATTACGGCCCTGATGGGAGCCATTTTCTTGGGTGGGCAAGTTTATGAGTACACCCATTTAGAGTTTGGGTTAACCACCAACCTTTTTGCTAGCACCTTTTATGTGTTGACCGGCTTTCACGGACTGCACGTATTATTTGGTCTATTGATGATGTTGGCGGTTTTGTTTCGCTCTCGCAAGGCAGTTCACTATTCCCATGAGAACCACTTTGGCATTGAGGCCACAGAGCTTTACTGGCACTTTGTTGATGTAATTTGGATTATTCTGTTTGCACTGCTGTATTTATGGCGATAGTTAGAGGTTGTTGATTTAATTCTTTAACAAACAGCACACGGTCTTCACCTGGGCCATCATAATCGCGGTAATAGGAGACATTATTCACCTCGCTATCGCCTGGTTGAGCCTGAAAACCCATATGCAGATGGTAGGCAATAGATTGCTGATTAACAGGTGATGTTACACATCGAACTTGGTGACAGCCTAGCTCTTTGACGGTTGTGAAAAAAGTCTCATATAGTGTGCGCCCTATGCCTTGATTTCTGCACTCAGGGTTAACTCCGGCAAAATGAATGTAGGCTTCATGAGGGTGGGTTTGAGAACAAAATCCGATCAGGAAGCCAAGCAGCTGATCATCGGATTCCATCATAAAACTTGTTTCGCAAAAGTGTACAAAAAAGAGTTTGGGGAGCATATTGCTCATCTTGCGCCCACCCCACCAGGTATTGAGCACGCTAATAATTGGCTGATAGTCACTAGGGCCAATATTTCGGATAGGCATTGATTTTTACCAATTACAACGCCTATTCTAGCCGTTGCTGGTTTAGAGAATGAACCAATCTGTTAGAAGCGCTATGCATCAGCAGCTTTTAGAAATTGTTAATAAACAACTTCATGATTTAGGTTTTATGTGCTGAAGCTTTCGCAAAAAACGATCCAGAACACCGATAATCGACCCTGCCGTAACTCCAAACTTAAGCCATTGGAGACAACCCAGTACGCTGGGTCTTAGGGCGGCGTTCCGGCCCTAACCAGGGGGTTTGGGGAACTCGGAGGGACCCCAAGCAACATCTTTAAACTCCACACCAGTCGCTCAAGCTATTACCTAAAACCATGAGCTTAATTTTTAACAAGCCCTTAGAGAAAATCATGCCAAAGATCAGCAACGCCTAAATCTTTTTATAGTTTATCCGAGTCACAAGCGTCGCCAGTCCACCTGCTAGCAATCCCCAGAATGCTGAACCAATTCCTAATAGGCTGATCCCTGACGCCGTTACAAGAAAGGTAATCAGGGCAGGTTCGCGCTCTTTTTCTTGGGTTAGGGCGCTGACTAGACCTTTGCCAATGGTGCCAAGTAGGGCTAAGCCTGCGATCGCAACCACCAATTCCCCCGGCAGTGCCGAAAAAATCCCGACGACGGTTGCGCCAAAGATGCCAATCACAATGTAGAGCACTCCAGCCGTTACCGCTGCGATATAGCGTTTATCCGGGTCTTCATGGGCCTCTCGCCCCATGGAAATCGCCGCCGTAATCGCCGCCAGATTAATGGCATAGGCTCCAAAAGGGGCCAAGATTAGCGATGCTGTCCCACTCCAGCTAATCAAAGGGGAGGTGGGTACCTGATAACCAAAGGCACGAATAGTGGCCACACCCGGCACATTTTGCGAGGCCATCGTCACAATAAAGAGCGGTAAGGCAATGCCCACCAGCGCATTTATAGAAAACCTGGGTGCAATAAAGACCGGTGTCGCCCACTGTAGCTGCACCGTCTCTATTTGCAGCAGCCCCTGCATGCCCGCTAGCAACGTGCCTAAAACCAGAGCAGCAATCACGGCATAGCGTGGATAGCGCTGTCGCATCACCAAGTAAACAACAAACATGGCAAACACCATCAAAAACTGGGTTTGCATCGCGGTAAACACATTTAGGCCAAACTGTAGCAGCACTCCTGCCAGCATGGCGGAGGCCAGCGAAAGAGGCAGCCGGTCCATTATCCGTTCAAACCAGCCGGTAAAGCCAAACAGTGCAATCAGTCCGGCGCAGATCATAAAGGCCCCAGTCGCTTCTGCTAGACTCACATCAGCCGTTGTTGTCACTAACATGGCGGCACCCGGTGTGGACCAGGCCATGACAATGGGGGCGCGATAGCGCAGAGAGAGAATAATTCCGGTTAACCCCATACCCCAGCCCAGGGCCCACAGCCATGAGCCGATCTCGGTCGAGTTTGCCCCCAACGTTTGGGCTGCTTGGAAAACAATTACCGCAGCACTGGTAAAACCAACCAGGATGCTGACAAAGCCTGAGATGACCGCCGAGAGTGAGAAATCTTTTAGAAAGGTCATGGTTTCCCTAGATGCACGACTTGGCTTCTAGGGTAAGGATGGCTATGCTAACCCGTATTGGACAGAATTGCCCTTTTGATACTGACCAGGGGTAACGCCGTAGGTTTTCTTAAAGGCTCGATTAAAGTGACTTTGGTCGTAAAAACCGTGGCTGGTTGCGATCGCAGCCAGCGATTGCCCAGAGTTTTGGCCAAGTGCCCGTTTTGCTTGTGCTAGCTGCCAGTGACTCTGGTACTGATGGGGCGCACAGCCCACCTGCTGCCGAAAACAGCGAATCAAATAGTAGGGGCTTAGATTAACCAACTGCGCCAGCTCATCCAGGGATACATTTTCGGTGTAGCGGTTTTCAAGATAGCGACGCACATGGGCAACCGCTTTTGATTCTGGTTTAGCGGGTCTAACGCTAACAGAATGTTCAGCATTGAGCTGAAATAGCGTTGACAACAGATTTAGCAGCAGCGACTGTTGTTTTAACCGAGAATTAGGTACTGTCAAGCTATAGAAAAGATTATAGAAAATTGGCTGTAGAGAAGATTTTTGAAAGATAGGTTCTTTAAAGTAAGGAATGCCTTGCCCTGGCCAATCTAACTGAGCTAAAAGCGGTTCAATCTGTGAAAACTCTATATAAATATTGCGAAAGCTCCAGCCTGTGGGCGAGGCCACCTGTCCTGTATGAATATCACCTGGATTAATCAAATTAAAACTACCCGAGCCCAGCACACGATTTTCTCCGTGGTACTGACAGCGGCCTTGCCCACTTTCATTAAAGCCAATGGTGTAGGCTGCATGGAAATGCTTGCCAAATTGATGCTGTTGCAATCTCGCCTCAAAGAGTTCGATACCTGGCAAATTAGTTTTCCAAAGGCGGGCTGAGTCAGTTTGCATACTCATTATTTTCATATTGCAAGCATTCTCTCGCAAAGATTAATGTTGTTTATTTAACTCTCAGCTAGATCTTAGCCAGGTATGCGTTGGCATTCAGCGGGACTTCCTATCTTAGAAACTGTAAAGGGTGAGAACCGGATGGTCACCACCTCAATTAAATCGAGGTTTTTGAGATGAAACGCTTCTTATTATCTACACTAACAGTTTTGATGTCTATGGGTGCGATCGCAAGCGCTGCCAGTGCCGCCCAGGTGGGGCTTGGCAACCCAATTGCTGACCTCAATGAAGACGGCAGGGTAACGCTCCACGAAGTCGTTACCTACAATCGCGATCAGCGAGATAAAAGCTGATAGTCGGGCACACATCGGTGCGCCCGCACAGGCTAGGTCAGGGCTTTTTTAGCGGTTTCTTCTAGCTGTTTTGCCGCTGTTGCCTTACGCTCGCTGTGGCGATCGGTGAGTTCATCCACCTTATCTCGTAACAGTAGGGTAAATCGATAGAGTTCTTCCATAACATCTACTACCCTGTCGCGGTAGGCCGATTCTTTCATCGTGCCATCCTCGTTAAATTCCTGATAGGCTTTGGCCACCGATGATTGGTTGGGAATGGTAAACATTCGCATCCAGCGGCCTAAAATACGCATCGTATTGACGGCATTAAACGACTGAGAACCGCCAGACACCTGCATAACGGCCAATGTGCGGCCCTGGGTTGGTCGAACCCCTCCCATGTTTAAAGGAATCCAGTCAATTTGGGTCTTCATTAGCCCTGAAATGTTGCCATGCATTTCAGGGCTTGACCACACCTGCCCTTCTGACCATAGTGAGAGTTCGCGCAGCTCTTGTACTTTTGGGTGAGTGTCGGGCTCTGCCCCATGAAGCGGCAGACCTCGCGGATCAAAAAACCTTACCTCAGCTCCAAAGCCTTCGATAATACGGGCTGCTTCCTCAGCGAGTAGACGACTGTAGGACCGCTCGCGCAAAGAGCCATAGATAAAGAGAATACGAGGGGTATGCTCAAATGTCATGGTTGAAACAGCAAGGAAGCGGACAAGATAAGGATTCAGTAGGTAAAAAACTTTTACCTACTGAATTTTAAGGTTCATTCGCTGATTTTAGGTCTATATCGTTATTTTGTGGGCGTCGCCAACGTACTGGCCATGATGGAACACTGATGTGCGTCCAATCGTGGAGTCTAATTAATTTGGTGTCCTGAGACACAGAGCTGGTGCGTCAGACCACAACGAAAAGAGTTCATAGGAGACAGCAAGAGCCGTATTCTGCCCTCCAAATTTTCTCTCCTTGGTCAGACCATTAGACTATAGGCTAAGCCTGCTGTGACCGAGCCAATAAAGGCAAACCCTAAATAGGCTAAAAACACCGGACGACGAGCCAGGGCAAATACCGCAATCATCGCCGGAATGCTAGTGGCACCACCGGCTAGCAAAAAGGCCATGCCAGCACCGGGGGCCATCCCCTGGTTCACCAGCCCCTCCACTAAGGGCAAGGCCGCATAGCCATTGAGGTAGGCCGGAATCCCCACCAGAGCTGCACCCACAATAGATAATGGACTGCCATTCCCTGCAACGGTTTGAATCCAGGCGTTGGGTACATACGCCAGCATCAAACTCTCTAATACAAATGCCAGAGCCAGCCATTTGCCCAGAAACCAGGTATTGTTGCGGGCTCCCTGCCAAAACTTTTGTCGACGCGCAGCCTCAGGCCAAAACTTCCACACAACAGGTTTAGGGTTACGCACACGGCTACCCCCACAGCCGCCATTGCCGGCACTCTCTCGCAGCGGATTGCGAAAGGCTGCGGTTGATATCCCCCCATTCATTAGGGCTAGAGTACCAAAGCCACCCAGTAAACCAATGGCGACCGTGGCTAAGGTTTTTGCGATCGCAAACTGCAGCCCTAGAGTGCCTAAGGTCAGAATAAACATAGACGGATCCATGAGCGGGGACGATAACCAAAAGGCCATCACCGCCGAGACAGGCACCCCCATCGAGAGCAGTGCTGCAATGAGTGGAATCACACCGCAAGAACAAAAGGGAGAGAATGCCCCAAACAGGGATGCTACAAAAATCATCCCTGTAACCCGACCCTGAAATGCCTTAGCAATCAGATTGTCAGCACCACTCGCCTGGGCATAGGCCGCTATGCCGATAGACAAGAGCAAAAAGGGAGAGACCTGGATTAAATTTCTGACGGTAAACCCTAAACTATATGAAACTTGAAACGGCACTAGAATCGCCAGGCCAAGAAAAATAAGAACGATAGCGATAAAGACCTTATCTAGCTGTCGAACACTGTGATTAAGGCGATTGAGAACGGTTGAAGTCATGACAGAAGTCCTTCGGTATTTCGAGAAATATCAAAATAAAGATTACAGAAATTGCCCATTTGTAGGGGCGTTCCATGAAACACCCCTACAAATGCTCGGTGGTATCAGTCAACTCAAAGGTTTCAGGATTTACAACGCGATTGCGGGTACAGCATTCCTCAAAGAGAAAATCAATCAGGTACTTGAGGGTATTAGACTGAACGCTATACCAAATCCACTGCCGCTCCTTTTCAGCCTGGACAATGCCAACCTGGCGCAGCTTATCTAGATGGTGAGACAGCGTTGATGCCGTCAGCCCCAACTCCCGTTGAATTTCGCCTGCAGGCAACCCTTTAGGATAAGCCGACAGAAGCAGCCGCACGATATTAAGACGTGAAGGCTGACCTAGTGCTGCAAAGGTAGCGGCAATTTCTTCGACGGAACGAGGTTGACTGTCTAACATATTTCGATAATCATCAAAATACCTGCAATTGTCAAGAGGGTTCCGGAAACTCGTATGCAAATCAGGTGCTCACGCCAGTCTGACAAGCCCTTCAATAGGGATGGTGGGCAAATAAACTAATCACCTGCAGGCAATACAAACACCTCAATGTGTTCATCACGACCTCGAATGGGTAGTTTACCCAATGATTTAAGCGATAGGCTTTTGAGTCTTTGCTGAGTGGCTTTACTAATTAGTAACGATGAGTCGACTTCTTTAGTCAAAGACTCAAGCCGAGAGGCGACATTGACCGTATCACCGATGACCGAAAACTCCAGATGGCCGTCTGTACCTAAGCAGCCCGCAACAATTGAGCCGGAATGTAGCCCAATGCCAATAGGTAACGGGCTGAGATGCTGAACCTCGGTCAAAATCATTTGAGCCGCCTGCACAGCCCGCTCAGCATGGTTGTCTATTGCTTTGGGTGCACCAAACACAGCTAACATGCCATCGCCCATAAAGGTGCTGACCCAGCCGTCATGCTGTTTCACAATGGTGGATAACAGGCCCTGAAATTGATTTAAAAACTCAAAGACTGCCACAGGTTCCAGTTTTTCAGAATAGTTAGTAAAGCCGCGCAAATCTGTCATCATCACGGTGACATCAAAGGTCATGGGCTCTTCTATCAGATTGGTGGGGGCTTCAAAGGCCGCCTCAACAACGTTGGCTGGTAAAAACTGTTGCATTAACAAACGACCCGCTTCGTTTTTACCCTGCCGCCGGACAATTCCAGAAGTCAGCATACCCATGAGACCGGTACCCAGAATGGTAAAGAGGGCAAACACGCCGACTGCTAAGTTTAGCTGAAACAGAAAAATGGCATAGGTGAAGTTGACCAGGGCTAAAACAGTGGTGATGGCTGATGCCTGACGTCGAATACGGATACCGCCAGAAACAGCAAGTAAACAACAAAATGCTGCAACATTGGTAATGATTTTAGGTTGGGTTTCGCCTAAAACATGTTCAATATTGGTGATAAATAGCGCCACCAACAGGCTGTCAAATAGTGGGATAGCCATCTGCAGCCTGGGCAACCAGCGCCAAGCCGATGGCTGACGGAGAGCAATGAAAAAGCCTATATAGATAATGCAGGCGCTCATGGAGATGAGCACAATGGTGGGTGGCACAGACGGCTTGCCAATTGTGCGCTGTGGAAAAAAGAAAACAATACCGTCCAGGATGCTAGAAATTAGCACCACAACGACTTTGACGTAGGCCACCTTAAGCTCATTTCTCAAGGACTCTTTAGCAATGACCTGACGGACGGCTGCTTGAATCGATTGAGCTGCAGGCGAAGAAGCATTCTGCGGTTGAATCATTACGTTTGTCCGTAGAATTGGCCTAATGGTATGGATACCTATATCTATGCGTATACAGTTAGCACCTTCAGGCTTAATTTTAACGTTTCACTATTGATTCCTCATTTCAGCAGCCCTAGCGATGGTGGCTAACCCCTGCTTTAGAGCTAGCTGGGTGATTTAAGAAAGGCAGCACTAGCATCCAGGATAGCCGCTCGGCTCGCCGATCTTTTTGGTGCTCTGCCAGGCCGATGGTCATGGCTGTATGGCTAACGGACGGTCGATGGCAATAGGTACCCAAGATATAGTCCCACCAGGGCAGATTAAAGCCATAATTGCTGTTGGTTTCTTGAGTGATGGTGGAATGATGGATGCGGTGCATGTCTGGGGTGACAACAAACCAGCGTAGGTAGCGGTCTAGCTTGTCGGGTAGGGATACATTGCCATGATTAAACATGGATGTCGTATTGAGGATTACCTCAAATAGCAAAACGGCAATTACCGGGGACCCCAACAGCAGCACAACGGCTAGCTTGCCCACCATGGACAACAGTAGCTCTAGAGGGTGAAAGCGCAGCCCTGTCGTCACATCAAAGTCGAGGTCGACGTGGTGTACCTTGTGCAGCCGCCACAGGGCTGGCAATGCGTGAAACAATGTGTGTTGTAGATAGGTTGTGAAGTCCAACAGGATGATGGAGAACACAACCGTTTGCCAGTAAGGTATCTGCAGACTCTGCAACATCCCCCACTGATGTTCGTTGGCAATCGCTGCAACACCGACAGTAGCCATGGGGAATACGGTATGTAATACAGCTGTACCTAGTACTAATAGACCAACATTGCTAAACCAGCGCATGGTTTTAGGTGTGGACAGACGGCGACAAGGCGCTACTATCTCCCACAGTGTCATGATGGTAAGAATGCCAAAAAAGATGCCAAATCGAATCTTGGCTTCATAGTCTAAAAGATTGAGCTGACTAACCATCGCTGTAGTTATTAATAAATTAAAAGGGCAAATTCATCGGTCCGCCAATGCATGGTCTACTCGCTACGACGGGTCGATGGACTAATGCCAGTCTCTGACTTTGCTGATTCTCGGTATGATTTTAGTTGAAAATACTGGTATAAAGCACATTTAGCAGAGTGGGTCATCTTAACTAAATCGGCAACGGCAATTTTCTTGAATTCGGGAAAGGTAAGTAAAATCCTGTAGTTAAGCCTATTCTCGATGTGCTCTCGGTGCCACAAATAGAGGTATTAAAACGTCACTGGTTAACAGTGGGGTTCTTTTAACTCCTTTAAGTCTATAAATAACTGCATGTTTGGAGGTAACTCCAGGCTGAACTGCTGGCTATTGCGTTACAGGCCCATGAATTTTCAGATATGGTTTGACAGGATGGGGGGTTTGCTGGGTGTATATGGACCGATTTCACCGGTGAATTGGGGTATTAATCAAATCGTTCTCAGTGTGGCGGTGGGCGGTTTGCTGATCAGTTTGATTGTAGCTGCGTCACAAAACTATCAACTCAATCGAGAGATCAAACGGCGGCAGCGGCTAGAGTCTCATCTACGGGCTAGTGAAGCCCACTACCGAGCCCTGCTCAATGTGCTACCTGACCTGGTTATGCGGATTGATCGGGCGGGGACTTATCTGGAGTTTTTGGCATCTCCTGACTTTTTGTTAGTGGGTAACGATGCCCCTGCCAGTTGGATTGGCACCCAGATCGGTGACAACCTGCCTCCCCAAATAGCAAACGATCGTTTAAAGGCTATCCAAAAGGCGCTGGACACCCAGTCTGTTCAGGGGTATGAGCAAGATTTTTCCATCGTTGGCATCATGCAGATGGAACAGGTGCGGGTGATTCCCTGCGGTGCAGACGAAGTGCTGATTTTGGTGCAGGACATTAGCGATCGCAAACGGGCTGAGATTGCCCTGCGAGACAGTGAAGAACGCTATCGCGCTATTTATAACCAGGCGTCTGTAGGGTTAGCCAATGGCACAGCGGACGGCAGGTTTGTCGATGTTAACCCACGCTTTTGTGAAATGCTTGGCTATTCGCGCGAAGAGCTACTGGCTCAGCCAATTGAGAAGATTATTCATCCGGATGATCGCGCCCAGACCCAGACCATTACCCAAGAGCTATTTACGGATAAAACACCCTACGTTTTTCATGAGAAACGCTATCTACGCAAGGACGGTAGCTTTTTTTGGTCCAATACCGGCATGTCTGCAGTACGTGATATCCAAGGCAATCCTAAACATACGCTGGCGGTAATTCGTGATATTAGCGATCGCATCCAGGCAGAAGAACAGCTAAAGCACGACGCCTTCCACGATAAATTGACAGGGCTGCCCAATCGCAGCCTATTAATGGAGCGGTTAGAGCTGGCCCTGAAGCGGACTAAACGGCATCCTGAGACCCAGTTTGCGGTACTGTTCTTAGATGTTGACAACTTTAAGGCCGTCAACGATAGTTTGGGGCACCTGGTGGGCGATAAACTGCTGCTGGCCATTGCCACACAGCTCAAGCTGGTAGTTCGTGAAACAGATTTAGCCGCTCGCTTAGGGGGGGATGAGTTTATTGTTTTACTCGAAGAGATTAGCGATCTCTCCGAGGCAGTCATGGTGGCGGAGCGTATTTTAGAAATTCTCCAATCGCCCATTAACATTACCGATCAACAGTTGTTTCCCAGCGCCAGCATCGGTATTGTTACCTCTAAAAAAAGTCAATATCACCGAGCCACCGATCTGCTACAGGATGCTGATTTAGCCATGTATTGGGCTAAGCGTAGCGGTCGGGGTCGATATATGGTCTTTGACTCCAACATGCATCTGCAGGCAGTGCAACGGCTACAAATTGAAAATGGCCTACGGCAGGCCCTAGAAAATAATGAGTTTTTGCTGTATTACCAGCAAATTGTCAATCTAAAAAGCCAAAAGATTGAAGCCTTTGAAGCTCTGCTCCGCTGGCAGCATCCTGATAAAGGGATACTCCCGCCAGAGTGGTTTGTTGAGGTTGCCCAAGAAATTGAGCTAATTTTACCCATCGATAACTGGGTTTTACGTACTGCCTGTCAGCAGCTAGCCAGCTGGCAAACTCGCTTTCCTGGGCGATCTCTGGGGCTAAGCGTTAATCTCTTAGGACAGCGGCTCAAAGAACCGTTGCTAAACCAGCTAAAAGATATCCTGGCCACATACGATCCTGAGCCCAATAGCTTCATGCTAGAAATCACCGAAAATATGCTGGTGCCAGACTTTGAGACCACCTGTAGCTGGTTAAACCAAGTCAAAGAGACCGGTGTTGGGATTGTGATTGATGAATTTGGTACCGGGTATTCATGTCTGCAATATTTGCATCAGCTGCCCGTATGTGCGCTGAAAGTAGACCAAAGCTTTATTAATATGACCGAGCCGCGCAATCAGGTGGTGGCCGAGTCGATTATCACGCTGTCGAAGTCGTTGGGGTTAAGGGCGATTGCTGAGGGGGTACACAACCAACAGCAGCTACAGTGGCTGCAGACATTTGGCTGTGACGCGGTGCAGGGAGAGTTTTTAGCAAAACCCATGACCGTGGAGCAGGCGACTGAGCTACTGCAGCAGGGATAGCGGCGTAGACTATCCATAACATTCGACATACCCTGGTAGCCGTCTTTGGGGGGGCTGTTGAGTCCGGCTGGCATTGCCTCGTACCAAGATGGCGGATATGATTCGCGGCGTTGAGTAAATTTTAGCCCTGACCGGAGATGACACAAAAATTATTTCCGGTCACGGTCCCTCATCGAATCGGTCACAGCTCGGGGCCTACCGACAGATGCTGGTGGATGTCAGAGTGCGTGAGATCGCACGTCCTTACCAGATGGACATTTACCTTTTGAACCCACGGATGATTATGACCCCACTTGGGGACAGGGCTTTTTAAGTCCTGAACAGTTTTTGACAATTGTTTACCAGAGCTTGACCAAATAAGGTGGCACTGCAATAGAAATTTAAGCTAATACATTGGGTGGTAAGCGTCTCCTATGGAGGTTATAGATGGATAGTCGATGTGTCATAGCAGGTGCTTTGATGGTGGCTGGTGGCCTGGTCTATCCAGCCCAAGGTCAAATTGAGCAAACCCAGCTAGCGGTCGAAATCAGCGGGGTCAATGAGGCTCAGGGGCAGGTTTGTCTAAACCTGTTTAATAGTAGTGCGGGCTTCCCAAGCAATCGTGATGAAGCGGTGGAAACCGTGTGTCTAGAAATGGCAGCGGACGCCCCCCTGGTGGCCATGTTTGAAAATTTGAACCCCGGTAGCTACGCAGTTTCGGTATTTCACGATGCCAACGGCGACAATGAATTTAACCGTAACTTTGTCGGTATGCCGGCTGAAGGGTTTGGCTTTTCTCGCAATCCAGAAGCCCGTACAGGCCCGCCAGAATTTGGCGATGCCGTATTTTTAGTGGCAGGTGCCGAAACTAGAATTGAGGTGCAGCTAAGTTACTTCTAAGCTATTCGGAGAAGTCCTCCTTTAGGATGTTGGGTAAGGTGCCCCTTACTGTGATTTCTCAATATCCCTTATGAGTGATGTTTACGATGCCTTTGTTTCTTACGGTCGGGCTGATAGCAAACCGTTTGTTGTCAGCCTGTGTAAACGTCTCTCGGACGCTGGCTATCGTGTTTGGTGTGATTTTAACGATATTCCCCTAGCCGTTGACTTTCAAAACCAAATCGATAGCGGTATTGAAAACTCCCATAATTTTTTATTTGTTATCTCGCCCCACGCTGTTAACTCAGCCTACTGTGCTAAAGAGATTGAAACAGCGCTACGATATCAAAAACGGATCATTCCGCTGCTGCATGTAGAGCACATTGATCAAGCCACCTGGCAACAGCGTACCCCCAGCGGCACCGATGCCGACTGGAGAGATCATCAGGCTAAGGGGCTGCATTCCAGCTTTCCCAACATGCACCCCCGCATCAGTCAGATTAACTGGGTGTACATGCGGGAAAATCAGGATAATTTTGCACAATCCCTAACGGGGTTAGAACAGATTTTTCAACGTCATCAAGACTATGTAGAGCGCCACACATCGCTGCTAAAAGATGCGCTGACATGGGAGCGACAACAAAAACAAACTGAATTTTTGCTGTTGGGTGACACCCGACAAGTGGCTGAAGCCTGGCTTCAGCAGCGCTTTAAGGATGAACAGCCCCCCTGTCTTCCCACCGATTTACACTGTGAGTTTATCACTGAGAGCACTAAAAATGCCCACAACATGATGACTCACGTGTTTTTAGCCTATGCCCAGGCTGACGACGAGATTATGAAGAACGTTCGACGCTCGCTGTGGCGACAGGGATTTACAGTGTGGAGTAATCAGACCGATATTGCCACTGGGGAAGCTTTTAAACGAGCAGTCAATCGAGGCATTGAAGAGGCCGATACCATGGTGTATCTGCTGTCGCCAGACTCGCTTCAATCAAAGTACTGTCAATATGAGTTCGCCTATGCCCTGGCCCTTAACAAGCGAGTCATCCCCATTTTGGTGCGCCCTCTGGGGGCCGCCACCAGCCCCCCCGACCTGGCATCGCTGCAGTATATTGACTTAACAGACAACCTCAGTCAAAAAGACTATCAGCTAGATGAAAGCGATCTGATTAAGGCGCTCAATCAGGATGCCGTTTACTATAGCCAGCATAAGAGTTTGTTGGTCAAAGCGCTCAGGTGGAAACGACAGCAACAAAATCTGAGTGTGCTGTTGCGGGGGTACGATCTGCGTCATGCTGAAGCCTGGCTAAAAACAGCAACCGGGCGATCGCTGCAGCCCGCCACGGACTATCATCAAGAATTTATTGAGGCGAGTCTGGCCCAGCCGCCACTCTCATCGGTTGATGTGTTTATCTCTTATTCGAGTGCGGATGCTGACATTGCCCGCAGGCTCAACAATGCGCTGCAAAGTCAGGGAAAAACCACCTGGTTTGATCAAGAGAGTATTGCAGCGGGTAGCGCCAACTTTCAGCGAGAGATTTATCAGGGGATAGAAGTCTCTGATAATTTTTTGTTTATATTGTCCCCTCGGTCGGTAAAGTCACCCTACTGCAAACTAGAGGTGGACCACGGTGCCCGGTTTAATAAGCGGTTTATTACCATTTTGCACCAACCTATCGATACAGCAGACCTGCATCCTCAGCTGGCCCAGGTGCAGTGGCTAGACTTTAGCCAACAGCGGGGTAACTTTACCACCCATTTCAACCATCTGATTCGCACCCTTGATAGTGATCGTGACCATGTTCAAAGCCACACAAAATGGCTGCAGCGCGCGCTGGAATGGCAACAAAAAGAGCAAAGTGATGACTTGCTGTTGCGGGGGGCTGAAAGTGCGATCTCAACCCAATGGCTACAGCACACCCAGAAACAACAGAAAACGCCTGCCGCCACAGCCGAACAGCAGGCATTCATCACCGCTAGCCAACAGGCCGTTGAAGCCGCCACCCGCCGTAAAAAGAGACAAACGGTTGTCTTACAATCCCTGCTGGCAGCAATGAGCGGTTTGTTTTTAGTAGCCGCTGGGGCCAGTGTGAGCGCCGTTAGAAACAACAGCAAGCTGGAATTAGACAGCGACGCTGCTGAGATTAGCCGAGGGTTGATTACTCAGCCCGTTGAGGGGTTGTTAGACGCCCTCAGACTGGCGGGTACAAATCGCGCTCGCCTCCGGGAACTGCGCCCCTCTGTACGCTCCACATTGCGCAATGCCATCGGTCTCATTGTGGAAAAAAACAGATTCCGCGGCCACAATGATGCGGTTTGGTCTGCCGCCTACAGCCCCGATGGTCAAACCATCGCCAGCGGTGGGTTTGACAATGTTATTCGTCTATGGGATTTAGCTGGAAACCCGCTGGTCGAACCATTTGAGGGGCATGAAGACGTGATTTGGTCTGTCGCCTATAGCCCCGATGGCCAAACCATTGCCAGCGCTAGCTCCGATAGCACCGTGCGGCTGTGGAACCTGCAGGGCAACCCGGTGGGTAACCCGCTAGCGGGGCATGAGGGCCATGTTAAAACCGTTGCCTTTAGCCCCAATGGGTTATCCCTTGCCAGTGGAGATCAAGGGGGGGCTGTCAGACTTTGGAGCCGCCAGGGACAGCCCAGCACTCCCCCGATGCAGGCAGATGGCCAAAGCACTATCTGGTCAGTGGCCTTTAGTCCCGACGGGACTCAGATTATCAGCGGTCGCGACGATGGGTTAATTCATCTCTGGAGCCTGCAGGGTGAATTGCTCAACACGCTGCAGGGGCACACAGATACCGTCATGTCGGTGGTGTTTAGCCCCGATGGTCAGCTGATTGCCAGCGGCAGCGCCGATAGCACCGTGCGCATCTGGGACCGTCAGGGGAATTTACTTCATCAGCTAGAGGACTACACATTTGGTATTTCCTCCCTGGCCTTTAGCCCCGATAGTCAATGGTTGATTAGCGGTGGCGACGACAATACGGTGCGAGTGTGGGATCGAGAGGGTCAGCCGGTGGGGCCGCCGCTGATCGGCCACAGCTACTATGTCTATTCAGTGGCCTTTAGCCCTGATGGCCAAACAATTTTGAGCGGTAGCGAAGATGGCACCGTGCGACTGTGGAATCTACAGGATGTGCTGGTGCGTCAGCCACTACGGCTGCATGCCGCTGCGGTAACTGCGATGGTGATTGATGACCAAATTCTGGCAACAGCCAGTGAGGACGGCACCGTAAAACTCTGGGATGGCAGCGGAGAGCCCACGGTCTTAAGCGACCATACCGACTCTGTGCTGTCAGTAGCCATTAGTCAAGATAGGCAAACCATTGTCAGCGGGGGTGCCGACGCCACCGTTAGACTGTGGAATCGGCAGGGAGATGCGATCGCAACCCTAAACGACCACCAGGAACCCGTCAATGCCGTGACCAGCCACCCAACTCAGCCCCTCATCGCCAGCGCCAGTGATGATACCACCATTCGTCTATGGGATTGGCAGGGTAACCCCATCGGGCAAAGCCTAGAAGGTCATACGGATGCAGTGAATACCGTTGTTTTTAGCCCCGATGGAGAACAGCTAGTCAGCGGTAGCGACGATAGCACCATTCGTCGGTGGGATTTGCAGGGTAACCCGCTGGGCGACCCGCTTGAGGGGCACACCGATAATATTAATGCCATTGCTTTTAGCCCCGATGGTCAGATGTTTGTCAGCGCCAGTCGCGATCGCACCTTACGGCTGTGGACCCAAGATGGCAGACCCCTGGCCGGTCCATTCAATGGCCACCTGAGCGATGTAGTGGCCGTTACCTTTAGCTCTGATGGTGAGTATATCGTCAGCGCCAGTGGTGACCAGACACTGCGGCTGTGGGACTTAAATGGAGAACCCATCGGCAATCCGTTAATGGGGCACAATGCCACGGCTAGTACGGTGGTGTTTAGCGCCGACGGCCAGCGAATTATTAGCGCCAACAGCGATGGCCTTTTGCGCCGTTGGGAAGGAGGCACCCTCGAAGACTGGGTCACGTGGGGGTGCGATCGCATCCGTGACCATGCGCTCATCCGCTCTTCTGATGCTGACCAACGCTCGCCCGATGCTGACAGGGTTAGTCGGGTTTGTCAGTTTTAACCCAAAGCGATGGGTATGGCGATTTTCCTTAATAGAAAAGTTAGATAACTGGAAAATTGGATAACTTTTCCGTTTAGAATTTTGTCGCCGCGCGCAAAATTCTAAACCACTTTGCCAAATACCCAAAACGCTATTAGGGATGAATGGCGCTGACTTAAGAATGTTGCATAGCCAAAAAAATGGCCAAGCGCCTCGCCAGTGAAGGAGAATAGCCTTGGCTCACACAAAGATACTTCTACTATGCTGCACTCTGTTGAAATACTCAAGCGGAAACTGTCT
>JBHJIV010000145.1:0-17599 GCA_050043105.1 Leptolyngbyaceae cyanobacterium | reverse complement strand
TCTGGGAGCCAGCTCGCCATCAGGATGGTACTCAAAGGCAAACCTAAGACCGTGGTCATCAACTAGGTGGGCTCCTTCACCTCGCACAGCCTCGCTAATCAGTAATCGAGGGGCTCCTTCTTTAGTTAAAGCCGTGGGATGAAACTGCACAAATTCTAAATCTCGCAGCGTGGCGTCTGCGCGCCAGGCCATCGCCACGCCATCACCAGTGCTGGCAGCTGGGTTTGTCGTTTGTGAATAGATTTGCCCCCCGCCACCAGTTGCCAAAATAACTGCATTTGCCTGTACCCACGTTATTTGCTGGTTATATATCAGCTGCACCCCGTGGCATTCCCCGTTTTGCATCCACAGGTCTAGCGCTAGAGCTTGGTTAAATACGTGAATATTGGATTTTTCTAATACTTTGGCTGCCAGAGTTGTGACGACAGCACGCCCGGTTGTGTCGGCAGCGTGAAGCACTCGACGCCGAGAGTGGGCGGCTTCTAGGGTCATGGCGAGCTGGTTGTCTTGACGGTCGAAGGCCACTCCCATTTGAGTCAGGTTTTGTATGCACTCTCCTGCCTCGCGAACGAGTATGTCTACAGCTTCGCGATCGCACAAACCTGCTCCGGCCTTAAGGGTGTCAGCAATGTGAAACTCGGGGGTGTCATCAGGTGCGATCGCAGCCGCAATACCTCCCTGTGCCCAGTCACTAGCTGATACGGACAGTGTATCTTTGGTGATTAGACCTATTTGCCGCGTTGTCGGTAAGCATAAAGCAGAATATAGGCCAGCTGCCCCACCGCCGACGACTAAAACATCAAACTGCGACGGTAGCGAGAGAGAAGAGGGGGATACCAATAAAAATTGCTCCTGACGGAGGGATTAAACCACTCTATCAAGAGCAACGATGGGTAAAGAAAATACCCAAAAATTGAAATGTTGATAAATTAAACTGATGCGCGGCTAGCCGCGCATTGTTAACCTACGACCGCCTGCGCTACAGGCCTATATTCTGGGAATTACAGGGCCGCTACTTATAGGCTCCGTTGTTGTAACGGTCATCCCCCTCCACGAGAGCGGGGTTGGGTGGAGAGATAGTGAAAACATCCATATTTTCCTGAATACGCGATTTTTCCACATCAGTCAGTCCAGGAATCTCCAGGATATCCTCTAGATCTTCATAGGGAGCATTCCGGATGATTTTACCCGCAATTGTTGGAAACAGACCTCGATACTTTCTAAATGCAGCAACATTGGTGTTGTTGACATCGAGTTTGTAACCATATTCCGTAGCAAGCTTGTCATCGATTGCGTTTCGCGGCAGCGTAGCTTCTGCTAAAACCACCGTACCATTGTCCAACAGGCTTGCTACCGCAGGTTGAGCAGTGCCAACCAAAGTACCAAATACCAGTCCAAGCGCCATTAATAGGCCAAAGAATCGTTTCATCTCTCCGCCGGATTTAATTTAAATCTAATACACAGCATTAGTGAGAAGCGTATCATTTTCACTGTGCCAATGTTGATAATGGTGATAATCCTTTGCGGACCCTTACTCAAATCTCCTATTTCAGGAGGCGTCTATGATGACTGTACGGTTGATGATTTGACCGGCACGGATGCTTTGCGATCATAGCTAATTAAAAAACGATCTAAGTCTGAAAACGTACAAGCATAAGTGGTTAAAGGCTTGTCGTATCCCTTTAGCAATGCTGAATAGCGCTTAAACGTTTGCTCATTGGCACCCAGCTTACTCAGATATTTATAGGTTTCTGCTCCAAGGGCGACATCTAGACCTAGCTGCTTAGTTGAGCTCTCAAACCGGAATGCAGCATTGACTGTATCACCGAGAGCCGTATAGTCAGGTCGATCGCTGGTACCTGTATTTCCGACAACGGCATACCCAGTGTTTACGCCAGCTCCCACACGTAGTGGAAAGGGCAGGGGAAACTGCTTGTGAAGTTGTCGGGTCATGTCGTTGAGAGCACTAATAGCGCGGCTGATTTTCAACATTTCCTCAGCCTCTACCTCTTGGGTGCCATGAATCCAAACGGCCATGACAGCATCGCCAATGTACTTATCAACCCAACTACCGTACTCGCCAATGATGTTGCCTGCATGGCGAAACCAAGTACCAATAACCTCAGACAGAATCTTTTCGTCAATCTGCCGAGTCATGACCGTAAAGTCACGGATGTCCACCACCATCACTGATATTAATCGACGTACGTGCAGTGTGGCCGTGGCTGTAGAGTCGTGAGTGCTAATAGAACTGTTGTTAGAAACAGGTTCTGGTGCAGGGCAGTAAAACTGTAGTTCAGTTTGGCCAAATGTTAATGCATCACCATTACGCAGGGTGACCGGTACGCTAACCCGTCGACCGTTTACGAAAGATCCGTTACGGCTACCCAAATCGATTAGATAAAACTCACCACTCTCCATAAACTGGAGCATGGCGTGGTTACGGGATATCCAACGATCAGGCAGTACAAAATTGTTATCGTCGCTACGGCCAATAGTCCAACAACTATTGCCAATCAACGATAAGTGACGTTGACCTGAGTCGGTCTTTAGGACCAAATACGGCCCGACTTGGGGTGTCTTTTCAGGGAATAACACTATACCTCGACAATTCGAGTCAGCTTATGTCCTATACCTTAACGCTACTGCTACTAACTGCACTATAGCCTTTGTGCTTATTTATTGCGCGCTACATACACGATACTGCTGATTAGCAGCACATATGGTCAAAGCTTCATAGTTACCTAGGTCTTCAGACAAATTCTGTTGAATAGGTTACTAGATGCATACCCTCAGCTAATCTTCCCAATTTGTCAAGAGATACTGCCTTTTGATTTCCCAGCATTTCTTTGATTTCAGATACCGCCTAGTTAAACCTCAAGCCAGGATTGCGGTTATGAGAAATAGGGTGTCCACTAAAATTGTGCTTAAAACAGCTCCAGCAAAGGCCCACCAATACGCTTTATCTGACTTGATTGCCAGACCGCCAACTACAATTAATATGGCCAGTAGTATACAAGCCCGGACGGCTGCTATTGGATTCGCGATTTGACTTAAAGCGGCTTGGAGTACGCTACCAACAGCAGTAGGCTCCACTTGCATGACTTGACGCCAGTAGGGAATTAAACCAACCCAATAGAAGTAGATATCGGTTATGGCAGTCCCTAATAAAGATCCTAAATAGAAGTAGCTGCCTATCTTAAAGCGGCTTTGACCAATTAAAACTAAGACAATGGGTAGTCCAATTGCTTCAATTGGTAAGTGGACATAGGGATTTTCCCTCAGCCACCCCCAGTACAGACTGCCAGCTAGCCAGGTCCATGAGAACCCAATTGCTAGATCACCCCACAAGCTAAAGGGTCTCTGACGCAGCATATAGAAGCCACTAATTAACCAAACTAAGGTTATAGATAAGCTAACCCAGGGCTGGAAGCGCACTAGGGGAGCTTGGATAAAAACAGGCACACTAACTAGAAATGCAGCTGCTAAGAACGCAGTTAGTCGATCAGATGCAGGCTCATCAGCTCGTAAAGCTAGGTGTTCAGTGATTTTGGTTTGAGGCGAAGTTTCGGACAGCAATACTTCCTGACGAATTCAATTGAATTCTGAGAGAGGTTAATTATTGTTAACATAACATGTTGATCGGGTCGTGCAGGAACTATGCATGCGTGATTAGCGACCTAGATACTATTGCGCTGTGGCTGTATGTAAATGTGTTGGGTAGTGCCTAGCACTGGGAATAAGTAAATATTGATGTTTTTAGTTTATTAGTTTGATTTATCTTGCAGCTGTACTTTAACGGGGATCGCTTATCTTTCAACTAAACTTCAACTTTTTTTTGGATAACGGGGCCAGCTAGTAAAGTTCGTGCTTTTTTTGCTTCGCTTTGTGTACGACGTTCTGGTTTTGTTTCTCTGTATGTTTGCGCGCCGATATACCAAATCAGTAAAGGCCGGCTGAGGCAGTCCGGATGCAGCCGTAAATGGTTCGTGTCCTTTAAAAGAGGTCTGCACTAGACCCAAGTTATGAAGGTTGAGCTTTGGAGCACTATATGTATGTCTGTTTGTCCATCATTTGAGCTTTTGGCCCAGACGCCTACAAGCCAAGCAGCACAAATTAACTTGTTTCAAGCGATTGTGATTGGCATTGTGCAAGGACTGACGGAGTTTTTGCCTATCAGCAGTACAGCCCACGTCAAAATTGTGCCTGTAGCGCTTGGCTGGGGTGATCCTGGTGTGGCGTTTACAGCTGTGATTCAGCTGGGTAGTTTAGCTGCAATTTTGTGGTACTTCTGGGATGATTTGACCACAGTGACTCGTAATACGGTTACAGCTGCGATCGCAAAGCGCTATCGGTCTTCAGACTTTCGGTTAGGTCTGGGCATTATTTTAGGGTCGGTTCCCATTATTTTTTGTGGATTATTAATCAAGATATTTTTTGAAACCCAGTATGAGAACTCTGTTATTCGCAGTAGCCAGGCGATTGCGATTACATCGATTGTGATGGCGCTGCTTTTGGGTGTGGCCGAAAAAGTCGGCTCTCGTCAGCGCAATTTTGAGAAGCTGGACCTGTGGGATGGTATTTGTGTGGGTCTAGGACAGGCGCTTGCTCTAGTGCCTGGAGTTTCGCGCTCAGGCTCAACCTTAACGGCGGGGCTATTTTTGGGATTAGAACGGGATACAGCCGCTCGATTTTCATTTTTGCTGGGCACACCGGCTATTTTGCTGTCTGGGTTGGTGGAGCTTAAAGGACTGTTAGATGAAATGGCAACAGTCGGCGATGCAAGTTTAATGCCCCTAGTCGGTGGGCTGATTGCAGCGGTGATTTCCTCATATCTTGCGATCGCATGGCTAATCAAGTTTTTAAGACGCCATAGCACCTGGGTCTTTGTCTGGTATCGTCTGGCCTTTGGTGTCGCTATTTTGGCCGGCATCGCTACCAATACTATTCAAAACCTTTAGAGCGTTTTTGCCCGTAAGGATTACCACAACAGGCAGGTTCCCTAAGTATGATGGGATAATTGTCTAAGCCAATGGTATATGCGTAGCGCGTCTATCCAACCGGCCGTCATAACTAGTGTGCTGAGCGATTCTATCGCTGAGGACATTGGCTTTGAATCCGGCGACCGTCTGGTGTCAATCAATGGTGAATGTCCCCGTGACTTGATTGACTATAGATTTCTGTGCTCGGATGAATATCTGACCCTGGAAGTTCTAGATGCATCAGGGGATGTTCATACAGTTGAGATCGAAAAAGACTTTGATGAGGATTTAGGTCTAGAGTTTAAAAGCGCCCTATTTGACGGGCTTATTCAGTGTAATAATCGTTGTCCATTTTGCTTTATTGATCAGCAACCCCCCGGTAAGCGCGATACGCTCTACCTCAAAGATGATGATTATCGCCTGAGCTTTTTGTACGGTAGCTACCTCACCCTGACCAATTTGCCCCCAGCAGAATGGGAGCGGATTGCTCGCCTCAGGCTGTCACCACTCTATATTTCAGTTCATGCTACTGAGCCAGAGATACGACAGCGCTTACTCAAAAATCCTCGAGCTGGGTTGATTTTAGAGCAGCTTAAATGGTTCCGAGAGCATCGTCTACAGATTCATGCTCAGGTAGTCGTTTGTCCTGGCATTAATGATGGTATCCATCTAGAGCGAACGTTACGTGATTTAGCCGCGTTTCATGCGGGAACGACCCCTGCAGTTGCATCAGCTGCCGTTGTTCCAGTGGGGTTAACGCGCTTTCGACCGAATGAAGATGAGCTTGTGCCTGTAAACACAGCCAAAGCCAATCAGGTCATCGATCAAGTCACCCAGCTGCAAGCAGAATTTAAGGTGGCCTATGGCTCGACATTTGCTTGGTTAGCTGACGAATGGTTTTTAATTGCTCGACGTGAGCTACCACTTGAGTCGCACTATGAGACCTACCCTCAAATTGGTAATGGTGTCGGGTCTATTCGTCTATTTCTTAAACAGTTTGAAGAGGCTGCCCAGTCATTGCCTGTTTCTATTGATTCACCTAAGCGTCTGACTTGGGTCGTCGGAAATGCTGTTGAAAAGGCGTTTGAGCCCATTGTGAAGCGACTGAATCAGGTACAGGGTTTAACAGTAACGATGGCGGCCATAAACAGCGAATATTGGGGCCAACAGATTACTGTTACGGGTCTGCTGACGGGTTACGATGTCTTAGGAAAACTAAAAGGTCATAACTTAGGTGATGGAGTATTGCTACCGTCTCTAATGTTGAAGCGGGGACAGCAGGCCAAACCCGAGGATACGCATTTCCTTGACGACATGACCCTGTCCGAGCTTGAGCATCAGCTTCAGTGCCCGGTCTGGCCTGTAGATGATATTAACGGGTTGCTGACAGCCTGCGTCACTACAGACGCTGTTTGTTCACCCTGACTCACATCAAATTTTGATAGCTGTCGGTTTTCAGCTCTGAAATATCGGATGTTGGAGCGGACATTGATGATATGAGAGGCAGCCTCTAGTCTGTTTATCTTTTTAAGCAGCCTGATTGATTAGCTTGTGTGCAGATTTACTACGAAGTTATTAGCTATACATTGACGCAACTATGGGATACATCAACCACTCGTTCTTAACCCGAATAGCTCTGCTTGGAGGAATGCTTTCTCTATTCCCTCTGCCAGTTTTTGCTGAGGTGTTAACCGATGATTCAGATAGTAGCCCGCTGAATGCGATCGCAACCCAACTCCCTCCGGCTGAAGCTAGCTCATCGTTGGCTGATGTTTCCCTATTGGCTGATAGCCTAGCTGTCTCAGACAGCGTAGTTTCCCCAAGCTTCTCAAGTCGATTGATAACAGATGCTAAGTCTGTTGTAACTGCCGAGCCGACTCAGGTCTCTCAGCTGCCCAACCTGCCCGACGACGATGAATCTAATACGTCTGATGATGAGCCGGCAGAGCCAGAAACACCAGCGGTAGAACCAGCGGAAGAGGAGACTGACGATGATAGTGTAGACACGCCAGAAACACCGATAGATCAGGATCCTGAGTCACCGTCAGCGGCTGGCGAAATCATCCCAGATACAGGGCAGGCCGACTCTACAGCAGAGGATGACCTATTGGATGAGACCAATTTGCCTCCCAGCGAGCTATTGTCTGACCCGAACCCTTTAAATGTCCCCACCCTAGAGTCTGAGGTGCTAATCCAAGAAGGTGGAGAACAGACCATCTCTATTGAAGAGGCGATTGAGCTGGCCTATTTTAATAACCAAGATTTGCAGGCTGCATTACTAGAGCTAGAGCAAGCAGAGGCGTCTTTATCGGAGGCTCGCGCTGCTTTTTCGCCATCGGTGACTTCATCTGCTGATCTGACTGCTCAGGAGACGGATGAGACATCAACAGTCTTGGGTACAGTGGGTGAGGATGGGATTGATACTACGCTCAACGCACTGTTGCGCGTCAACTATGACTTGTTTACCTCAGGGCAGCGAACTGCAACAGTCCGGGCTTCAAAAGAACAGGTTCGTTTGAATGAGCTTGAAGTCAACCGCCGTCGTGAAGAATTACGACTTGCGACCGCTAATCTTTACTACGATTTGCAAGAAAGCGGTGAGCAAATACGCATTAATCAGGCATTTGTCGAAGAAGCTCAGCGTAACCAGCGAGACAATGAACTGCGTCGGCAGGCGGGTGTAGGAACTCGGTTTGATGTACTACGAGCCGACGTACAGTTAGCCAACGCTCAGCAGGCTCTGATTCAATCTCAGGCACAGCAGCGAATTGCTCGACGTAATTTAGCACGCTTACTCAATGTGCCTTCCACGGTTAATCTCAATGCAACACCTGTACCAGCACCAGACAATTGGGAAGAAACCTATGAGCGTTGGGGATTGACCCTTGAAGACAGCGTTTTACTTGCATTTCAAGGCCGTGTGGAATTAGAGCAGCAGCTGGCCCAGCGTGAAATTAGCACCCAGCAGGCTCGGGCCTTGCGGGCTGCTAATGGGCCACAGGTCGGACTGTTTGCCGAATACAGCTGGAGCGATTTACTAGATGATTCTTCAGATACATATCGTTTTGGTGCCCAATTTAGTATGGTGCTTTTCGATGGCGGTGCTGCTCGTGCCAGAGCGCGCCAGCAGGAGGCGAATGCTGATATTGCCGAAGAGCGTTTTGCTGAACAGTTAGATCAAGTCCGCTTTGAAGTAGAGGAAGCATACTTCACACTACGCTCTAATGAAGAAAATGTGACAACAGCTAGAACAGCGATTACACAAGCTACTACAGCATTAGAGCTGGCGAATTTACGACTGGATGCTGGTGTGGGAACACAGCTGGATGTACTAACAGCACAGTCAGAGTTGACCGAGGCAGAAGGTAACTGGGTAACTGCAGCACTTGGGTATAACCGTGCTCTAGCCTCGTTGCAAAGGGCGGTCAGTAACTTGAGGTCTACGCTCTAGCACGCTATCTTTGAGCCCTAATCTGCTGGGGGTGTGAAACATCTGAAATAGTGGTGATCGCTGTATCGCTACTACAGAGTTTTTCAATCACCTGGTCAGCCGTCATTAGGCGTTTAAGAACAACCTGGCCAATCGGGGTGTCTGTATCCCCTTCAGGTCGGACTTCCACCATGAGTACATCTTCTTCGACCTGATACAGCCACAGTTTTTCGGTTGCTTCTTCGATGTAAAGCCCAAGCTTTTTAATTATTGGTTTGCGCTGCCAGGCAATTTCATTCCATAGGCCGCCAAACTCCCATACTCTGTCGGTTGTCCAGCCGTGGGACAAGAAAAAATACTTCACAGATCCTGAGTAAGGTCAAAGGTTTAATGGCATTATCTCTGGTCGTGTTGCTTTTTTACAGGTTCTCTGAATTCTTGATGCGATCTTCTAGTCCAAAGGGGCAATATTTGAAGCTAAATCGATTTTTCTGTCTTATCCGGATGCTAGGGGTAAATGCATGGACATTGAGCTGGTAGATGCACCCTGATGTCTGACTCCTGGGCCCTAATCGGGCTTAGGGGTTTTTTTTGCCTGTTGCTGGGGTTGATGCCTTAGCAGGCGCAATGTAAACATTACGTCTGTGATAGGCTAATTTACTCACATACCGCTGATATGAGTATGAATCAATCTGTCAAATACTGCCAAATAACAGGTGTGGTTCAGCCCATTGCCATACTCAGCAACAGCTTTTTTAAAGAGGGGCCAGCCTAATGGCAAAAATGCGCGTAGGTTTATTATTCGGTGGCTGTTCCGGAGAGCATGAGGTTTCTATTAGCTCAGCCCAAGCAATTTCAAAAGGGTTGAGACTCAAGGGGAATGCCGACAAGTACGAGGTGGTGCCAGTCTATATCCGCAAGGATGGTCTGTGGGTAAGTGATGCTCACGATGTGCTGACTTCGGGTAAAGCAATGGCTACGGATGAGACAGAACTATCGGTGACAGGGCGGATACCGACAGCGACAGTTGATGTGGATAGCTGGTTTCCTGTGCTACACGGCCCCAATGGTGAAGATGGAACTATTCAGGGACTCTTTGAGCTAATGCAGGTGCCCTATGTAGGCTGTGGAGTACTGGCTTCGGCAGTGGGTATGGACAAGCTGGCAATGAAATCTGCATTTGCTCAGGTTGGGTTGCCTCAGGTGAATTACATGGAGGTTTTGCGATCGCAAGTGTATTCCAATCCTTGCGTGTTCCCAAAACTATGCGACGACATAGAGGCTACCCTGGGTTATCCATGTTTTGTAAAACCGGCCAATCTCGGCTCTTCTGTGGGTATTGCTAAAGTTAAAGACCGGCGAGACTTAGAAGCGGCTCTTGACAACGCTGCCAGCTACGACCGTCGCATTCTTGTAGAAGCGGCTGTAGTCGCCCGTGAGGTTGAATGCGCCATTTTAGGGAATGACAATCCCAAGGCATCTACTATCGGTGAGATTAGCTTTAATGCAGATTTCTATGATTATGAAACAAAATACACCAGCGGCCAGGCTGACCTAGCGATTCCGGCATCACTGCCCAAAGAGATTATTACCACTATTCAAGAGCAGGCTATTCAAGCATTTCAAGCAATTGATGGTGCTGGTCTATCACGGGTAGACTTTTTCTATCTGGAAAACACGAGCGAAGTGTTAATCAATGAGATTAATACCTTCCCAGGGTTTACTTCCACCAGTATGTATCCCATGCTGTGGGAAGCCTCCGGTGTTGAATTTGATCAGCTTGTGGATCGTTTGGTTCAACTTGGACTGGAGCGTACGGGGAGTAAGTCTAGATAGTTACTGTTCGTGTTTGGCTGGATAATACGCTGAGAGTATTACCTACGATGACCGGTTAAGTAGGGATCTCTACAAACTTTCCAAAAATATTAGTAAGTCAGCCATATCTTGGGTATTAGGCTGAAACTGAGGCATTGGCGGTGTCTTTCCACTAATCACCTGCTTAATTAATGCCACTTGCGATTTTCGCTCAGAGACACTTTGTAAATCGGGTCCGACTTCACCTGTGCCATCGACCCCATGGCAGGTTGCACAGTTTTGCCAAAACAGCTGCTGCCCGCGCTCAAGATCCCCGGTAGAGGCTAAAACATCATGAACGTAGGGGTCAGATACTTGCACTCTGTGAATACCCCAAATAATTAAAACAATGCACAGCAAAATTGTAGTTGCTGCCAGAGCAAACTGTACAACTAGCCGATTAACTTGGCTAGCCGAAGTTGGCTCAGTGATGGGAGGGGTATCGATAGTTTTCTGGGTCACAGACAGGACGTAACACTCTATTATTACGTTTACGATACATATTTTAAAGTTTTCTCAGGAAACAGCGCAAGGTGTTTCGGCTGGAAAATGTCTGTAACATCTGTAGCTTTCCTTAAGCTACAGATGTTTCCCCGCGATATTGGCTGCGTTGGACCAGTGGAGAAGACACTGCAGTGATCAAACTCATGAGGACGCTAGGCTCAAGTGAGGGAATGTCTTAATATAAAAGAAGAAGTAATATGTCGCTGGCAGTGCTTCTACAAGCTTTGTAAGTTATTGAGGAAAGCGTGGCGTGATTGAACCTTTGCTATTAGGTATTGTTTTAGGCTTGATTCCAGTAACGTTGGCTGGTCTGTTTGTCGCCGCATACATGCAGTATCGCCGTGGCGATCAGCTCGACTTCTAAGCTCTGATCGATAAACATTTCAAAAAAGCCAGCACTTTTCAAAAGCGCTGGCTTTTTTGGTATGGCGATAGGGTTGATTAGCTTTCAGATGAAGACCCTGTGGCTAGACCAGCCGCAAGACGCGCGGTGCCATAGGCAGCTTCAGTATGCAGTGCCGGTTCTAAAGGAACACCTAGAATCTGCTCTCTTAGTGCTTGCCAGGTTGCGTTTTTAGCCCCCCCCCCTGCTGTGTAAACGCGATTTACCAGACCGCCACCTAGAGCGGTCAGCTTTTGATAGCCCAACGCCTCGATACGTGCCATGCTCTCTAGCAGACCATGTAAGAACTTTACAGGGTCTGTTGGACGTGGTGTAAGACGCGGAACTAGAGCGGGATCGTTGATGGGAAAACGCTCGCCAGTTTTTAGTAACGGGTAATAATCAAGACCGCTGGGACATGCAATCTCAATTAGCGGGCTGAGAGAGCTAAGCTCTTGATCGCTAAAGTACTGGTGCAATACGGCCCCACCTGTATTGGATGCCCCACCCACCAACCAGTGTTGCCTGAGACGATGACTATAGATGCCGCTTGGGGCGTCATTGATGGCAACAGGGCTTAAGAGTTTGAGAACCAGCGTAGACCCGAGGGATGTTACAGCCTCGCCCATAGCACTAGCACCGCTGGCTAAAAATGCTGCAATGCTGTCGGTGGTGCCGGTTTTGATGATGCAGCTGAGCGGTAGCCCAAACCTTTCGGCAATGTTGACTTGGATCGGTGAGATCGCAGCGCCGGGGGCTAATACCCTGGGTAGCCAGGGGCTGATGTCTAGCGCCATTAACCAGTCAGAATAGCTTAGAGCCTGAGGGTCATAGCCCAGCTTAAGTGCATTGTTATAGTCACTGATGCCGGGCTGTCCGTGGAGTAGGCTGCTGAGCCAATCGGCCTGATGAACTAAATAGTGAGCATTGTCGAGAATAGTCGTTGGTAATTTTTGCCGCCACCACAGGGCTTTAGAGAGGCTAGAGGTGGCACTGTGGGCTGGACTATCGGTTGGGGCTACGTCTGGAATGCCACCACGCGCATCGTTGTAGAGAATGGCCGGTGCCAGAGGGATGCCGCTGCGATCGCACAGTAAAACTGTGGCGGAGGTGCCATCGATGGCGATCGCGGCTGTCTGTCTTTTAATTTCCCCTGGTAGCTGCTGCAGAAGCGTCCAAAGTGCCTGCTGCCACCCGGCGGCATCGGCGGCATCAGACGCGTAGTGACAGCGGGTTTCTGCCACCACCTGACCAGCTGCATCAATTGCGATCGCTCTTGCCCCAGAAGTCCCAAAATCAATGCCTAAATAGTTCATGCTCAACCATAAAAAATGCGGCACTCATATGAGCGCCCCGTAACAAATTATTTAGTTTGAAACCATCCACAATGTCTAACTAGTCTAACTAGACGCTAACCTCACCTAGCTCACGTGTTAGATGGTCAAAAGGTGTATCCACAAATGATGTGTCTACAATTCCTTGGGCAGAAAGCTGCTCCTTCAGCACATCTTTCATAATCTGGATGCCAATAACGGTTGGGCCAACGGGGACCTCCAATGAGTTGTATGTCTCCCGCAGACCATTGAGCACGCGCTCCGTGAGCACATCGCAGTTACCCGCTACTAGGGCATAGCTGCTGTAGCGCAGGTAATAGTCTAAATCACGTAGACAAGCCGCGTAACGTCGAGTAGTGTAAGCATTTCCGCCAGGGCGAATTAACTCAGGTATCCGCTCAAATAGAGCTGCTCCAGTAGCCTTAACTAGGCTAGATGCGTTAGCGCTGATGTATGCAGCAGCTTTAACTCGATTAGCGCCACTATCAAAATAGCTCTTTAAAGACTCAATGGCGTCGCGATCGAGATAACGACCTGTGATGTCATAGGTGCTGATTAAACCCGTCACCGTATCCCGCATGAAATCTTTCTCCCAGTGCGATTAATGTGCGACTCAAAAAATTAAGTAGGAACTTATAACCAAGCTAGGGGTGAAAGTCCTTATACAAGCATGGACCAAACATTGGCGCATCCCAAATATGAGAACAAGCGCCAGGGCGATCCAACTGCTTGATTAGACATTTTAAGGGTGTGCTGCCGCTGTCATAAAAGCCTGAAACTCATTCAGCGACAACGCTTATCAACACTCAAATGTCAAAATTTAGTCTACCACGGTGGATTAAACAGCAGACAATCCACCCCCTAGAGAGGCCAATTGCGCCGCTGAATTTTTACAATGCGCAATCTTTCGCAACAATCTGCGCGGAGGAACCAGCCGTGTTTGCAGGCCCAATGATTCAAAATCCTCAACATCTCATCTCGATCTCCCGATAGGCTTGCTAGAGAAAACCTGAATTTGTAACAAGAGATACAATCACCTGGGGTTAGTGTTTCTAGGATTGTCCAAGCCTAGTTAGAGTAAACACTGATGTTTGCTAAAGCGCAGTTTCTCTGTTCATAGGCATTTTTATAGCCTTTGAATCTTAGCCGGTGTCAAAGGCTATATGGGAATGAGTGATTTTCTTGAAGGGTCATGGCGTTTATGGCCAGATCCTGTTGAATATGCGTGTCGCTGCTTAGAAATATAGAAAATTTCTAACAGGTGCATATTTTTAGCCACACTCATTGTTTAATGTTTTGGCCGTTAAATGAGTCGGTCTGTCCGTCCTGTAAAGCCTACATTTCCCTCAAAACTTTCTGGCGTCGCTGAGTCTTGGTCTGAATCTGGTTTGAGAATGTTGCTAGCTTTATCATTCTCGACACAACCTTAGCTCAGTGACGACAGCTTACAAACGGCTCTAGTGAATGCATAAAAAGGAGTGATAAATGGCTCAAACTGCCGCAGAAGTTCTGCAAATGATCAATGATCAAGACATTCAGATGATTGATCTAAAGTTCATCGATTTGCCAGGTATCTGGCAACACCTCACGGTGCATCGCAGTCAAATTGATGAGAGTAGCTTTACGGACGGAGTGGCGTTTGACGGATCGAGCATCCGGGGCTGGAAGGCAATTAACGAGTCAGATATGTCCATGGTGCCCGATCCGGCAACAGCCTGGATTGATCCTTTTATGAAGGAGCCTACCTTAAGCCTTGTTTGCTCAATTAAAGAGCCTCGTACTGGCCAGTGGTATGAGCGCTGCCCTCGTGTCATCGCCCAAAAAGCCCTAGATTATCTAAACTCAACAGGCATTGGTGATACTGCCTACTTTGGTCCCGAAGCAGAATTCTTCATCTTTGATGATGTTCGTTTCGATACGACTTCTAACTCTAGCTACTACTACGTAGACACTGTTGAAGGTCGCTGGAACACAGGTCGTGAAGAAGAAGGTGGCAACCTGGGATACAAGCCTGGCTACAAGGGTGGTTATTTTCCCGTATCTCCTACCGATACCTCCCAAGACATGCGTACCGAGATGCTGCTGACTATGGCTGCCTGTGGCGTACCTATTGAGAAGCATCACCATGAGGTTGCAACCGGTGGTCAGTGCGAACTCGGCTTCCGGTTTGGTGAAATGATCCAAGCGGCTGACTGGTTGATGACTTATAAGTACTGCATTAAGAACGTTGCTAAGAAATACGGCAAGACCGTTACCTTTATGCCCAAGCCTCTATTTGAGGACAACGGTTCCGGTATGCACACTCACCAGTCCATTTGGAAAGATGGTCAGCCTCTAATGGCGGGTGATATGTATGCCGGGTTAAGCCAGATGGCGACCTGGTACATCGGCGGTCTGCTTAAGCATGCGCCAGCTGTACTGGCGTTTTCTAACCCCAGTACTAACTCCTACAAGCGTCTAGTGCCTGGTTTTGAAGCGCCAGTTAACCTGGTGTACTCAAACGGTAACCGTTCTGCCGCTATCCGGATTCCACTCTCTGGTGAGAGTCCCAAGGCGAAGCGTCTTGAGTTTCGCTGCCCCGACCCCACGTCTAATCCTTATCTGGCGTTTGCTGCAATGCTTTGCGCCGGTATTGACGGAATTAAGAACAAGATTGAGCCACCTGAACCGATTGATCAAGATATTTATGAGCTTAGCCCTGAGGAGCTGGCGAAGATTGCATCTACACCCGCTTCTTTGAAGGAAGCGCTCTCTGCACTTGAAAGCGACCATACCTTCTTGACTCAAGGTGGCGTCTTTACCGAAGACTTTATCCAAAACTGGATTTCCTACAAGCTTGATACTGAGGTGATCCCCATGGATATTCGTCCTCACCCCTACGAGATAGCTCTCTATTACGACTGCTAATGGTCTAAGCAGTTTTTTGCTTAAATACCTTTTGACTTAGCGCCAGTCGAGAGACTGGCGCTTTTTTTGGCTTCCTAGACAATGAATGTACATTGATAAAAAACAGGATATATATTTATAAAAAGTAAACCCAAAAAGTATCGAAATATACGGTTTTGGTGACTATAATCGAAACTGAACAGGATGCAGGGCACTGCAACGATGCCTTGGATTTACTTCTTTAGGAGGTTAATAGGTATGTCTATTCAAGAATCAGCTAGGTTGCGAATCGTTTCTAATCGCCACGCTGTAACCAATCGTCAGCGTTCTTTACTAAGCCGTGCTGCTATGGATGTCGGTATGTCTGTGGAAGCCATTGGCGAAGGCAGCCGTATTCAAGGTAAGCCTAGATATGATGTGCAGCATGCCTATGGCCGTAGTAATGCTGCGATGAGTTAGGGATGATTTGTAAGTCAAACTTTTGATACTTGATTATTAGGCCCGAGGACGTTGAGATCGCAGCGCCCTCGGGCCTGTTCTATTTGGCTAATTTCATCTGTAAAACTTGATTTGAGCATGAAGATTTGAAAACAAGCGGTACAAAATGTTAATTTGCGGGAGTCTAAACATAGAGAGTTAGTAGTTATGGCTAGCCTCTCAAATTCCGTTACTCTGACATTCGTTCAAATCTTCTATGGCTGCTCTGACTGCTCGTGCGATTGATATCCCTGGCAAGCAGGAACTCACACATCCTAAAAAAGCCGTTGTAGTAGGCGATAGCCTCATCTATGGGTACGGCGATACGGAAGGTGGCGGCTGGGTTGAGCGGTTACGTCGCCAGTGGATGGCTCCTTCGCAGCCAGGCCCCATCATTTATAACCTGGGTGTTCGCGGGGATGGAGTGCGCCAGGTCACTGCCCGGCTAGAAGATGAGTTCAAGCTGCGGGGTGAGCTGCGCCGTCGGGTACCAGATGTGTTGGTATTGTCGGTCGGTCTGAATGACAGTGCTCGGCTTGGGCGACCTACAGGGCGAGCTATGACAGATGAAATAACGTTCACTCGAGAGCTGCATGGGTTGCTTGAGCAAGCGAGCCAGCTCTGCCCTACTTACTTTATTGGCATGGTGCCGGTCAACGAGACGCAGATGCCCTATGCAGATGTGCTTTACTTTTCAAACATTGACCAGGCGAACTATAACCAAATTACCCGTCATGCTTGCGAAGCACGGCAAATTCCCTATCTAGATTTATTTAAGCGATGGCAGTCTAAGGGAGATGCCTGGTGTCATGAGCGGCTTTGCGAGGATGGTTTACATCCCAACGTGTTAGGGTATCGTACCCTGATAGAAGACATTTCTGGATGGAAACCGTTGATGCAAGCGCTAGCCTGAGATATGGCAGTCTATTGTGCTGCAGCTTTTGTTATCTAACCCTTTCATCGATCACCACTGTTGTGAGCTATGGGCGCAAAGCTATGTTTATTACTGCGCTGGTTTGGTGATTAAAAGCACCCAAATACAGGCTAGAAAGATAGCTAGTGATGCTGTGATTAACATCATTTGAAGGTTGGCGGCTGCTGAATAGGCTTGATTCGTATCAGTTTGCTGCTGTATCGCCATTATTTAGCTAAAAGCTACTGAATTAATTGTTCGGTCCAATCATCGCCAACGCGGATGGTGATATCGGAGTCAAGATCGCCGGTTGAATCAGCTACCACTCTGCCGGTCCCTAATACGGCTTCTAAAAAACCAGCCCCATCTAAGTCGCCTCTCTGGGCAATTACAGTAGTTTGGTGGTGGAAATCGGGCCAGTCTTGCACTACGTAGACATTGCGGAATCCTTCTTCGCGGAGATGATCGGCTACGGCTTGACCCATATATGGGTCTCTGGATGCATTTTGAACAGCAATGCGAAGACGGCTAATGGAGCGACGAGGGGTGTCGGTGGCTAGCAGGGCATCAGGTTCTACATTAAAGAACTGCTGCATCACCTCATTTGTGCTGTTTGTATCCGCAATCCAATAGCTAGCCCGATATTCAGTGGGGCTACTAAAGCGACCTGGCAACATCACCATATTGAGATTTTCTCGCTCCAGCTGTAGGCCAAAGCCTGCTAGGGCCAGAATTTCTTCGGTCGATAGATTTGTGTCGATGTGGCTCTGGAGAATACGGACAATTTGGGGCAATTGGGTAATGACCTTGGGATTGATCATGCGATCGCGTAGTGCC
>JBHJIV010000144.1:0-27019 GCA_050043105.1 Leptolyngbyaceae cyanobacterium | reverse complement strand
AGGCGAGATTCGGATGATTTTGATTGTGCTGACCATAGGATTACTGGGTGCAAAAGAGCTGTTAGATCTCTATGTGGCCCGTAGTTTGTCTCTGCATGTTGAGCGGCTGATTCACTATACTCAGCAGGTGAATGACCAATCGTCTGAAGTTAAAGCAGCCCCCAAGAACCGCAGTATTTGGGAGCTAGACTATCTGGGCCAGGTACTAGAGCGAATGTTGCGTCGCTTAGAGGGGGGAGCCCAGGAGCTGCGTCAAGCTTGGGAAAATGCCCAGATGGCTAATCAGTTAAAAAATGAGTTTTTGGCAAATACGTCCCACGAGCTGCGTACGCCCCTCAACGCCATTATTGGCTGTATTCGGCTAGTGCGTGACGATTGCTGTGACGACCGTGAGGAAGAACTAGAGTTTCTAGAACGGGCTGATAATGCTGCAATTCACTTGCTAAAAATTATCAACGACATTTTAGATATCGCCAAAATAGAATCGGGCACCGTCAGTCTAGACTTGGAGACCCTGGATTTAAGCTGCATCATCCAGGATGTTTTGGATATGCAGTCATTACAAATTCAGCAGAAGGGGTTGGCGCTACATCGTCCTAAGAAGTCTGAGCCAATATGGGTCAAGGGGGATGGCGATAAGCTAAAGCAGGTCTTGCTAAATATTGTCTACAACGCAGTCAAATTTACCCACGACGGCAGTATTACCGCCAAGGTAGATGTGGTGCATAGCATAGATGCTTCAGAGGATGATTCAGAAGCGGTTCCAGCTCCTCGGGTCAGCGTCACGATTCAGGATACTGGTATTGGCATTGAGCCCAAAGATCAGCAAAAGCTCTTTCATCCGTTTGTCATGGTGGATGGTACTCATACCCGTAGCTACGAGGGAACTGGGGTGGGGCTGGCCATCTCTAAAAACTTTATGAAGCTAATGGGGGGCAGTATCAGCCTCTACAGTGAAGGTGTAGACCTGGGGACTGCAGTGACCGTAAGTTTGCCGCTATTGGCTAACCAGGGTGAGGCTGAGGAGCCACAACCAGAAGAAACAGCCGACGCTGCGGTGCTGGTGGGTCAGCCGGCAGATGCCTAGCCTGAGCGCTGGAGGGCTCTGTCTGTCTAGCTGACTGGGTTTTGGCCGATTTTGTATAGCTGTTTAACGTTTGTCCACCCGCCTTGTTGAGCTAATGATTTAGACAGCGCTTCTAAAACGCTGACTAGATTTGTGCCGACCATACCTGAGGACAGGGCAGATGGATGATTTGTAAGGATACTGTGGACAAAGCGATCGCACATCGTTGCTAGTGGCTCCTGCTTAGGCACCTCAACGGTGACAGTATTTAACCCGATAGGCTGAAACGAGCCCGATTCCAGCTGACCAAGCTGCAGAGTTAGGGGGGAATCGGGTCGCATTTCATCAAAGATGAGACTGCCGCGATCGCACACCACACTGAGCTGTCGTTGTTTGTGGGGGTTTGCCCAGCAAAGATGGATGGTGGCTTCAAACCCACTGCCATAGCGAAGACGACACCAGACCACATCCGCCAGGGGCTGGGGCAGCCAGTTTAATCCTTGAGCCTGAACGCTAATGGGAAAATCATCTAGCCAATGGTTAAAAATGGCGATGTCATGGATCGCTAAATCCCAAAGAGCATCGACATCACGGCGGACAGGACCAAGGTTAGTGCGGGCGGCATAGCCATAGCGGGGTGTTCCTAGACTTGCCAGCTGAGTTTTGGCTTGGCCAACAGCGGGATGAAACAAATAGGTGTGGTCGATAAACAGCTGGCGGTTTTGTTGGTGAGCCAACTGACACAGCGCTGCGGATGTCTGGGGTGTGAGAGTCAAGGGTTTTTCGCACAGCACATGTAGCTGATGCTTGAGGGCGGCGGTGACGATAGCCTCGTGGGTCGCGGCAGGAGTTGCTAAAGCAACGGCGTCTAATCCCTCAAGGGTTAAGGCGTCCTCCCACGTTTCTAGCAGTGCAACTGAGCTATCTAACCCAAATGCTTTGGCAGTGGCGCTGAGCTGCTCAGTATGGGGGTCAACCACTGCCCGCACCGAGATGTGCGGGTGAGCCAAAAAATTACGAAGCAAATGGGTTCCCCATCGCCCTACCCCCATCAGTGCAAGCTGAATCTGGCCCATGACGTTGTAGTTACCTTGTAGTTAAAAATTACTGGGCCCATCAGCTCAGCTCGCCAGGGTCGAGGTGAGCTGTTCGTAAGCTTTGTGAGCCGCACGGTGTTCGGCCTGTTTAATGGATGGGCCTTTACCAGTTCCCCAAAGTTTGCCCTGATATTGCACCCGAGCATAAAACCGTTCTGGATCGCCGTGGCGCTGGCTAATCTCTTCGACGATGTACTCGGGGAGCTGTTTACTATGGGCCTGGGTTAGTTCCTGTAGGGCTGCTTTGTAGTTTTGGCGGGCCGGGTCGTTTTTGATGGCTTGGGTCAGACGCTCAAAATGGGTATCTAGCCAGGGCCGGATCAGGCTAAGACTATGGGTGCTGAGATATAGCGCCCCCAAGACAGCTTCAAAGGCATCGGCCAGACGTGAATTTTGGCCCGCCCGATCCCCAGCAGCACTCGAAGAGATCAGGAGATAACGGTTAAAGTCATAGTCCTGGGCCAGTATTGCTAGCGTCCGGTCGCTGACTAGCTGCGATCGCACGGCTGCCATATCTCCCACAGACATTTGGGAGTAATTTTCCTGTAAAAATTCAGCTGCAGCCAATCGTAGGGCCGCATCCCCTAAAAATTCGAGTACCTCATTATTGTGGTTAGCTGAGCTAGAAATATCCACTAGCGCCTGGTGGATCAACTCCCAACGCACAGTCTGGCTGGTGGTGACACCCAATGCAGCTATAAACTGCTTTAGCTCCTGGTGTCGTTGGGGATGCTCCTCTACTAACCATTGTTCATTGTCTTCTGTCTTCTGACCCAATATCACCTGGTGGGCTGAGCCCATCCTCCGCACAAAAAATGGAAAGAGTTAGCCGTAAGCCGGGTTCTGTTCTCGCTAATGCGGACATCAACGGGCGGTTATCTATCTGGGACGACTGTTACCAATCGCCTCTAGCGGTACACCAAAAGCGGGGCTGGAAAAAGGTCAACCATTACCCCTGCGACCTTGCTCCTAGCCGGGGTTTACCGAGCCAGCACCTCTCGATGCTGCTGGTGCGCTCTTACCACACCTTTGCACCCTTACCTGTAAAAGGACGAAGGATAAAAGGATAAAGGGTGAACTTAAGGATCAACTTAAACTTCGCCTTCCGCCTTCCGCCTTCCGCCTTTCCATTGGCGGTATGTTTCTGTGGCACTATCCTCACGGTCACCCGCACTGGGCGTTACCCAGCAAGCCTGACCTTTCAGGAGCCCGGACTTTCCTCAAGCTAAGTCCTTAGCTTTGCTAAGGACTTAGCCCGCAACCGCAGCACCAACTCTTTCCGAGTAACTATAATATCGCGGTGCTACAGGAAACTCGCAGCAGTAATAACTAGACAAAAAAACTGCTATATGATTTTCCCTCCTAAGGGGGTTACATAGCTGGTGCTGTTTACGTCGCGGTTCAGCAAGCGTTGGAAAATGCTATTGCTAAGCGGAGTGGCGTCATGCTAGCAGCGGCATTTTCACTTATTGATACCGGCCTGGGTAATGGCTGGCCACTCAGCCGGCTATGGTGTCGGTACAGGCGCAATTATCGGTGCAGCTGTTGTCGGTGCAGCGCTGTTCTAGGGTCTTAAGACGGTATTTTCTCAGTCTGACTCAGAGCTCCAAACTCAGGCACGTCACCTATGGTTGTGCTGGCGATTGCTCTGCATCATTTCCCAGAAGGGTTGGCCGTGGGGGTAGGTGTGGAGTCAACCCATGACGCCAGCATTGCTTTGGGGGTGGCGTTGCAAAATTTACCTGAAGGATTGATGGTGGCTCTGGCCTTGCGACAGCTGGGGCATAGTCTGGGTGTTTCGTTGGCTTTGGCTGCTGTATCTGGTTGGCTAGAGCCCCTTGGTGGTTTGCTCGGGGTTACGTTAGTGGGCTTAGGGGCAACGGTCGCGCCAGTGGGCATGGCTGTTGCCGCTGGCGCCATGCTGTTTGTTGTTCTCCATGAGCTGTTGCCACAGCTGAGTCTCAAAACCAGCAGTAGCTCCATTGGCTTAGTGGCTGGGCTAACAATGATGGGGCTGGTAGAGCCGCTATTGTGATAGTCCGGGTCTGTTTTCTAATTCGGCAATTTTGGCGTGTAGAGGGGCTGTTGCCGCATAGATGGCTGCCTGGAGATCTGCTTCAGAGTGATGGACAGGAATATGCTGAGGACAGTTTTGGCTAAATGCTTCAACTGTGAACAATATGGCCCGTTCAATATTCGCTGGGTAGTCTGGCATTCGCAGTTGTTCAATTAGCTCAGGGTCGTTCTCAACATAGCGAGCGTGGCCCCAAAGCTTAAAGCGACGGCGGTTGCGATAGTCCATTAAAAAGAGAAAGGCTTTGTCGTTTTCAGAGAGATTGCCAACGGTGATGTACTGAACATTGCCAGAGAAATCAGCAAAGCCGATAGTCTTGTCATCTAAAACTTTGAGAAAGCCGGGGGGACCACCGCGAAACTGAATGTAGGGATAGCCGTGGGAGCTGACGGTGCCTAGATAGCTGCCGTCCATTTGAGCAATAAATTCGGCAAGGTCTGGCGTAATTGAGTCGTTGGCCGGGGCTTTAGCCGTGTAGCGTTCGTAGGTTTCTCTTGAACCCCGCTGGGTTTGGGCTGCTTTGACAGCAGGGGTAAAGGCGATATCAGCAAATTTACTTGGCATGGTTTTGGGTGAGGTTTGAGGATTTCTAAGGGTTTACGAATTGTGTAGGGCCGTTCCATGCAACGACCCTACACAATTCCTCGCATACCTACAAAACCGGGTAGTTGCTTAACGCGCTCAATCCAGGACAGCACATGGGGGTATGGGGAGAGATCGCTCTGACCATCGGGGGCAAGAGCGATGTAGGGAAAAGCAGCAATATCGGCGACTGTGGGGGCATCACCGATAAGCCATGGGTGGCTGCTTAGATGCTGTTCCAGCTGATTGAGAATAAAGGTGGCTCTTTCAGTGGCACGGTCAATATTAAGAGTTTTGAGACCAAATAGATGATACAAACGAGCGGACTCAGGACCCTGGCGAATTTCTCCGGTGGTAATAGATAGCCAGCGGACAACGTCAGCCAGGGCAACAGACTCGGTTGGTAACCAGGAGCCGTCGTATTGACGAGCGAGATACACCAGCGCTCCCTGGGCATCGGCGAGCACAACATCACCATCGGTTAACACCGGCACCTGGCCAAAGGGATTGAGGGCCAGAAAGTCTGGCTGGCGATGTTCGCCCTTGAGTAGGTCTACGGTGACCCATTCGTAATCAATGCCCAGCAGGCTGAGCATAAGTTTGACTTTATAGCTGTTGCCTGACATGGGATGGCCGTAAAGGGTTGGCATGGCTTAGTTCCGAATGTTTAAATTTTTAGATGCGTGTACCGAACGATCGGTCTGATCAAGTTGTACCGATCGTTCGGTAGAATGTCAATAGCTTTCCTTTAGAAGCGGTCCCTTTACAGGGGGTGAAAATTTAGATTTGGTGATTGTTTGTGGCGCGTGAAACCTATCTGCCGGTGTTGTTTCGACTATTTCGTCATCATGGATATGACGGTGTCAGTTTGGCGAAAATTGCTGAGGCTACCGGGTTAGGCAAGGCGAGTTTGTACCATCACTTTCCGGGTGGGAAGGCGCAGATGGTGGAGGAGACGCTGGCCTATTCGGGGCGGTGGATGGCGGACAATATTGTAGGCCCACTGCAGGGGCATGGGGTGCCGTTAGATCGGTTGCAGAGGATGTGCGATCGCATCTCTGCTCTATACGAAGCGGGAGAGCAGCCTTGTCTATTAGCTTCCCTGATCACAGGGGGAGCGCGGGATATGTTTCAGGATGCGATCAAGGCGCGATTGCAGACGTTGGTGGATGCGATCTCATCGGTTCTGATAGACGCTGGTTTAGCCCCAGACCTCGCCCAACAGCGAGGCGAAGACGCCGTCATGACAATCCAAGGCTCATTAATCTTATCCCGTGGTTTAGATGACCCCACACCGTTTCAGCGGGCCGTGGCCCAGCTCCCAGAGCGCCTATTAGAAGGGTTGCCTGCAAAAATTTGAGCATGAAAGGCCAAGACCATTAGTGTTTACCTTACCGATTCAGCGCCTCTTGAGGTGTTGTCTGAATGGTTACCGGTTCAAAGCACACTTTACGATTCCAACAATAGGCTCCTACACCCACCACCAAATTGGATACCAGTGCCGCCACAAAAATCCCTGTTGGCCCTGCGATGCGGCTACCGACATAAGCCAGCGGAATATACAGCACAAACATCCGAGCAATTGTCATGACAATAGACGGTGTGGGTTTGCCCATGGCGTTAAACGCAGAACTGCTCACCTGAATAATGCCTGCAGTGCCGTAGCTGATGGGAACTAGCCATAGATACTGACTGGCGACAGCAACTACATTAGGGTCTTGATTAAATAAAGTCGAAAATGACCGGCCGCCCAAACCTAAAATAATCGCCATAAATACTCCCCAGCCAACACAGAATAAAAAGCTTTGGCGCATGGCTATGCGTACCCTGTCAAACTCTTGTGCACCCCAGTTTTGGCCAATAAAAGGCCCCATGCTGGCGGACAGCGCCATAACGGTAATTAAGGCAAATGACTCTAATCGAGAAGCCACACCAAACCCAGCAACAGCGGCGGGGCCATGAACCGAGAGAAAACTGGTGATGACGCCGATGGAGATGGGGCTGATCATGCTAGCCGCAGCTGCAGGGAGGCCAACTGTAAGAATGTCTTTCCAACACCAGAGAGTTTCGTTAATGTTGGGGAGTTGAGCGGAGAGAAGATTTTCTTTAAAGCGAAGGACTAAAAGAGCGGCAACTAAAGTGGTGGCGCGGGCGATGACGGTAGCAATGGCTGCACCCTGGATTTCTAGCCGGGGGAAGCCGAGGGCACCCGTGATGAGTAGCGGGTCGAGAACAATGTTGACGGCGGCAGACAGGGTCATGATGATACTCGGCGTCAGAGTGTTGCCTGCAGCGCGGATGGCGCTGTTGCCGACCATCGGAACTACCAGGAAGACCATGCCAAAGTACCAGATACGCATGTAGTCATGGATATAGGGGAGTACGTCGGGACCGGCTCCGAGTGCTTTGAAAAGTGGGTCGATGGTGAGTAGGCCCAGGCTGACAAAGAGGACAACGGCGCTGACAGCAAGGGTAAGGCTATTGGTGGTAAAGCGTTGGACTCGGCTGAGGTCGCCTTCGCCGATGGCCCGGGCGATAACGGAGGATGCGCCGATGCCAAGGCCCATGGCAAGACTGCCAAAGGTCATGACGACGGGAAAGGTGAAGCTCATGGCGGCCAGCTGGGCGGTGCCGAGCTGGCCGACAAAATAAGTGTCGACGAGGTTGAAGGCGATGATGGCAAAGACGCCCCAAACCATTGGGATGGTTAGGGTGAGGAGTTGTTTGCCGACAGGGCCTTGGGTTAGTTTGCGGTTCATATGGAGCAAAGGGGTTTTGCTCAGTTTAGGTTAGGTGAGTGGTTTGGGGTGTATTTTTTGGGTGGTGAGCTTGAAGTGCTGCGTGGGGCTCCTCCGAGTGCCCCACACCCCAATGGGCAGGGCGGGATGCCGCCCTACAACCCTCGTATAGAGTTTTCCAATTTAGGTTGTAGGTGGAAAGGTTTTGGTTGGGTGATTTTTAATTTTTCTGGAACGCGTTCCAGAAAAATTAAAAAAGGGATAGGTTGTCGCTAAGCTGTTTCTCCTGTTTCAACTTTGGGAAGTTTGTTGTCTGGCAAAAGATCTAAATTCGATATTTATAGCCACTGGCCAGGATCTTGTAAAAATAATTCTTTTGTTTTTCTAATATTAGGTAGAACCTCAAAGTCCCCAGTATTGTAGACTTTGAGGGCCTGAATAGCTAATAGCCTTTCGCTGATCACCGCTCTTTAATCCGCTTTAAACCAGAATTCAATTTCTGAGGTTTCTTGTTCAAACCTTGCTGCGTGGACTGCTTGGGCAGGGACGTGATACCAGTCACCTGGCCGATAATGCTGTTCTTGTCCGTCCATAATAAGGATGAGTTCGCCTCGGGTGATTACTCCAAGATTGTCAGTGTTGTGGTTGTGAGGCAGAATTTCTGTTCCGGTAGGGTAACTGGCGAAGAGAATGTCGCAATTTTGGGCGGTGAGTTTATGGGCATCGAAGGGACCGTCGAATTTGGGTAAAGCTCTGAGCTGTTGAGGGAAATGGATCATGGATTTGGGCTGAGAAGGTTTGTGGGTACTACCATAGGCAGATTGTAGGGGCAGGTCTTTCAAATTTTGGTTTTTTAAATTTTGGTGCGATGACTAATAGGGAATTGCCGATGATTCCGCCTGTGTATGGGCGGCGATTTGAGGGAGAGCATCTGTTTGTGGAGCTGTGCCCGAGACAGCCCTATGAGGTGCGGTATGTGCCCAGATGGCATATTCTGGGTTTTGCGCCAGAGTCACAGCGGGGATGGCATGCGTTTGCGAGTGATCGGGTGGCGGCTTATCATGCTCCTGCCAATACGTTTGCGTTTACACCTGCTGGTTGTGACACATTTTCGGCATCAGCGGTGGGTGGTGAATATTTGATTTTTGGGATGTCGCCAGAGTTATTGAGGGAACATAGTGCTGATGTTGCTGGAAAGCAGTTGGTGGAACTGCGTCGGCTGTCGCATTTAAAGGATCGGCACGTAACGGCGATTGGGCGAGCGGCGCGGCAGTTTATGCAAACTCAGCACGGCGGTCGGCTGTATTTTGAGTCGTTGGCAGGTCAGTTTGCAACCCATGTAGTGTTGGCGCTGTTGTCTGAGTATGAAATAAAGGCTCAGGCTATAAAGCTCTCGGGAGTTGAGTTGGCACGACTGTGTGAGTTTGTTGAGTCGAACCTATGTGAGGATTTGTCTTTGGAATCGTTAGCCGCTGTCATAGGAATGTCGTCTTCTCGTTTTGCTAGAGGATTTAAGCTGGCTACTGGGCAGTCGCCACACAAATGGGTGATGGCTTGTCGATTAGCACGGGCTAAGGATTTGTTGACAAAAACAAATCAGCCGATTGTTCAAATTGCTTTGGACTGTGGGTTTAGTGGTCAAAGTCATATGAAAACGGTATTCTCGAAAGCTTTAGGGGTTACGCCTAAACGCTATCGACAGCTGCGGGTATAGGTGGCTGACTTTTGTCGGCAGCAATTTTGCGGGCTAAGTCATACCAGGAGCGATTGCGGATAAGTTTTATTTCTGCGTCGGTGGGTAGACCTGTTGGGTCTAGAAATCTTTCTACTAAAGGGTGGGGTTTGCCAACACAGAGGTCTAAGGCTTTGCGAGTGGAGTTTAAGACGTAGTTGCCTCGATGCATCATCTGAGCGTTAAAAATTAGGACGTCTCCTGGTGCAAGCTCAACTAAGACAGACCCCGGCAGAGTCTCGTGATTTCTATGGCCATTCAGCTCGAATCGCACATTTCTTTCGAGCTCAGTATCCCAGCGTTTATGGGTTTCAGGGATAAGTTCTACTCCTTTTTCTGCAACAAGGGGAATTCGCACATGCAGGCTGAGCATAGTGCTATGTTCGGCGGCTTGCACACTGTCATTAATAGGACTGTATTGCAGATCACGATGCCAGTTAGGCTGTTTCTCTTTATTATGCGTGTTAAAAAAGAGTTGCGTATTGTGAAAATAAATATCGGTCTTAAAGAGGCTATCTAATGCATCAATGAGTTTAAGCGGTGAGAGTAAATCGAAGAACTCAATTCGCGTCTGGCTGCAGTTCTGAAAATAGTTGGGATGTGTAAGCGAGTGCATGTTGATGAGCAGCTGCTCGATCAGGGCATCATAATTTTCTATTTCCCACTGACTGTAGATGTGGTCAACGATACAAGTAAGCTGACAGACCTCCTCTGGGGTGAAAAAGTTTGTCAAAATCACATACCCTTGCTCTTCAAATTGTTTAGCCGTACCCATACAGTTCTGGTAAAAAAGACAATTGTAGACAAGACAATAAGATCATAGTGTGCTATCGCTCAGTTGCAGCTGTTGAAGTAGCTACTAAATCAAGAACTCGCATAGCCAAGATGGCTTGAGGCATCGCTTTCCAAGAGGATGCATGAATCTTCAACTATTCTAGGTCGTGAACTCTGTCAAAATTAGACTACTGACACAGTGCCATAGGGTATTCCCATGTCAATAAGGCTTAGAATTTGTAAGAATGCGAGAAATGAATTAGCCATTGCCCCATGGATAAGCCTGTCATTCTGACCATTGATGATGATCCCGCGGTACTACAGACAATTTCCCGTGATTTACGTAAGCAATATGGAGAGCGCTTTCGCATTGTGCGGGCCGACTCGGGTGCAACAGCGCTAGAAGCGGCGCAGCAGCTAAAGTTACGCGGCAATACGGTAGCGTTATTTTTGGCTGATCAGCGGATGCCGGGAATGAGCGGTGTTGAGTTTTTGAAGCAGGGGGTAGATATTTTTCCGGCAGCTAAGCGGGCATTATTGACGGCATATGCAGATACCAATGCAGCTATCGATGCCATCAATACCGCCCAGTTAGACTATTACTTGTTAAAACCTTGGGACCCGCCAGAGGAGAAACTTTATCCAGTACTAGATGATTTGCTGCAAGATTGGCAAGCAACATTTAAGCCAACATTTCAGGGAGTAAAGGTCATTAGCGATCGCTGGTCGCCAGATTCCCATGCGCTACGAGATTTTCTCTCACGCAACCAGGTCCCCTATCGCTGGTTAGATATTGAGTTTGACCAAGAAGCTCAGCAGCTAGTCACCTATGCTGGCGAAAGGGATAACCCTTGCCTGCCGCTTGTGCTGTTACCCAGCGGTGAGAAGTTAGTAAAACCCAGTACGGCTGACCTGGCGCAGCAGGTGGGGATGCAAACCGAGGCTGCAAAACCGTTTTACGACCTGGTGATAGTGGGCGGTGGTCCGGCGGGGCTAGCTGCAGCAGTATACGGTGCTTCAGAAGGGCTGCGTACTGTCATGATTGAGCGGGAAGCCCCCGGTGGACAAGCAGGCACCAGCTCTCGCATTGAGAACTACTTAGGCTTCCCGGTGGGTCTGAGTGGGAGCGACTTAGCTCGACGGGCCGTTACCCAAGCCAAACGGTTTGGGGTAGAGATTTTAACTCCCCAGGAAGTCACAGGGATTAGATTAGAAGATAACTATCGAATTGTGACGTTGTCAGATGGCAGTGAAATTAGCTGTCATGCACTAATTTTGGCTATGGGTGTAGCCTGGCGACGACTGACGATGCCGGGTGTAGAGCAGTTTACAGGTGCCGGGGTTTACTATGGTGCCGCCCAGACTGAGGCAGCGGCCTGTCAGGACGAGGATGTCTATGTGGTAGGCGGTGCGAACTCAGCAGGGCAAGCGGCCATGTATTTCTCAAAGTATGCTCGCAAGGTGCGGATGTTGGTGCGGGGCGAGTCGCTGACTAAGAGTATGTCGCAGTATCTGATTGACCAAATTGCCGAGACTGACAATATTGAAGTAATGCCGTTTCACAGTGTGACTGAAGCGAAGGGGGGTGACCGGCTAGAAGAGATTTTAGTAAAAGATTCGCAGACAGATGAGGTAAAAACATTTAAGACCAACTCACTGTTTATCTATATTGGGGCAGTCCCGAGCACTGGCTGGCTGGCTGGCGTTGTGCAACGAGATGAGCGAGGCTTTATCTATAGCGGTCCCGATATTCCTGAAAAACTATCCTGGCCATTAGATCGCGATCGCTTCTTATTAGAAACAAACGTACCAGGTATTTTTGCAGTGGGCGATGTACGCCATGGCTCAGTCAAGCGGGTTGCATCTGGTGTGGGTGAAGGCTCAATCTGTGTGCAGTTTGTACATCGACATTTGGCAAACGTCTAGCCGGCCCGCTTTTCCATGGTGATTTTCTATTAGTTGGCTGTGATGTCAAGGAGTGTAGAACCCAATGGAAACAGGTCGTTTAGAAGCATTTAGTGATGGTGTGATGGCGATTATCATTACCATCATGGTGCTAGAGCTAAAAGTGCCACAGTCTGCCGAGCTAACCGCTTTGCAGCCACTGTGGCCGACATTTCTCAGTTATGGGTTGAGCTACCTTTATCTAGGGATTTATTGGAACAATCATCATCATCTGTTTCAGGCGACAAGATGTGTGAACGGCAAGATACTTTGGGCAAATCTCCATTTGTTGTTTTGGTTGTCGCTAGTGCCGTTTGTAACCGGGTGGATGGGGGAGAACAGTTTTGCGGCTTTGCCGGTAAGTCTATATGGGTTTGTTCTTTTAGCGGCTTCAGTGGCTTACGCGGTTTTGAGTCGTGTTTTACTGGCTCACCCAGGCAACAATTCAATTTTGGCTAAAGCGTTGGGTAGAAATATAAAAGGCAAATTTTCCATACTTGCTTATATTGTGGCGATTCCCTTATCGTTTGTTGCTCCTTGGTTCGCCTGTATGGCCTATGCAGGTGTCGCAGGGATGTGGCTTATTCCCGATCGACGGATTGAGACTATTTTGTCGAATATAAAGAGCTAGGAGGCTAAATCATCAGCGTTCTAGTGCCTCAATGGCCATACATGTTCATCGGTTATTGCCTTTACGAAATGCTCTACAACGACACGCTACATTACAATCCAACTTCATCTATGGCGTAAACGGTGCTCTCACGATAGCCAATACGTCGTCACCTAAACGGATAAAGTCTTTTGGATTGGCAGTCAGTAAAATATTAGCCTCTGTTTTCAGGGCTGCTTGAGCAATAAGCGCATCATAAATACCTCCGCCTGTGATGCCTAATGCGCTCAAGCGCTGAATTACCTGGATATAATCATCTGCATTGAGAACGACTTTTTGAAAACTTGCTAGATTACCCAACAGTACTTCCACTTCATTGGGTAGCAATTTGGGCTTGCGTGGTAAACGAGTTAGAACTGCATACAGTTCAGCTAGAGTATGGGTGGAGATGTATCCTATCAATTCCTAAGCCATTGCTTGTTCCAGCCATGAGAAAGATGCATTATGCAATGGATGCTCTTCTAAAAAAGCTGATACTAAAGACGAAGTATCAAACAAAACTTTCTTTACCATTGCATAAGTTTATCTATACGTTCCTCTCGTACTTGGAAAAGTGCTTCGTGGTAATCAGGTAATGGTTGTTGCTGGCTAGCTTTGACTACCCAGACATTTCCGTGCTTTTTGAGGTTGGGCATGTCAGCTGATGAAGCGGCGGACGTAGGTACAACAACATCAGAGCCAATTGGAGATATCGATGTTTCTAAAAGGCTAGTTACCATGGCTAAGACTTTCTGTAGCGCTTGCTCAGGAAGCAGTTCCAGGCGTTGAATGATTTGCTCAACTAGTGAACTCATGGGTAATGTACACAACCGAAGCGTTCATCGCTAATCATAGCTCAGCAACTGGTGGGTCGATATTGTGCCTTTTTCTGCGAAGATAGCCGAGCGTTTTATCGGGTCTTATGATACCCAACTTAGCAAGAGCGTTCTACTTTGATGATATGTTGCTCCAGCCTTTATCAATAGGGCGGGATGGGTTTAACTGTTAAGCCAAAACGTAACCCATCCCTGTAGTCTGTGGAACGATGGTAGCTACTAGCTGGCAGCTAAATCTCCAGGGTCAAACATGACGACAAACTGCCCTTGAGGGATCAGTTGCCTCAATGACCGGATATGTTCATCGGCATCATTGCCTTTACGAAATCGCCCCACGACGACACGTTGCATTTTAGGCAATAGGCGCACAATACACCAGGGATGGAGTTTGGCTTGATAGCCATTGAGACTGGCGGGCTGTAAGCAGGCAGGTTGAACGGTCATCGCATCAGGCGGCGGCTGGACTGATATCATTGGGTTACCTCCGAATTTGTTTCGGTTGAAATTGACAGTCGCCCTTCAGTTTCTGAGGCCGGGGGCGACTGTTTTGGGTTGGTTAGGTTAGGACGAATACTCGTCTTGGCTCTAGCCTGATAGTAATGACGAATACTCGTTCTTGTCAAGTCTGTGTGATGGGTTTAGTTAAGCTGCGAATTCGTGAACTGGCTCAGCAGCGAGGCTGGAACCTTAAAGACGTAGCAGGAAAAACAGGGGTGCCCTACACGACGATTACGACCTATGCCCGTTCGGAAGGTATGGCTACTGCAGATATTACAGCTGTAATGAAATTGGCCAAGGCGTTTGAAATATCAATTGAAGAATTAATTGAAGTTATAGAGGAATAGTGTTTATTCCGTATTAGTAAAGAAGGATTTCTCGTAGGTTGTGGTTGAGCAGCCAGCTCTCATGCTCTGTACCCAAGAATTCAAACCGCGAAACCCAATGAATGCGGTTATGTTGGGTGATGGTTGGAATTGATGATATTGGCTTGTGTATCGGTGACGATAATGGCTGTCAATGTTGGGTTTCGTGCCTCAACCGCAACCTACCGTTTTTCTTTGACGTTGGTCTAAACACGCTCTTTGATGGAAGCTCGATATTAGGGAGCTACTTGAGGGGGATGGCATGCAGCAATAGCCACGCTCAGGCGATTGTGTACCTGATGCCATAGGGTAGGATACTGCAAATAAGGGGGCATACCAGGGGATAGATTATGCAAAAGTCGTAGCTTCCACTGGTTTTTGCTCTAGAGAAGATGCTTATTTTGCTACCTAAGTACAATGCAAACTGGGCAGTGAAAAGACATAATTAAAGATCGTTTTCTCTCTAAATTTCTTCTCCAAATAGAGATAGAAGAGTAAATCATTCTGCAGATAGATTTAAGACTAAAGCTTTAGATGTTGCTGGTAGCATTCAGCACAGGTTTATAAAAACGAACACAATTTACCAACAAGAAAACCTGATGAAGTCTTTGGGTATCGTATACCTGATTAGTTGTTGCTCAGGGCATACTTGACCAACAGGGGAAACTTACAGTTCTTTCATATTTCACCTACGTGATTTTGCTTAGTTTACTAAGTCTAAGTAAGGAACATTTACCACTACTTTAGAAGGGGGCTTCAAGCATGGCATCAAAAATCTCTCCTTTATACGCAGAAACTCGCATTCTTTTGAGCTTATTTGCTCTTGATGAAAACGAGGTTTCTCGCTCTTATTTTGTGCCGCAAGGTCCTAAGTATAAACAGGCACTGGTAAGTCTGGTAGAAGATGGTTGCCTAACTGAAACGTTGAAAGGTAAGCGCTACAAGAAATATTCTTTGTCGCTACACGGTCAGGAGCGGCTAGTCGAGAATCTATTTAATAAAGAGCTTTCTTTCTTTAGTAACCTTGGACCTAAAACAACTAATGGTCTGTTGAAGGCTTTTCGTGAGTTGAAGCATAGTGAAACAAGCGCAACTCAAAATGGCTCTCAAAATGGGCATGGACAAGCTATTAGTTCTTATAAAGAATTTTCAGACTTTGTGCTTGATTTTTGTCGAAAAATTGATGCTGAAGATAATTTAGATGGATTGATTCCTATTTACAGAGTCCGTAGGGAAGTTGGTGAAGTTGTCGATAGAGAGCAATTTGACAACTGGTTATTTGAATTACAGGCAGATAATTCCTTGCAGATGATGGGCGACGATCTGTCGGATACACCACAAGATCAGAAAGATGATTCCGTCCAAATTCCTGGTGGAAATTTGCGATTTTATATCAAACTTCTCTAACACTGATGCCTTGCTTGTAAACTACTCTCCTCACTGTCTAGAAAATCGATGTCTAAACAGGCTTCCATAGCAGAAATAAATGAACTTCTGCGAGATACTAATCCGTTTGAAAAGGGATTAGTTGTTAAAGACCAAAATATTTGGGGGACTTCCTTTCCGGATATTCCTGAACTCAATAAGCATGTATCTGATGCGATTTACACATCTATAGAAAAACTTCAAAAAGCTCCCTCTAGCCTTGAGAAAGTAAGCTCTATGGTTGTTCGGGCTCAACGGGGAGCAGGCAAAACTCATGTGATTAGCCGTGTTCGAAAACAAATTCAGGTAGAAGGTAACGCTGTTCTAATTTATGCTGGGGCAGATAAGTATAGTGAACTAGAGCTGCTTGCTTGTTCTTTTAGAGAGTCGGTAGCTGACAGTTTGGATCGCGAGGGCTCTCAGGAACTGACCCAGTGGCAGGAAGTTGCTGCTCAGATAGTGACGACAGCTTTAAAGGCCAATAAGAAAAAGGCAAAAGTTCCATCCCCAAAGGTTTTAGCCAAAAAATTTGATCAAGCTTGTGCCCAGTATCACAAGAAGGGCAAAGACCTAGTTACAGAACTGGCAAAAGTTGTTCGTCGTCTGCATCCCAACTCAGATCTCTACATTATCCGAGCTATTATCTGGACCTTATCAGAGGAGCGTGGAGCATTAGCGGTTAAATGGTTAGCTGGTGAGGAACTGAATGATGAGGACGCATTGGATTTGAGATTATCTGCCAATGATAGTCAGGATACTGATGTTCGTGAGGCGAAGGCACTTAACTTTATTGCCAAAGTCCTTTCCTTGATCGGAGAGTATAAAACTGTTCTTATCTGTTTTGATGAACTCGATACTGTTAATGAAAACTCCCTTGGACTTTCCACACCTCAAGTAATCATTGATCTCGTGAAAAGGCTATTTGATTCTATTATTCAATCTGACCATGCTCAAGGTGTATTAATCACTACATTTTTATTGCCAAAAGCCTGGAAACTTCTAACGCAAGATGGGCTAGAAAGTAGCGATTTATCGGGCGCACGAGTATCTAGTCATAATAAACGGATTGATTTGAGTCCTTTGAACTCGGAATCGATGGTTCAGCTTGTACCTCTCTGGATGCAAGATTTTTACAAGCGTAGAAAGATTAACTTCGACAATTTTTTGTATCCATTTACGATAGATGAACTCTCTGAATGTGGAAAAAAAGGATACATAGTAAGAGAGGCATTAGAGTGGTGTGCTAAACAGCTTCCGATTAAGCTAAAAGAGTTAATTGTTGAACCGCCTAAACCTACTACACATAAAGAGCGATTTGAATCAGCTTATCAAAAAGCAATAGCTCGTGAACTAGACGAGGAAGATTTAGATAATAATGAGCTTATTGCTTCAGCTTTAAGGTTCTCATTTGAGAAAATCATTAGTTTGCTAGAGCAAGGTAGGTTAAAAAACGAGCTGATCGAGAACGTTAAGCTAGAAGCTGTTGAGGATGTGCTGCCACGTAGTAAAAATGGCGGATATATCAACTTTAAAGTACGTGGACAGGAAAATGATAAACCAGTTGTTATTGGCGTAGTGGTCCTACAGCAGAAACATGGCTTATCCGTAGGAGCAGGTTTTAGGCGTCTATTGAATTATGAAACCTTTGATATGACGCGGGGCTGCTTGGTTCGTTCTTTGGAGCGTAAAATCAAACGCAATTGGGATTCGCATGAGTACTATCAACAACTGATCCAAAAAGGTGGCGAGTGGGTTCACCTCAAAGAGGAGGAGTTGAAACCGCTTATAGCTCTAAAGTACGTCTACGATAATCACGAGAAGTACGATATTAGTATCAAAATGCTGGCCCGCTTTGCCTTTAGTCGTGCCACTCTTATTGAGAATCTGTTGATTAAAGAGATTTTAAGCCGCCCTGCAGGTCGAGTAGTTGAAGAAGCTTTAGAAGGTGACGAAGTTCATCGCTTGCATAGTGAACAAGAAATTGAAGCTATTGCTGAGCACTTAAATGAAACACTCGAAAATATGGATAAAGCAGAGGACACTGATAAAGAAGCAGATTTTGCCGAATTAGAGGTGGCTTAGAGTGGTTTTGTTAAATACGGGCTTGTGCCTATCCCCCGTTGAAGTTGCATCTTTGAGGCAAGGGAAATCTATTGTTGCTGCGCCTCGACGCTTCATAGCCCCAGGTAAAAGGTTTTTATTACTCCCATCTCAAGAGTTAGATATTTCTGAAAAAAATAAGTTATATCGACCAGAAGCTATAAGTCTATTTGATGTCGATTCTAATAATGGAAAAACTAGTAATTTAGCCTGGGCTAAATGTGAATTCTGTCAGCATATTACTGATTCAGAAAATGTAGAGTCGATAGAACGATTGAGTGTATGGAATAGAGAAGCATTAACAACCCATTTACGAAACAAAGGTAATTTATTTCTATCTTTTCTTAGAGTGTTTCAGCTTTCTGAAAATGAAATCTCTTTTAGTGCAGAAACACTTTGCGATAGTCAATTTCTAAATCAAATCGTCTCATTGCCAGATTATCTCAATGTATCTGCTGATAATTCTGTATTGACTGATGAGCAGTTTCAAGATGCTAGGGATATAATTCTAAATCTCCAGGTCGAAAAGACGAAGATAATACTCGAAAAAGCAACGAAAATCGAGTCAAATGGTTCAAAATCGAGTGTAGAAATCGCTCCACCCGGAGAGGTGACAAGTCAAACGGATACACCTCCAACTACTTTGTCGGACATAACCTGGATAGAACAGATAGCCGCTCTTGGAGAGCGTAGCAAAGAACTCGATAAGGGTAAAAGTAATTATCAAGCAGGCACCGATTTTGAAAATGTTGTTCGTAAAAGTCTACGGTATCTAGGCTTTAAGATTGATTATTCCCATCGAGGAGGTGCAGGCGGTTTGGATTTATCCTGTTCCGAGCCTTATTTATTAATTGGGGAGTGTAAATCTGGTAAAAAAATACCTAACAACACAGCTGTTCAGCTTCTTAATCTTGGTACTCTGCGTCTTAAAACCACGTCAGCTTTAAGCCAGGCTACGAAACTTATTATTGGACCTGGTAAGCCAACTTCTCAGCTTAAAGATGCTGCTTGTAAGCATGGCATAGCTATCATCAATCCACACACTTTAGAGAAATTAGTCAAATTAAAGAAACGATTTCCTGGATCTATTAATCTAATTGAACTAAGAAAATATTTAGTCGCTGGATGTGCTGATGATAGTGTCAGCGATTATATTGAACAAATAAAAAATGATTTTTTGCTTCGCTCAAATATTGTGAAGCGAGTACGGAAATATTTGCTGGCAATAAGACAACCTGCTGAAAATGAAATTGCCCTTTACGCAGCGTATATTGCTTACAAACTACCAGAAGAAGAGTCCATTAGTGTTGAAAGGTTTCATGAAATTCTACTCGAATTGTCGTCGCCTTTTGCAGGGCATTTGGGACGCAATCAGACTCCTGAAGGCTCAGAGTCTTTTTACTTCCTACGCCATCTTCTTATTGAAAAAGATGAGACTTCCGAATCTGCTCATTAAAGAGAGTCTGGATTGACCCCCAACTCTTGCAACTTTTCTTCTAACGCCTGAATCCGCTGCTGGTCTACTTGTCGTAACTCTCGTTCAGTTGCCAGCTGTTCTCCCGATTCCACATAGGTCAAAAACTGTTCCCCATCAGGCCGATAAATCTCTAACGACTCTGTAGTCAGCTCAAACCGAACTCCTAACTGAGGACTTACCCAACCCTGCATCTCACTTACCAGCTGCAGTGACTTTCCCGAACGCTGTAGTCCTGTCAGCTCATTACTATCTGGGTCATATATGTAATACTCCTCTACCCCAAACTTCTGATAGAAATTCAGCTTTCGCAGCATTTCCCCAGACCGATTTCCCAGCGACAAAATCTTAAACACTACCTGAGGGGCAATGCCACCTTCTTCCCATTGTCGATAAGACCCCCGATCCCTTTTCGGGCGATCAAACATCACCATCACATCCGGAGCCTGATGCCGCTTTGGATTCCCCTCTACCGGATACCACAGCAAATCCCCAGCTATAAATACGTTGGCATCAGTAGCAAACAGCCGTTCCAGATTTTCCTTGATTACTACGATCCAACGAAATTGCTTTGTATTATCCGCTAGGGGCTGCCCATCGCTATCCGGGTATTGCTCAGGAAGCTGACTGTCAGAAATTAGCTGCTGAACCATAGTTTGGCCTTAAATAGCCTCTGCTCTCAGTTTAACCCCGCCAGCTCAGGGCAATGATGCCAAAGGCGGTAATCAAAACGCCAAACATACGATTCACCCAAACTAAACGCTCAGGTGTTAACCAGTGCCGCAGTCGCGACACACCACTACTCAGCAGCAACCACCACAGTGCCGAACCCAAAAATACACCACCGACCATCATCACAGCCTGACCATAGCCCAACCCAGCAGGTGCAAAACCAGCAAATAGCAATACAAAAGACAAAATGGTCGCTGGGTTCGTCAGGGTTAACCCAAAGGTGGATAGATAAGCACCCGCTAAGCCAGTGCGATTAACCTCTGCAGGTTTATCGGCAGGCTTACTTAAAAATGTGGTGATCCCCAAATAACAAAGAAATAGACCGCCGATAATGCCAAGCCATTTGGCCTGCTCGGTCAAGAAATTAGAAACAATCGCAAGACCAAAGGCGGCTACTGCACCGTACACTCCATCCGCCGTCGCTGCGCCCAAACCCGACAGTAGCCCAGCCATTGTTCCATAGGTGAGACTCCGCCGAATACATAGCAACCCAATGGGACCGACGGGAGCTGCGATCGCAACTCCCAACACCAACCCGCGTAAAAATAAAGAAATCATGGCAATACCCCTGTAAATCTACGTAGCAGCTCACAGAGTGAGCGCCCGCTAAACCGACAATGCTGTCGTTTCCTTGACCGTCGATAACACTATCGATGTCTTGGTCTGTAAAACCCCCGGCAGCCCCTTGATCTCTTCACTGAGAATCCGTTCTAAATCCGTCATCTTGCCGCAGCGCACCTTCAGCAGATAGTCACCATCCCCGGCAATGTGGTGACATTCCTGAATAGCCGATGTGACCCGTATATAGTCCAAAAAGGTCTGTCGATGGTCTGGGTGTTCTAACACCACCGCCACAAATGCAGTGATGTCGTAGCCCAGCTGTACTGGGTCAACAATTACCCGATAGCCCTGAATGATGCCGCGTTTTTCTAACCGCCGTACCCGTTCGCCAATGGCGGGTGATGACACCCCACAGCGGGCGGCCAGATCAGACCAGGTGACCCGCCCGTCCGCCATCAGCGCTCTTAAAATTTTGCTATCGAGATCATCCATAAAAATATTTTTAATAACCTTTTGGCTAATTATGGCTTTGTTTTAAAAGAAAAATGTTAGCTATAGATCAAAAATTAAAGAAAATATCTCTAAAAGCTTTTGCTGTTCAAATAAAAATATTTTCCCGTGTAGGGTCTTCCCCCCCATTGGGGGGAATGATCGGTAAGAATTACTACTATCAAGCCAGGGTGCAGTACGCAGGATTGCTTCTTTACGCCTGGTCTGCACTACCTAAAGATGTCGTTCCTGACATACACGGTTCGTTTTGCATGGCTTGGCCATATCGCAGAACGAATCATGTTGGACTTCAGCAACGCAAAGGAACTGTATGTTTGAGCTTCTTTCTGACGTCGTCAAATCTGCGACGGTATCTGCCGATTGGATTGGTATTAGAGCCGTTAAAGACACTGCTAAAACCTGTGCTGTTCGAGATGCACATCCGGAGCGTAATGCCCAGAATTTAGGCCATGGGGCCATGGTAGAAGTCTTGGCCCAGGGACAGTTTGGCTATAGCGCTACCAATGATCTCAGCGCTACATCTTTGGCCAGGGCCATCGTGGCAGCCCATAACCAGGCAATCGCTGCAAGTGCTTGGGCCGTCCATCGATTTGCAACAGCTGCTCGACCCAAGGCTACAGGTAGCTACACCTCTCCCCACCGCAAAGGGTTAGATGTTCTCTCCCCAGCCGAGCTAAATCAGATTCTGCTGCAGGTGTGTGAACGACTTAAGGTGTCGGACAAAATTGCTCAGACCAGCGCGTCGGCCAGGAGTCACGACATTGAGGCCTGGTTTGTCAGCAGCAATGGTTCAGAAATTTACCAGCGTGACTATTTAGTTGAAACCCACTTTGGCACCATTGCCCAAGATGGGCCGATCACTCAGCTGCGCACTGACCATGGCTATTTGGCCAATAGCTATCAGGGGGGCTGGGAGCTATTTCCGGGTTTAGATCTGTGGCAGCGGGTACAGCGTGTGGGGGAACAGGCGGTGGATCTGCTGCAGGCCGATAACTGCCCCGATTTGGCGACTACGCTGGTGCTGGCTCCCGATCAGATGATGTTGCAAATTCATGAAAGCATCGGCCATCCGCTAGAGCTGGACCGAATTTTAGGCGACGAACGCAACTACGCTGGCGGTAGCTTTATCAATCTGGAGGATTTTGGTGCGCTTGAGTATGGCTCGCCGCTGATGAATGTCACCTTTGACCCGACGGTACCGGGTGAGCTGGCTAGCTATGGCTTTGATGATGTGGGCACTCCAGCAACCCGCGAATATTTAATCCGTCAGGGCAAGCTGGAGCGGGGGCTGGGGGGGTTAGAAAGCCAGCAGCGCTCTCAGGTGCCTGGGGTGGCAAATTCTCGAGCGTCTTCGTGGAATCGCCCAGCGATTGATCGGATGGCCAATATTAACTTAGAGCCTGGCGATCGCACCTTTGAGCAGATTATTGGCAACATTGAGCACGGTGTGTATATGGAGACCAATCGCTCCTGGTCGATTGATGACCAGCGTCACAAGTTTCAGTTTGGCTGTGAGTATGGCCGACTGATCGAAAATGGCCAGCTCACCCGCACCCTAAAAAATCCTAACTATCGCTCGGTGACGCCGCAGTTTTGGCACAGTCTTTCTCAGGTTGGCGATCGCAACACCTGGGAGATGTACGGTACGCCCTTTTGTGGCAAAGGGGAGCCTAACCAGCTGATTCGAGTAGGCCATGGGGCTCCGGTGTGCGCGTTTGACAAGATTGAAGTGTTTGGGGGTGCGGTATGAGCAGTGCTGTCGCGACAAAAATCAATGAGAAAGTGGCCGAAACGGTTTTTAGCCAGCTGGCGGATGCAGTGACCTCTGCCTGTTCGGCCCACTACACCTTGACCATTAGCGGTGAAACCAGCCAGTTTATGCGGTTTAACCGGGCGCGGGTGCGACAAACCGGGCAGGTCAGTGACGGCAACTTGACGTTGGCGCTGATGCAAAATGAGCGCACGGCATCGGCAACAGTCCCCTTTATAGGGGAGTTTGATGTGGACTGGCCGCTGTTAAAAACGGCACTGGCAGATCTGCAGGCTCTAGTACCTGAGCTGCCGGTGGATCCTTTTTTGGTACTACCTGCAGGATCGGCCACCAGCCGGACTGTAAATCAAGGAGAACTTTTAGCGGCGGATGCGATCGCAACCACCCTGTTGTCTGCTGTCCAAACTCTCGACTTTACGGGGATCTATGCAGGGGGGCTGATCTTTCGAGGCTATGCTGACTCAGCCGGTCAGCGCCACTGGTTTGAAAGCACCAGCTACAGCCTGGATTTTTCGTTGTTTGATGCCCAAAATCGAGCCGTTAAAGGCACATTTGCCGGTAATCAGTGGCAGCAACCCCAGTTCTTGGACAAAATCAATCAGGCTAAACAGCAGCTGGCCATGATGAGCCGCCCGGTCAAAACGATTGAGCGGGGTCAATATCGTACCTATTTGGCTCCGGCGGCGGTGGCTGAGCTATTGCATATGTTCTCTTGGGGCGGTGTGGGCGAGGCTGATCTACAGCAGGGCAACAGCGCCTTTGGACTGCTGCGTCAGCGCCAGCGTCAGCTGTCGGCCAAATTTACCCTGCGAGAAAATTTTGAGGCGGCCAACATGCCCAGGTTTAATACCTATGGCGAGGTGGCCCCGCTGCAGTTGCCAATTATTGAGCAGGGACAATTAGTAAATAGTCTGGTCAGTTCCCGCAGTGCTAAGGAGTATCACACACCCTCTAATTTTGCCAGCCGTGGCGAGCATCTGCGGGCTCCCGAAATTTTGCCAGGGGCATTAACAGCGGAGCAAATTCTGTCGACGTTAGACCGGGGTCTGTATCTGTCTAATTTGCACTATCTCAATTGGAGCGATCACCCCAACGGTCGAGTGACGGGTATGACCCGCTATGCCTGTTTCTGGGTTGAGCACGGGGAAATTGTCGCGCCAATTGAAAATTTGCGGTTTGATGAAAGCCTCTACCACTGTTTTGGCGAAGGTCTTATAGATCTGACAAATTTTCAGGAAACGATTCCCAATATTGATACCTACGATCAGCGCGGTCTTGGTGATTGTCGAGTGCCTGGAATCTTGGCGGAAGACTTTACATATACGCTATAAAGGCCAGTAGACTAAACAAGACTAAACTCTATCGCCACTTTATGGCCAACCAACCCTGGGTCAATAAACTGGACCCACCGCAGCAGTTAACCCTCTCCATAAGCAGTGTGGTGCTGTTGATAGTAGCGATTCCAGTATTGGTGCTACTTTGGCAGCTAAAAAGTTTGCTGCTGCTGGTGATGATTTCGGTTGTTTTAGCCTGCTCAATTGCGCCAGTTGTGGATTGGGCTGAGCAGTATCGTGTCCCTCGCTGGCTCAGCGTTATTTTGGTATACCTCACCCTATTTAGTGTGCTGGTGTTGCTGGGGGTGCTCATTGGTCCAACCGTGTTTGAGCAGCTAGAGCGGATTATTCGTCGAGTGCCGGTTTCGTTGCGGGGTCTGCTAAATGAGGCGGATGCCTGGCTGACGGCGTTTACAGATACCCGCTCGTTTACCACCAATGAACTGTTTACCCAGCTAATTGATGTTCAGAGCTTAATTAGCTGGACGATTAAATCTAGCCAACAGCTGTTGGTGCGCTCCTACGGTGTGACTACCGGTATTTTAGGTGGGGTGCTCAGTCTTGTGCTGTCGCTGTTTGTGTCGGGCTATATGGTGGCCGATAGCCGCACCCTGGTAAAAAATCTAACGCGGCTGTTGCCGAGCCCCTGGGATGAAAAGCTCTTAGCCCAGGCTCCCCTGATAGGCCAGCGGATTGGGGGCTATTTGCGCGGACGGTTTGTGGTGTCTGCTTTGCTATCTGTGGCGACCAGCGTTGGGTTAAGTCTGTTGGGTCTAAAAGATCTGGCGGTGGGTCTGGGTGCGATCGCAGGAGTTACCAATCTAATTCCGTTTTTAGGCCCTATTTTAGGAGCCGTTCCTGCCTTATTAGTGGCTATCCACCAAGGGGGCTGGACGATTTTGTGGGTGCTGGTGATCAATGTTATTGCCCAAAATCTGGAGACCTATGTCTTAGACCCTTTGCTAGTGGGTTCAACGGTGGGTGTACATCCGCTTTATCAGCTCCTGGCGGTATTAGGCGGCGCCCAGGTACTGGGAATTATTGGGGCGCTCATTGTGCCGCCGTGGATTGCCGGGGGAGCAGTCCTGCTGGAAAACTTATACCTTCGTCCAAAACTGCGCTCAGAACGTCAGCAGCGTCGCGGCGGAGTGATACCAGAATTAGCAGGTTTTCAAACGGATAGCTGACCCACAGCTGTGTAGTAATGTCGAATACTGTCAGGGGTATCGCTCTATGAGGCTTTAATGAAGCGCTGTGGATACTGATGACGTCTATCCCTAGATAACTCAGCATACCTAGGGAGTAACTATCATCAGTGCGCAGCGTTTGTTTGCAATGATAATAACTACGGACAGGTTACGGTCTAGACTAGCAACGTTATATATCAAGTTAATGTGATGCATTTATATTGTTGGCAACAAAAAGTCTGCCTTGCCGTAGGTTAACCAAAGACCCTAACCTTAAGTTGGATATCAGTTGGAATAACCGCCAAGTGCGTTCATCCATGTTGTTGGACTATGTTTTCTAAAACCCGAAGACAGACTCTAATGGATTCTTTGAGTGCTTAGAGCTACTTCTATATATTTTGAACCTTTTATAGCTGAGTGATTACGCTGCGACTTACGTTTTATTGGTCTGGCTAGCAATGTATGACTATTGATATTCAAATTCTTATGACCCTTGGGGTGACGTTAGTTGCCCTGGTCTTGTTTGTAGTGGAATGGCTGCCCGCTGACATCACAGCCCTCGGTGTGATGGTGGCCCTTATGTTATTGGGTCTGGTAACCCCCCAAGAAGGGATTGCTGGCTTTAGTAATTCTGCGACAATTACCGTTATGGCCATGTTTATCTTGAGCGCTGGTATTGCCCGCACCGGTGCTCTACAGCAGGCTAGTAACTGGCTGATTCAATGGGGGGGGAAACCCTGCCGACGTCAGATTTTTGCCCTGGGCCTGATTGTGGGGCCAATCTCGGGACTCATTAACAATACGGCGGTTGTGTCGGTATTTTTGCCGATTATCGAGGACTTCTGCCAGCAATATCGGCTATCGCCATCAAAGCTGCTGATGCCGCTGTCGTTTGCCACTATCTTAGGCGGCATGCTGACGGTGGTTGGCACCTCAACGAGTGTGTTGGCGAGTGGTCTCTCTGATCAGCTGGGCTACGGTGATTTCTCGCTGTTTCAGTTTGTAGAGCTGGGCGCCATCATTTTTGTGGTGTGGCTGCTGTATCTAACCTTTGTTGCTCCGCTTTTGTTGCCCAATCGCGACGCATCTGGGGACGGTCTTAGCCAGGAATATGGCCTGAAAGAATATGTGAGTGAAGTGGTGGTCACACCGCGCTCTAGTCTGGTAGGGCAAACGCTACAGTTCAGTCAACTCCAGCGTCGGTTTGATTTAGACGTGCTAGAAATCATCCGCAATGGCAACCACTTTCCGCATCCGCTGGGGGAGAAACCCCTGTGTGCTGGGGATATTTTGTTGGTGCGGTCTAGGCGGGATGATTTGCTAAAAATTCGCGATGGCGAGGGTATTGAGATTTTGCCCGATGTGCAGTTTGGGCTAAAGTCCTGGCAGGCGGAAATAAGTACAGAGCAAGAGGAGGTGGCTGAGGCTCTGGTGAATGCCAATTCAAACTTGGAGGGGTCTAACCTTAAGGAACTACGGTTTCGACAGCGCTATAACGTAACGGTGCTAGCAATCCGTCGGGGGCAAGACCAGTTGCGTGAGCGTATGGGCAAGGTGCGGCTTAAGTTTG
>JBHJIV010000143.1:0-72522 GCA_050043105.1 Leptolyngbyaceae cyanobacterium | reverse complement strand
GTCCACGACGGGGGTGGGTATAGCTATTGGAAACGCTACGTAGAACGGGCTCAGCTGGGCATTGTTAATCCTGGTGTTGGTGTCAATTATCACGGTCGCGGCGACATTCAGCTGACAGGGCGGGCCTACTACAGCACCTATGGCTAATAGCTGGGGGTAGAGCACGAAATTAATCCAGACCTGGCAATGGTCCCTGAAATATCAGCCCAGGTTTTGGCCTGTTACTTTAAAGAGCGCGGTGTGGCTGATGCGGCTCGAGAGGCAGACTGGCGGCGGGTGCGCAAACTTGTCAATGGTGGTTACCACGGCTGGGATGTGTTCTCTAAATATATTGAGCGGGCACGAGCGCAGCTCGCTTAAACGGCTGCTTTCCAGATAGCCCTCAGACGACCCTGTAAAAAGTTAGACATTGCTAATCATCGGGATGGTTTAGCTGTGAGAGGTCGTAAAATGGCCGCTGCTCCGGACTGAGTCTATCTTCAGCGATCGCAATACAGCATGTGCGCAATACTGAGCACACATGCAAGTTCTGTAATTTTGCGCATATACTTTGCACACACACCTTAAAACAGCTCATTTTGCCTATAGATCTGCGTGAGTTTCGCAAGACAGGGGTATTTTGGAGGTGTAAGTAGGTTAAAGGCACGGGACCTAGTCGGTCGGTTTTGTTAAGAGATATACAAAATGCCCAAAACGTCAGCTAATGGATTCGTTGAACACAGGTTCTCTAATGGGCAGCTTGCCAAGATCCTGAAAGTAGATGAGAGTGCAGACTACGAAGGGGCATTGTCGACTGTAGATTTACGCGGTCCTAGGCCAACGCTGCTGGTCATTGGCGGAGCCAGCCAGATGACCCAGAAAAGCAAAACCAAGCTGCTGACGTTTTTTAACAATACATTGGCAGACCTGTCGGAAAGAGCCGGTATTACTGTTTTGGATGGTGGTACAGATGCAGGCGTTATTCATATGATGGGTCAGGCCCGCCAGCACATTAGCGGTCGCTTTAATTTGGTTGGAGTCGCCCCCTTGCACAGAGTTATTTTTCCAATCGGGACGTCGCCCCCAGCATTAGACGAGGAAGATACTCTGGTCGCTTTGGAGCCACACCACACTCACTTTTTTTTAGTGCCGGGTGAAAACTGGGGTAGTGAATCTCGGTGGCTGGCTAACTTTTCGTCAATCCTAGCGGGACCTCTCCCATCCATGACTCTTTTGATTAATGGAGGACAGGTGTCACTTAAAGACTTAAAGACAAATTTGGAATTGGGGCGACAGGTGACCATCATCGCTGGTAGCGGTCGCTTAGCTGATGCTGTGGCTGGGACCATCAGCGGAGTTACGCCGTCTGAGGATAAATCAATTCAAGACTTAGTTGCCGCCTATTACCCTAGTCAACTGTCGGTCTTTGACCTGCTAACAAATTCATTAGATGACCTGAAGGCTCAGCTTAATAAGTATTTCAATTGCTAATAGCTTATGGGGCTCAATCAATGGCACTCGTAGGCCATTTGAGCTGCTGATAAAAAAGGCCGCGAATATAGGTAATTAATTCTTAAGAATGGAAATTAGCAGCTTAAAAGGTATGCTAAAGTGCTATGGCAATACGTCACTACGTTCAGTGACAGTCGGTTTTCGGTACGATACGCTCACGGTTCAATTCGACTAGTTTAATTTCGACCTCGACTTGATTACTAGAGGAATCTCCCGTATAACTCGTTGCAAATTTAATCAAGGAGACTCTCTATGTCCATTTATGTTGGAAATCTGTCCTACGATGCTACTCGTGATGACATCAATGCCGTCTTTGCTGAGTATGGAGCAGTCCAGCGTGTCCATCTACCCACAGATCGTGAAACCGGTCGTCCTCGGGGTTTTGCCTTTGTAGAGATGTCTTCGGAAGACGAAGAAACTGCTGCCATTGCAGCCCTAGACGGTGCAGAGTGGATGGGTAGAGATCTGCGGGTTAACAAGGCTCGTCCCCGTGAGCAGCGTGGCGGCGGTGGCGGCGGTCGTTTTTAAGTTTGTCTAGTTTTTTGGGTGTGACGTCTTTTTGTTCAACCCTGTTCTATTATGGGGCAGTTAGTCTGCCCCATTTTTGTCGTTAAAGGAGATCAACTATGGCCCAGGTTATCCTTGGGGATGATGAAGGTATTGAATCAGCGCTGCGACGATTTAAGCGTAAGGTTGTCCAGGCGGGTATTTTTTCAGATATGAAAAAGCATCGCTACTTTGAGACTCCTGCTGAGAAGCTCAAGCGTAAGGCGATCGCAAAGCATCGTCAGAAGCGTTGGAGCCGTAATCGCAGCAACCGCAGCAACAATAGAGACTAAGGCGTCAAGCCAGGAGCTTGATCCCCAAAAAACATCCGCTCTCTAGTTAACTAGAGAGCGGATGTTTTTTGGGTTCCCGACCCAAGTCTCAAATGCCTATCTACATTAGGTAGTCTTGTAAGGCTTTTACCGCCAGGGTTTCCTTTTGCAGCGAACGGATTGCTTCAATAGCTGCTCGAGCCCCTGACAACGTAGTAATTGTTGGGATCTTATAATCAAGCGCCGTGCGTCGAATCATGCGATCATCTTCTTGAGCTGTGGCCCCGCTAGGCGTGTTGAGAATCAGCTGAATTTCCTTGTTTTTGATAGCATCCAGTACATGGGGCCGACCTTCGTGGACTTTGTAAACCTGACTCACATCTAGACCATGGCTCTGCAATACCCGCCGAGTGCCAGCCGTGGCGATCAGCTGAAATCCTAATTCTGCCAGTTCTTTAGCAATGGGGACGACGGCTTCTTTTTCTCGGTCATTCATTGAGATAAATGTGGTTCCTCCCAAGGGGAGTGCTTGACTGGCGGCCAGTTCAGCTTTAGCAAAGGAGCGACCAAAGTCTACGTCAATTCCCATCACTTCACCTGTGGAGCGCATTTCGGGGCCGAGCAGAGTGTCAGTGCCCGGAAACTTGCTAAAGGGTAATACGGCTTCTTTGACGGAAATATGGGTGGGGATCACCTCTGTCGTTACCCCGAGTTCTGCCAGTGTCTGGCCAGACATTACTAACACTGCCGTTTTAGCCAAGGGAATGCCCGTTGCCTTAGAGACGAAGGGCACTGTACGAGATGCCCTGGGGTTGGCTTCTAGAATGTAGACCTGGTCGTCTTTGACAGCAAACTGAATATTCATCAGCCCAATCACCTGAAGCGCCTTGGCCAGCTTAACGGTCCAATCGCGAATAATGCTTAAAGCCTGATCGTTTAGGGTGATGGTGGGTAGCGAACAGGCAGAGTCCCCAGAGTGAATCCCAGCTTGCTCGATGTGTTCCATAATGCCGCCAATGACAACTTGACCGGTGCGATCGCAAATAGCATCTACATCCACCTCAATGGCATTTTCCAAAAAGCGGTCGATCAAAATTGGATGGTCAGGTTCTACCTGCACTGCCGTGGTCATGTAGTGCTCTAGATCCTGATCAGAGTAGACCACCTCCATGGCTCGCCCGCCCAACACATAGCTAGGTCGCACCACCACCGGGTAGCTAATTTTCTGGGCAATCTCTAAGGCTTTTTGATAGCTGCGAGCAATGCCGTTGGGCGGTTGGGTAATCTCTAAATCCCAAAGAATTTTCTCAAACCGCTCCCGGTCCTCAGCGGTATCAATAGAATCCGGAGATGTCCCCCAGATTTTTGTTTGGATGGCAGTACCGTTGACCTCAGGTGCGCTGGCAAGATACGTCTGCAGCGGTACCGCCAGCTTAAGCGGTGTCTGTCCACCAAACTGGATGATTACCCCTTCCGGATTCTCCGCTTCGATAATGTTGAGCACATCTTCTTTGGTCAGGGGCTCAAAATAGAGCCGATCGCTGGTGTCATAGTCGGTGGACACGGTCTCTGGATTAGAATTGACCATGATTGTCTCAAAGTCATTGGCCTGCAGTGCATAGGAGGCATGACAGCAGCAGTAGTCAAACTCAATTCCCTGGCCAATGCGATTAGGACCGCCACCCAAAATCATCACCTTACGACGCTCAGAGGGTTTTACCTCGGTTTCAGCTTCGTAGGTGGAATAGTAATAGGGGGTATAAGCCTCAAACTCCGCTGCACAAGTATCAACTGTTTTATAAACTGGTGTCACACCTAACACTTTGCGCTGTGCTCGCACTTGGTCTTCATCGGTTTTAGTGGCATAGGCAATTTGGCGATCGCTAAACCCTTGCTGTTTAACCGCCATCATCTGCTCAGCCGTAATTGCATCTAGAGCCGTGCGCTTTAGCCACTTTTCAGTTACCAGCAGATCCTGCAACTTATCAATAAACCAAGGATCAATCCCCGTTAGCTCATAGATATCTTGAGGGGTTAACCCCAACTGTAGCGCATGACGTAGGGCAAAAATGCGATCTGGGTTAGGTGAGCGCAAATTGGAGCGCACCTTAGAGATAGTGGGTAATTTTTCGCTGCGATCGCAGCCCCAACCGGCTCGGCCTGTTTCCAAAGAGCGCAGTGCCTTTTGAAACGATTCCTGAAATGTTCGACCAATGGCCATTGCTTCCCCCACCGACTTCATCTGGGTGGTCAGCAGTGGCGCACTACCGGGAAACTTTTCAAACGCGAATCTAGGAATCTTGGTCACCACATAGTCGATGGTGGGCTCAAAGCTGGCCGGGGTTTTTTGAGTGATGTCGTTGGAAATTTCGCTAAGGGTATAGCCCACCGCAAGTTTGGCGGCAAATTTTGCAATGGGGAACCCAGTGGCTTTAGAGGCCAACGCCGAGCTACGCGATACCCGCGGGTTCATCTCAATAACGATGACATCTCCAGTATCCGGATTGACCGCAAACTGAATGTTTGAGCCCCCAGTTTCCACACCGATTTCACGAATAATTTTGATAGAGGCATCCCGCAACCGCTGATATTCTTTGTCCGTCAGCGTTTGGGCCGGAGCTACCGTGATTGAATCCCCCGTATGGATACCCATGGGATCTAAATTTTCAATCGAACAAATAATCACCACGTTGTCGGCAAGATCCCGCATTACCTCCAACTCGTACTCTTTCCAACCCAGCAGTGATTTTTCAACTAAAATCTGTGAGACTGGGCTTGCATCTAAACCCGACTTAGCAATGGTTTCAAACTCTTCTTGGTTGTAGGCAATGCCACCGCCAGTGCCCCCCAATGTAAAGGCGGGTCGAATAATTAATGGATAGGAACCGATCTCTTGAGCAATTGTCTGGGCCTCGTCCATGGTTTCAGCCAACCCCGACGGACATATCCCCACACCAATCCGCTCCATTGCCTCCTTAAAGAGACGACGGTCCTCTGCCATCTCGATAGCACCTAGCTTGGCCCCAATCAGCTCCACATTGTGGGTGGCCAGCACCCCGCCCTTGGCAAGACTAACGGCAAGATTGAGCGCTGTTTGTCCTCCCATGGTGGGCAACAGTGCATCTGGTTTTTCCTGCTCGATAACCCGAGCGACTAGCTCTGGAGTCAGGGGTTCAATGTAGGTGCGATCCGCTGTTTCCGGATCAGTCATAATGGTGGCTGGGTTGGAGTTGATCAGCACCACTTCATACCCTTCTTCCCGCAAAGCCTTACAAGCCTGCGTTCCCGAATAGTCAAACTCACAGGCTTGGCCAATTACAATCGGGCCAGAACCAATTAACAAGATCTTGCTGATGTCGTTGCGACGAGGCATAGGCGGGCATGAAGGAAATCAAGAGCAGATCGGAATGGCTTTCCAATCTAAGTAAATCCAGATCATTGTAGGGCTTTCTTTCCCACCCAAAACGGAGATTTTGCAAGAGTTTGCTACTCTCACAGGCTTAACCACTTGTTATCTTAGTCAGTCAGCGTTTGTAACCAGGCCCATGATTCCTGTACTGGAAGTATCTCTGCCTTAACTTTACTGCTAGAGATTTACATTAGCGATGTACTAAGACACTGACATGTGATTTACTACACCCGCATAAAAAGCGCCCCTCAAACCTAGGTCTGGGGACTTTTTATACGGATGCAGCGAAATCAAATAGAAGGCAAGTATTCCATCTGTCGGCTAATCTTCACCGCCTTCACCGCCTTCACCACCTTCATCCTCTTCTGCAGCATCTTCAACGGTTTCTTCTACATCTGCTGGGGTTTCACCCGCATCGTCTACAGAATCGGTAGCCCCGCCACAGGCGACTACGGTCGCTGCTATACCCAAACTCAAAAATAGTTGAATTGCTCGCATCTTCATTTTGCTTATCTCCGTTTTTATCAAATGGTGAAAACCATTAATGGACCATTGTGCACGCACACAGACCATTTCAGCTATTTGATTAAAAACTGTAGCTGCTGCTTTGAATAAGTCAGCTAAGGGATTAAATGTTAGCGATCGCAAATTTCAGGGTTATGGACAGTCATGCATCGTTTTTTTACAGGTTTCTCTGAAAAGCACCCCGTAAAAAACGATGCATGGCGATATGATTTACGATAAGCGTTGTTGCTTTCTAGTCTCAATAACTGCTGCTATTCCGTACTCTACTACCCCTGCTCTAGTTCCCATGCCTACGGCTTCAACGGTTTCTGATTTAATATCAACGCCGCTATCGACAGTATTGCAGCTCCAGGACGTTACTAAACAATATCCGCAGCAGACGGTGCCAGCCATCAGTCAGGTGAGTCTGCAGCTCCATCAGGGAGAGCTGCTAGCGCTGCTGGGGCCGTCGGGCTGTGGAAAAACCACCTTGTTGAGAACGATTGCAGGTTTTGAGACCCCCGAGACGGGTTGGATTAAATTGTCGGAGCAACCGGTCTGTGGCCAGGGAGCCACAGTGCCACCTGAACGTCGTGATGTGGGAATTGTTTTTCAGGACTACGCTCTGTTCCCCCATCTCTGTGTCATTGATAACGTGTCCTTTGGGCTTAAGCATCTTGGCCGTCACCGACGTTTATCTAAAGACAAGATTCAAACCCTGGCGTGCGAGGCCATTAGCCTAGTGGGGTTGGCTGGGTTTGAGCGCCGCTTCCCCCATGAGCTGTCTGGGGGCCAGCAGCAGCGCGTAGCCCTGGCTCGAGCCTTAGCCCCCCGACCCTCTCTGGTGCTGCTGGATGAGCCCTTTAGCAATCTTGATGTCCAGGTGCGGCTGTATCTTCGTCAGGAAGTGCGTAGCATTTTGAAAGGAATTGGCGCGTCGGGTATCTTTGTGACCCACGACCAGCAAGAGGCCCTGGCGATTGCCGATCGCATAGCGGTGATGCGAGCTGGGCAAATGGAGCAGCTGGGCAGCCCTGAAGAAATTTATGAACAGCCTGCTTCCAAATTTATTGCTGATTTTGTGACCCAGGCTAATTTTATTGAGGCTCATCGGTCAGCAGGCGGTTGGCAAACGGCACTGGGCTATGTGGATGAGTCTATGGTGCAGCCCACGGATGCGGTGACCGGTAACTTGATGCTGCGGCAAGAAGAGCTGCAGCTGAGCCCGATAGACGCTAGTGAAACAGCGTTGATTATTTGCGATCGCGAGTTTCTTGGGCGCGAATATAAATACACCCTGACTCACCCTACCCAAGGCAATCTACAGGCTCGTACATCATCGCGTTTAGATGTGGGTAGCTCTGTGCAAATCACCATTAAACCTAACCCGAGCGGGTTGCGGTTGTTTTAGTGGGTCAGGGCAAACGCTCTAATAGCGCCTGGCGCATCACATCAACCGGCGGTGGCTGCTGGGTCCATATGGCTAGGGCCGCCGCCCCCTGCTGTACCAGCATTTCCAAACCGTCAAATGTGGCCAGTCCTGCCGTCGCTGCCTGCTGCAAAAACTGGGTGGGTCGCGGTGTATAAATTAGGTCATAGGCGATGGCTTGGCTGTCCAGTAGAGGAAGCTGATTATCTGCTAGCGGTGATGCCTCCACATTGAGGGCCATGCCAATGGGTGTGGCATTGACGAGCAGCCCTGCCTTGGGCAGCAGCGAGCCTAGCTGATCCCACGTATGGGTGGATAGATTAGGCTGCAGCGGCGAGGCTTGCCAACTTTGGGCAAACGCCGCTAGCTTTTGAGCGTTACGCCCTGCCACCAAAATTTCTGGGCAGCCCAGCTGATGCCAGGCCGCAACAACGGCTCTAGCGGCTCCACCGTTACCCAGCACCAACGCTGGTAGCTGCTGCCAGTCTCGCTTTAAGGATTGCAATGGGGCCATAAACCCAGCTGCATCGGTATTAGTGCCACACCAGCCTGTGTCGCTCCACCAGACGGTGTTGACGGCACCAATGGCCTGGGCCACCTCGGTAACCGTCGTCAGCAACGGCATAATGGTTTGCTTGTGGGGAATGGTGATGTTAAACCCCTGTAGTCCTACAGCGGCAAATCCATCCACAGCGACCTTAAGCCGCTCTGGCGCAATTGGAAACGGCAAATAAGCATAGTCAAGACCCAGAGTTGCGATCGCCGCGTTATGCATAATGGGCGACATCGAATGCTTTATAGGATAGCCATTAACACCGAGCAGCTGAGTAGGTCCCTTAATCGGCAACGGTTTGATTGCCACAGGTTTAGGGTGCGAAAAGATGCGTAGCGCTCCCAATTACTTATAATGAAACCTGCTACCTGGCAAGAACTCTGGCTTTTTCTGTACGTTTGTCAGCGTTATATTTGCCAACCAACCACCAGATTTAAACTGCAACCGCCGTGACTGTCACTCCGCTGTCTTCTTCCGTTTCTCCCAACCTGACTGCATCTGATGTACGCCCCGATAAGCTAGGTCGCTTTGGCCGCTTTGGTGGCAAATACGTCCCTGAGACTCTGATGCCCGCACTACTAGAGCTGGAGGAAGCGTTTTATACCTATCGCCATGAAGCTGAATTCCAGGCAGAACTCAACGGATTACTAAAAGACTATGTCGGTCGCGCTACTCCCCTTTATTTTGCGGAGCGCCTCACCGAGTACTACGCCCGTCCCGACGGCAGCGGGCCACAAATTTATCTCAAACGCGAAGACTTAAACCATACCGGAGCCCACAAAATTAACAATGCTCTGGGTCAGGTGCTGCTGGCCAAGCGTATGGGCAAACAGCGCATCATTGCTGAAACCGGTGCGGGGCAACACGGGGTGGCGACAGCAACAGTCTGTGCCCGCTTTGGCATTGACTGTGTGATTTATATGGGTGTCCACGATATGGAGCGGCAGTCCCTTAACGTCTTCCGCATGCGGTTGATGGGGGCTACCGTACAGCCGGTCAGCTCCGGTACAGGTACCCTTAAAGACGCCACATCTGAAGCAATCCGTGACTGGGTGACCAATGTAGAAACCACCCACTACATCTTGGGGTCGGTGGCGGGTCCCCATCCTTACCCCATGATTGTGCGAGAATTTCACGCCATCATCGGCCAGGAAACTCGAGCCCAGTGCCAAGAAAAGTGGGGTGGTTTACCCGATATTTTGCTGGCCTGTGTCGGCGGTGGGTCAAATGCCATGGGGCTGTTCCACGACTTTGTGGATGAGTCTTCGGTACGCATGATCGGCATTGAAGCGTCAGGCGAAGGGGGGAGCACCGGCAAACATGCTGCCACACTGACCGCTGGTCGAGTCGGTGTACTCCATGGAGCCATGAGCTTTTTGCTGCAGGATGCCGATGGTCAAGTGATTGAACCCCACTCCATTAGTGCCGGTCTTGACTACCCTGGTGTAGGGCCTGAGCACAGCTATTTTAAGGAAATTGGTCGAGCCGAATATTACGGAGTTACTGACCAGGAAGCTTTGGATGCATTTCAGCTGCTGTCCCAACGCGAGGGAATTATTCCTGCCCTAGAAACGGCCCATGCCTTTGCTTACCTTGAAACGCTTTGCCCCCAGCTAGAGGGCAGCCCTAAGATTGTGATCAACTGCTCTGGTCGTGGGGATAAAGACGTGCAGACGGTGGCTAAAGTATTGAAGTTCGATAGCTAAGGGCTGTTTGAAGTTTGAGTTTTGAATCTTGAGTTTTGAGTTATTGCTCTCTAGATAGTTACTGACGCAATGATGAGCGATAATTCAAAACTCCTACTGCAACAATAAAGTGACCCAGGGGGCCGTTAATTTGGAAAATTTTGAGGTTTGCGATCGCGATATTTCGAAATCATTACTGGAGCGCTATTTGGCCTCAGATGCGATCGCGGTAGATACTGAAACCATGGGACTGAATCCCCTACGTGATCGACTTTGTTTAGTACAGCTCTGTGATACTACAGGCTACACATCAGCCGTTCGAATTGAACGAGGCCAAACCGCTGCCCCCAATTTTCAGCAGCTGTTGGAAACCCCATCAATTGTGAAAATTTTCCATTTTGCGCGATTTGATTTAGCCACCCTCCAACACCATCTAGAAATTGAGGTTAGCCCAGTATTTTGTACAAAAATTGCCAGTAAACTAGCCCGTACCTATAGCCCCAGACACGGTCTTAAGGAGCTGGTTAAAGAGATTGCCGATGTAGAGCTAGACAAAACCGCCCAAAGCTCTGATTGGGGTAACGTTCATGAACTCAGTGATGAGCAGTTGGCCTATGCGGCTAACGATGTCCGCTACCTCCATGAGCTATCCAAACGTCTGACGCTAATGCTGCAGCGCGAAGGTCGCTGGCACCTGGCGGAATCATGTTTCCAGTGTTTACCGACGTTTATCCAGCTAGATTTGCAGCAGTATCAAAATATTTTTGAGCACTAGCTCACTACATTTTTGAGCACTAGCTCGGCACACGCCATCCATCTCTTGAGATTGAGCAAGGTTGTTGTTGGTCATTTATCATCCATAAACTCTCACTTTATCCAAATGGTTAGTAATCATCTAACGATGAGGGAACCCTAATCTCAACAAGCCGATTTGCTAACAACAGATTGCTTAAAATGGCTAATATTGACAAACAATTTTCCAAACATCTGACGAAACAAAATTTATCAGGGTCCACCATCGGACTTACGAGCGTTGCATGCAACGTCTCTTCAGCATTAATTTTGGATGTTATACAATCCTTATCCCTTAGTCAGATTCTTGGAGTTTGATTGTTACAAAAGACACATCTTGCTCTCTGTACCACCACCCCAGTTCATCCATTAAGGCAGCAACTGTTTGTGATGGTTACGTAACATCCCGGAATGGGTAAACACTGGGGGGTAAATATAAAGTATTTCAGAGTATTTTTCTATCACCCCTTTACGGAGAATCTCTCGTATATGGAGTTTTGTTAAAGAAGCTCACTTTCTAATGGTGTTTGTCATGTCAGTACGCCATTAATGTCATCAAAGGTGTTCGTTAATTTATTAACTATATGAAAGCTGTCATTCTAGCCGGTGGTTTGGGTACTCGTCTGAGTGAAGAAACTGCAATCAAGCCAAAGCCTATGGTAGAGGTCGGTGGGAAGCCAATTCTTTGGCACATTATGAAGATCTATTCCCACCATGGCATCAACGACTTTATTGTTTGCTGCGGTTATAAGGGTTACGTCATCAAGGAATATTTTGCTAACTATTTTCTCCACATGTCAGATGTCACATTTGACATGCGTTTTAACCAGATGAATGTACACGCGGGCAAAGCTGAACCCTGGCGTGTGACACTGGTAGATACCGGTGATTCTACGATGACGGGCGGTCGTCTCAAGCGGGTAAAAGAGCACCTTGGCAGTGAAGATTTCTGCTTTACCTACGGTGATGGTGTCTCCAACGTAAACGTCACTGAGCTACTTGAATTCCATAAGCAGCAGGGCACATTGGCTACACTAACTGCTGTACAGCCTCCTGGACGATTTGGTGCCATTTCTCTGGCTCAAGAACAAACCAAAATCACTCAGTTTCAAGAAAAGCCTGAAGGTGACGGCGCGTGGATTAATGGTGGTTTCTTTGTTCTAAACCCCCAGGTAATTGATTATATCGAAGATGATGCAATCTCTTGGGAGAAAGAGCCTCTGCAAAAGTTGGCTCACATGGAAGAACTATCAGCCTACAAGCATGATGGTTTTTGGCAGCCCATGGATACCCTCCGTGATAAGCGGTATCTTGAGAAACTATGGCAAGCTAACGAGGCTCCCTGGAAGAGCTGGTAATAAGGGGTGTTAAGGGCCGACATCTAGATACTGGATGTCGGTCTAGCATTGTTTTAGGAGCCTAGGTCGTTCAGGAACTTAGGTCTCTGCTGTTTGTTGTTGCTATCTAAAGGCAACATTATTTTTTAACAATATTGAAGGAACAGTTATGAACGCTGATTTTTGGCGCGGTAAGCGAGTTTTTGTAACTGGTCACACGGGCTTTAAAGGCAGGTGGTTATCTCTTTGGCTACAACAATTGGGGGCTGAAGTTATCGGCTATGCGCTGGTCCCTCCCACCTCTCCTAGTCTGTTTGAGGTGGCCCGTGTGGGCAATGGCATGATGTCTATTGAAGGCGATGTACGAGACTTGGTAAGTCTCCAAGATGCGATCGCATCCCATAAGCCTGACATCATTATCCACATGGCCGCTCAGCCATTGGTACGGTATTCATACAAGAATCCCGTCGAAACCTATGCCACCAATGTGATGGGTACTGTTCACCTGCTAGAATCTGTCCGGCAAACTGGCACAGCCCGAGTCGTTATCAACATCACTAGCGATAAATGCTACGAAAACCGGGAATGGGTATGGGGATATCGTGAAAACGAAGCCATGGGTGGCCATGACCCCTACTCTAACAGCAAGGGATGTGCAGAGCTAGTGGCATCCGCTTACCGGAGTTCTTATTTTAGCAAAGAAAGCTATGCTGAGCACGGCGTCGGGTTATCTAGCGTTCGGGCTGGTAACGTCATTGGCGGCGGTGACTGGGCAGGCGATCGTCTGATTCCCGATATCATTCGCGCCATCATTGCGGGTGAATCCGTACTCATTCGCAGCCCTAACGCAATTCGGCCTTGGCAGCACGTTTTGGAACCCCTCAACGGCTACATGACCTTAGCTGAGCAGATGTGGGATACAGGCGCTGATTTAGCTGAAGGGTGGAACTTTGGCCCCGAAGACAGTGATGCCCGCCCAGTATCATGGATTACAGAGCAGCTCACTCAACTTTGGGGAGACGGAGCTAGCTGGCAACTGGATACAAAAGTGAATCCACACGAGGCCACCTATCTAAAACTAGACTGCTCTAAAGCTAAGAGTCGCTTAAAGTGGGCGCCAAAACTAGATTTAGCAACGACCCTAGACTGGATCGTTGAGTGGTATCGCAGCTACATCAGGGAAGAAGACATGCATCAGATGACCATGGCACAGATCCAACGCTATGGGTCACTGAAAGCCGATTAAATCCAAGGGGATAGGCAGCGCCTATCCCTGCGCCTACGCATTTTTCTAACCTCTGTTTCTAAATCTGTTAGCAGATAGTCGACACCTATGATTTTTAACGAAACCTCCATCCAGGGGGTCTATATTATTGACCTTGAGCTGCGCAAGGATGATCGGGGATTTTTTGCCCGTACTTTTTGTGCTCAGGAATTTGAAGAACGTGGTCTCAAACCAACGGTTGCTCAGTGTAATCTCTCTTTCAATTATACCAAAGGCACCCTACGAGGAATGCACTTCCAAATTCCTCCTGCCACTGAAACTAAGCTGGTCCGCTGCACCCAAGGCGCAGTTTATGACGTTATCGTTGATCTGCGCAAAGACTCTCCCACCTATCTCTCCCATGTGGGTGTAGAGCTTACGGCTGAGAACAGACGGGCTCTATATGTCCCTGAGATGTTTGCCCACGGGTATCAAACCCTGACCGATAATGCTGAGGTGACCTACCAGGTTACTGAGTTTTATACCCCTGGTTATGAGCGCGGATTACGCTACAACGATCCCAAACTAGCTATTGATTGGCCACTGCCAGTCGCCACTATTTCTAATAAAGATGCCAACTGGCCGCTGTTAAGCGATCAGCCAAGTGATCAACCCGTTTCAGTAGGAGCCTCATCATGATAATTGTCGATACAGCCCTCAAAGCTCGCGCAGAATCGGGCAATCCTGTCCGTGTGGGCATGATTGGTGCAGGCTTTATGGGTCGCGGAATTGCTAATCAGATTATTCATTCCGTGCCAGGTATGGAGCTAGTGGCCGTATTTAGCCGTCGTTTGGATGGTGCCAAGCGAGCTTACCAAGAAGCAGGTGTAGAGCATATTCAATCTGTCACTACCGCAGCTGAGATAGAAGATGCTATTAACAGTGGTACCCCTGCTGTTACCGAAGATGCGTCGCTACTTTGTAAGGCAGAGAATATTGATGCCTTGGTAGAAGTTACCGGCACAATTGAATTTGGTGCTCAAATTGTGATGGAAGCCATCAACAATAAGAAGCACGTTGTGTTGATGAATGCCGAGTTAGATGGCACCGTTGGCCCTATTCTAAAGGCTTACGCTGACAAAGCTGGTGTTGTGCTCTCCAACTGTGATGGTGACCAACCTGGTGTGGAGATGAACCTCTATCGCTATGTCAAGAGCATTGGGTTTACCCCTCTGCTCTGCGGTAACATCAAGGGTCTCCAAGACCGTTATCGTAACCCTACTACCCAAGCCAGCTTTGCTGCCAAGTGGAAGCAGGCTGCCTACATGGTGACAAGTTTTGCGGATGGTACCAAAATCTCTTTTGAGCAGGCAATTGTTGCCAATGCCACAGGCATGAAAGTTGCCCAGCGTGGCATGTTGGGGTATGACTTTCGGGGTCATGTGGATGATATGACCCATCTCTATGATGTGGATCAGCTTAAGTCCCTTGGCGGGATTGTAGATTATGTTGTAGGCGCTCAACCGGCTGCTGGTGTGTTTATCTATGCCACCAATGACGATCCTAAGCATCAGCACTATCTCAACTACTATAAGCGTGGTGAGGGGCCTCTATATAGCTTCTACACGCCTTATCATATTTGCCACTTTGAGGTACCTCTGTCATTAGCCCGTGCGGCTCTCTTTAACGATGCTGTTATGGCTCCCATTGGTAAACCCATGGTAGATGTTGTTGCTAGTGCCAAAATCGACCTTAAAGAAGGCGAAACGTTAGACGGTATTGGCTATTACATGACCTATGGCCAATGTGAAAATGCTGATGTGGCACTAGCTCAAAAGCTGTTGCCTATGGGTCTGGCAGAGGGCTGTAAGCTTAAGCACACTGTTGCCAAAGACACTGTGCTGACCTACGATGACGTGATTTTCCCCGAAGGACGTATGTGCGATAAGCTGCGGTCTGAGCAAGACACGTACTTTGAAGCTGTGTAGCAAAGGTCTGATGCCTTTCTGCTTTACGTCTTGGTGGATATAGAAGAAAATCTCTTGGTTAAAAGATGATAAAAACAGCTCAGCAATGGGCTGTTTTTCTTTTTTTAACTGTCTCCTGGAGCTGATGCAGATGATTGACGATAGGGAAGATTTTTTGGTTTGCCGTTCCCAATGCTGACCTGGTGCAAACGGCTAAAAGCATTCAACCGCGCTGCAACGGTCATGATCTAACGCTTTTGGCGATGTTGTGACCTATGGGCATAAAGCGATATTTTTGCGATTGCTGATTTGGGAGATGAATCGATCTAGGGCAGTGGCTATTTGACGATCTCTCACAGCTAAAACCATCTCGAGAATCAGCAATGCCATATTTTTAGAATTAGAGAAATCTCTGGTCCGGTGACTAATGTGTCTATTACTCAACCTATAATCGCCGCAGATTTGCGCCCCTCCCAATGAGCACAAACGAGAGCCTTTTTAGCGAAGAGGCTCTCGTTTGTGCAAAAAGGCGATTCTGTCCAATCCAATTGGACCCACAGGACCCGATGGGTTGAAGGGGACAGTGCGATCTCAAGATACAGCTCACCCCGGCACGCCTAACCAGGTTCAGCTAAATAGGACTGCAAATGTGGACGTAATGCCTGACGTGCGGCCATGGCATGTTCAAACCGTTTGGTCTGATTTTGCTGTGTCAGCTTATCAAACCACTCTCCTAACGCATCTGGAATGGATGCAAACTGACGCCACTGTAAATCGCCACTGACAGTGGGTAAGGTTATCTGGTCTATGGATTGCCCTGTGAGTGCCTGCAGCCCAATCACCCCTAACGCATACACATCGCTGCTCATAGCTGGTCGGCCAATACGCTGCTCAAGCGGTTGATAGTCTCGCTGCATTAGAAGCTGTTTACGATATTCCGCAGACTGCTGGCTGACACCAATCATTACCCGTTTACCTAAACCGCTGTCAGCTAACATCATGGAATGTCCTAATGCTTCTCGGCTACTGGTCTGAATAAAGGAGTCATCCCTGAGCCCAGCATGTACCTGTTTGTGTCGATGAAACACGCCAATTTGTTCAAGCAGATGGTCCATCAGCATTAACACTGACTCTAGGGGCCAAGGTGTTTGCAGTTTTGCTTGCAACAGCTGATCTTGACTAAATGTTTCTCCCAGTCCGTGGATAATATAAAACGTGTTATCCACTTGACCATAGGTATAGCCCGGAAACAAAGACCGTAGCGGTTCAAATTTTTCCGTTTCTTTCTCCATTATCCGCTTTAGAAGTTCAGCCGTATCTGGAGAATAAGCCTTCAGAGTCTGGAGTAATACCAGCGATTCTGATTGTTTATCTAGGGCAATAGAAATCGGTCCTAGAGGTTCTTGTCTAAGGAAATATTGAACCTGAAATCGCTGAGCTGCAAATCGAGAAAAAGAGCTGTTGGGCACCAATGAAATGTTGGCAGCAGAGGACCCAGCAGAAGATACTCCAACAGTTTTAGTGGGCTGATCGTCCTGAGCGGGTTCTGCAGTGACCCGGTTAGATTTTGGTGGCTCAGCTGTTTGTTTGACTGCTTTGACAATTGATAGCTGAGTTTCAACCCGAGCTAGGGTAACGGCAAAGTCAATGGGCTTCGTGATGTAGTCATTGGCTCCCAGCTCAAAGGCTCTGATCATATCGTCACTTTGAGCTTTTGCGGTTACCATTAGCACCGGCAGCTGATTACGAGAGTAATTTTTCCGAATACGTTTTAGGGTCTCGATACCGTCAATTCCTGGCATCATAATATCCAACAACACTAGAGCAACGTCTTGGTGCGTTTGAATATAGTCAAGAGCCTCTTCACCACTCTCGACCACGACTGATTCATAGCCTCGACGATTAAGACGCCGACTGAGCATGTCACGGTTATCTTCGTTATCGTCAACAACCAGGATAGGTAAACCAGCAAAGGCGTTGCCTGGTTTCTTGGCTGACGGTGTCTCTGAGACAGCGGGTTTTGGGCTAGCAATTGGGGTAACTGCGGCTTGAGTAACCGGAGTAATGGGTGTGACCGGCGCAATCGGCGGCGTGACTGATGTTTCCGAGATTTCCGGCGCTATCAACGTTTCTGGTATGTCTGAGCCAGTGGGGGTAGCGGGTGGGGTGACGGACGCGGCAGGTGTAATCGGAGCCACCGGATTTATCGGCAGCTCTGGCTTGGCCGCAGCAGGCTGAATAATCGGTGTGACCGGAGAAATAGGAATAACTGCCGCTGTTTTCTCTGGGGTAACGGGCACCTTGGTTAGCTCTGAGGGACTGGTTAGCTGCTGACCAGACAAGAAGGCCTTGATTTTGCCCAATAACCGCTTGAGGTCAATGGGTTTGGTGTCATAGTCATCGCAACCTGCCTCTAATGCTTGATCTCGGTCACCCCGCATGGCATGGGCCGTTAAGGCAATGATAGGGACAGTCTGTGTGTGTGGCTGTGCCTTTAGTCGCCTTGTTGCTTCCCAACCGTCAATCACAGGCAAACTCATATCCATAAGGATTAGATCGAATGGCTGGGCGGATGCGATCGCAATTGCTTCAGCACCATCCACAGCAACAGCCAAATCATATCCTCGGCGACGAAGGCGTCGACTTAACATGTCTCGATTGAGTTCGTTATCTTCAACCAATAAGATTTTTGCCATAATCCCCTTAATTAACCTCAGCCTACAATCACTACCGGGTTAATCAGATGCACTAGACACCGTATCGGTGCTAGAAACTGAATCTGGTGTACTAGGTACCGAGACTGTCTTAGTTGATACCATCGCCTGTAGCTCACTCAAAAGGTCTTGACGATTGAGATCGGCTTTTTGATACACCCGAGCCACTCCGTCTAGCTGTTGCTGATCGCTAACAGTTAATGCCTTGGCTGTGACTACAATGACTGGAATATTTTGCCAGTCAGAATTTTGTCGTAACACTTGAATGAATTCAAATCCATCCATTTCAGGCATCATCAAGTCCATCACAATTAGATTTGGTAGATTGTTATCTAAATACTTCAGCGCTTCACGTCCGTTGGAGGCCAACTCAACAGTCCAATCTTGCCGCTGTAAAAAACGCCCCATAATTTCCCGCGCATTGACATCGTCTTCTACCACGAGAATAGTGGGAGAAACCTGGTCTGCCAGATGAGTTTCTAAAACGCTTATCAAGCGTTTGCGATCAATCGGTTTAGTCAGGTAATCAGCTGCCCCTAGGCTATGTCCCAGCGGTCGATCATCTACAATCGACAACAGAATTACAGGAATTTCAGACACAGCCGGCATTTCTTTAAGCTGTCTTAACACTGACCAACCATCCATTTGCGGCATCATCACATCTAGCGTGATGGCATCTGGCAGTAGCTCACTTGCCAGTGCCAGACCTTGTTCACCACTGGCTGCACACACGACGTCGTAGCCCGCTTCATCTAAAGAACGACGCAAAATCTCGCGAGCATCCTCATCATCATCAATTACCAAGACAGTCTGCCTAGCTGTATTCTCATTTAGTCGACTACCAGATACAGACGATTCACTGTCCGATGATGGCGTGGGGGCAAAAAAGGTCTCTTTAGAGGTAGCCGCTTGTACCTTTTGTGGGATCACTAGTGAGAATGTTGTCCCTTGGCCTTGGGTGCTCTCTACAGAGATATCACCGCCCATCATGTTAATGAACTGTTTTGTAATTGCTAAGCCTAAACCTGTTCCTCCATACTTACGTGTGGTAGACGCGTCGGCTTGGGAAAAGGCATCTAAAATCTTTTCAATTTGATCGTCCTTCATACCGATGCCGGTATCGTTAACGATAAACCGGAACCAAGGCCCATCGCATACCGAGCTATCGACAGCTGAGATTTGCTCAACTGTAAGGGTGATGTCGCCATCCTCCGTAAACTTACAAGCATTGCTCAAGAGGTTAAACAAACTCTGCCGCAGCTTGGTTTGGTCGGCATGCAGCTCACCAATATCATTAGGACAGAAAATAGATAGATGGTTATTATTCTTGTGAGCAACGGGCATAATCGTGCCAGAAATGTCCTCCACCATTTCTTTGATGGAGAAATCTTCCAAAAACAGCTCCATCCGGCCTGCTTCAATCTTAGACAGGTCTAATACCGAGTTAATTAACCCCAAGAGATGTTTACCCGCGCCTTGAATTTTTTGTAGGTCGGGAACAAAATCATCCTCACCGATATCAGCCGCTTCTTCTTCAAGCATTTCACTGTAGCCAATGATGGCATTAAGCGGTGTGCGTAGCTCATGGCTCATATTGGCTAGAAACTCACTTTTAGAGCGATTAGCATCCTCTGCTTTGACCCGAGCTTCCTCGGCCTCTTCCATCGCTTTCATCAGTTTGGTTGTGCGGTCTTGCACACGATTATCGAGATCGCGATTAAGTTCCATAAGCTGTTCTTCAGCTTGTTTCCGCTCGGTAATATCCTGCAAGAACAGCGACAGTCCATCACGACCAGGATAGCCCCTGATCTGTAGCCATCTCTGGGTAGGTGAGTAGTAAGTTTCAAAACTGACAACCGTTTGCTCAGCCATGGCACGACGATATTGCTGTTCGTAGCGAGTGCCTAGAGATTCAGGAAAAATATTCCAAAAATCTTGCTCTAATAGCCCCTGGATGCTACGTTTTAGTACCTCAGCCGCCTGAGCATTAAGATAGGTCACCTTCCAACTGCGATCAACTGCAACAAATGCGTCGGTGATATTTTCTAATACGCTGGTGGTGCGCTGACTAGATTGGCGCAACCGAGCAACCAATCCATAGGCGATGATGCCAATCAGTGCCAATGCTACTAGATAGGCAACATTACGGTATATGGCGACCTGTCTAAAGGCGATGCGACTAGATTGGTCAAACGTAGTCTCTAACTCACGGATATTGTTAGTTAAGGGTAAATTGACAACTTGATCCAACAGCGCATCAGCCGATGGTTTACTCTCAAGGACTGTTTGGGCCAGCTGTACCACTTGGGCCACATCCTCTGAGCTTGAAAACTCACCAGTCTCAAGTTTTGCTTGAACAGCATTTAATTCTTCTTCAATTGTGGCCACTAACTGTTCATCTGTGGCCATGATGTAGATTAAAACATCATCGATCAGTTTCTCAAGATCGGCATCACTGGTGTTCTTTAACTGGTTGACCAGACTCGGTAGTTGAACCAAAGCATTTTGCAGCTCTGCGTTGGTCGTTTGGAACTGATTAACTAGCTCAGTTTTCTCTTCTAGAAGCTGTGCATCACGATCAATCAGTCTCTGCAGCTTGTTCTGGTCATCTCTTCGAATAAAACCAGGGATTCTTTGCGACAGCTCTTGCTGAATGGCTAGCTCGTCAGCTAAGGCTTTTTCCAGTGGCTCATCGTTCCTCAGAAGCGTGTAGCGTTCTTTCAGTAGTGCCAGTTCAACCTCTGTATCGCTTTCTACCTGACTAGCAATTAAGTCTGCGTACTCCTGATACTGGCTAACATTAACTGACTTTCCTTTAACTCCCAAAAATGCAAGGAGAAGAAAAGCTGTGGCTACACCTGCTCCTTTAGATACAGAGTCTCGATTCACTAGAATAACCTCCTAAAAAAATTATCTATATAAGGAGAGCGATGATTGGATAGATCGGCAAGCCATTTGCAATACGGTTTTGAATTCAACGGGATTAAGCGATTGCAAGCCCTTTGCCAGTCACATAACGGTTGGCCGTTTAAGGATAAAAATATAGGCGACCTTACTAAACAATCGCCAAAGAAATATTCAACATAAAACCAGCGAGACAGGGCGTTTTTACTGGTAAAACCCGTTGCTCTATTGTATTTTCAATAAATAGAGAACTAATCTAATAAGTGTTGCCTCTATGGAGTCTTAAGATTTTATCGCCAAATAGGGAGCTTCTTAAACATCCGGTGAAGTCAGGTGACCGCACCGGATAAATTTTGCCAACACCAAAGTCAGTAACAGCCAAACGTCTTTATAAAGATGCTCTCCAAACTTGATTGGTTCCGGAAAATATGTGTCTATAGTTAAGAACATTATGTCGATTGTTACTTGTCACAGTGCCAATATCACGGATATCCGTGAAGGTGGTCTCTATTTTTGAGCAACGAATGACAAGAGAAATGAACTATCGATTACCGGACTATGGGGGTGCTATCCACGTTAGCTGATACAAGTGATTTCACCTCATTAAGTAAGTCCTGGCGATTAAAATCAGCTTTTTGATACACCCGAGCAACACCGTCCAAACGCCGTTTGTCTTTTGCTGTGAGCGTCTTGGCAGTTACAATAATTACGGGGATATAGCTCCACTCGGGTGTCTGACGTAAAATTTCAATAAATTCAAAGCCATCCATGCCCGGCATCATCAGATCTAAGACAATTAGATCAGGAATAGTCCTATCAAGATATTCCAGTGCCTGCTGCCCGCTAGCGGCTAATATAACGGTCCAGTCATGCTGCTGTAGAAACCGTCCCATGATATCTCGGGCATTGATGTCATCTTCTACCACTAAAATTTTGGGGCAGGTCTGGTCAGAAAGTTGACTGCTTAGAATATCAAGCAGCTTTATATGATCAATGGGTTTAGCTAGATAGCCAGTTGCTCCAAGTTTATCAGCATGTTCAGACTCCTCAGAGACTGACAACAAGATCATGGGAGTTTGGGATAACGACGGTAAGGCTTTGAGATTTTGTAAAGTACACCAGCCGTCCTGCTCAGTTAACATGATGTCTAAGATAATTGCATCGGGAATTAGCTCATTCGCCAGCACGACACCTTGCTGTCCATCCACAGCACATATAACATCGTAGCCTGCATCTGTTAACCAACTGTGCAGGCTCTCACAGGCTGTGGGATCACTATCGATAACTAATATGGTTTTGTCTAAGACTCTGCCCGATAGCTGATGAATTGCAGAAATTGACTCTTTTTCGATTAAATGAACTGGAGGAGCAAAAAATGTTTCACTGGAATCCCTGTTTGGCTGCACTGTCCTAGGCATCACCACTGTAAAGGTTGTTCCTTGTCCATGGGTGCTATCAACGGATACATCACCACCCATCATGGAGATAAACTGTTGAGTAATCGTCAATCCTAACCCAGTACCCCCGTATTTCCGTGTCGTTGAGTTATCTGCCTGGGTAAAGGCTTGGAAAATTTTCTCCATTTGTTCAGACGTCATACCGATGCCGGTGTCTGTGACTGTAAATTTTAGCCACGTATCTTCGTGATCTTGAGCATTAGACAGGGCCTCAACCGCCAATGTAATTTGGCCATTTTCTGTAAACTTGCAAGCGTTGCTCAACAGATTGATGAGGCTTTGTCGAAGTTTTACCTGATCTGCGTGAAGTATGCCTATGCTGTCTGGACAAGACCAACGCAGCTGATTGCCGTTCTTTTGGGCCAAAGGTTGAATAGTGCCGATGATTTCGTTAAGTACGGTTTTAATACAAATATCTTCCAAAAATAGCTCCATTCGACCGGCTTCAATTTTCGACAGGTCTAATACAGAGTTGATTAGCCCTAACAGGTGTTTGCCAGCGCCTTGAATCTTTTGCAAATCTGGAACAAACTCATCTTCACCAATACCGGCAATATCTTCCTCTAGCATTTCGCTGTAGCCAATAATGGCGTTTAGCGGTGTGCGCAGTTCGTGACTCATATTGGCTAGAAATTCGCTTTTAGAGCGATTGGCATCTTCCGCTTTAACCCGAGCTGTTTCAGCTTCTTCCATGGCGCTGGCTAGCTGTGCTGTGCGGTTTTTGACACGGTTATCCAGCTCATGATTGAGCTCAATCAGTTTTTCTTCAGCTTGTTTGCGCTCAGTAAAGTCCTGTAGGAAGATGGACAACCCATCAAGTCCAGGGTAGCCACGCACCATCAGCCAGCGTTGAGTAGGCTTGTAATAGGTTTCAAAACTGACTACCTGAAGATTGGTGGCTACGGCCTGACGATAATGTTCTGTAAATCGCTTACCTAGTGATTCTGGTAAAACTTTCCAAAAATCTTGTTCTAGTAAACCTGGAATATCACAGTTGAGAATAGCCGCTGCTTGAGCATTGACATAGGTGATCGACCACTTACGGTCTACGGCAATAAAGGCATCAGTAATGCTTTCTAACACCCGAACTGTTTTTTGACCCGACCGCTGTAGACGATTAATAACCCAGAAGGCGACAATACCCGAGATTGTAAATGCTAAGATGTAAACCAGATTTCGATAGAGCGCTATTCGTGTTTGGGTGATGCGTTGAATATCTCCAAACTGCTGTTCTAGGGCACGAATATTGTTGGTTAGTGGTAAATCAAATATTTGAACAATTAGCTCATCTGCAATCGGTTTATTGTCTAGAACCATTTGCACCAGCTGCAACATTTGTCGCTGTATTTCTGGATTAAAGGCAAGCCTTACTCTTAATTGCCTAAGCCTTCTGTCTACACTATCGATGAGTTTTTCATCGCTGGTTACGGCATACAGAGAGAGATCATCTAGCAGCGCCTCAACCTCAAGACGTAGACTGCCATCTAGGCCGTTAATTAAATTGCTTTCTTGAGCTAATGCTGCTCTGAGCTCAGCGTGATGAATCTCAAGTTGTTCAATGAGCTGTCGTTGCTCATCAAATAGCTCTGCATTAAAATCTAACTGTTTTTGTAACTGACTTTTATCTTGTTCTGACAGCGCATCAGGAATTTGCTCTGTGAGTTCAACCTGTATTTTTTCAGCATTCAGTAAAGCTGTATTTAAGGATTGACCGTTTTGTGAAATGGTGTAGCGTATATTTTGTAAAGCGAGTTTAACGTCTGCCTCATTGACAAGCTGGTCTGAAATTAACGCGCTGTAATTTCGGTACTCGTCAAAATCAACAGCAAAGCTTTTTAGACCCAAAACGGCTAGGACTGAGAGTGTAGCGACAGCAGGTATACCCTTTAAGAAGTGCTTTCGTCTCACCTCAGATTTCTCCTAAAAATTCAAATAAAACGTTCTGGCTTATTTAATTGAGATCTGAATGCGCAGCATGAACCAAAAACTGTGGGTCTTGATCATCAGTGTGTCGATCTATCGCACACGGCTGAATGTATTCTGCAGTTTGCGCCGCTGCTGGTGTTACTTAACGCTTTCGGCGATGTTGTGAACTGTGGGCGCAAAGCTATAAAACCCAAGATGCAAGAGACTGGAGATGCCCAATCTCTTGACGTACTAGCAGTTGCTGATGGGTCTAGGGTCTAAATAGTTGTACTGCAAAAAACTTAGAGGTCAGAATACCTTGTAAAAAGAACACATCCCTACAGAATTCTTAGGGCTTGTCTACTCAAAAACTTAGGTGTCATAGTCTCGTACGTGATTGGGTTTCTAGAGAGTGGACTACCTAGAGTTTGGTGATAACATCCTGATTTATTTTTAGGTATTGTAGACACCGGGCCCCTAAGTATTGTTCCAGTAGGTATGGTCTGTTTCGGTATATTTTTTGCGATCAGGATACTAATTTGAGGGAATGTTGGGGTCTGATACTCCGACCAACGGCCTGGGCAATGGGAATCAGGCTATCAATTAGCTCAGCCATGGCCTCTAGGCTAAGGGTCTGTCTGGCATCACTGACAGATTTATCTGGGTTGGGGTGACACTCGATGATTAAACCGTCAGCCCCCGCCGCGATCGCAGCTTTGGCCAGCGGTGCTACCAATTCTCGTTTACCAGTGGCGTGACTGGGGTCAACAATCACGGGCAGGTGGGTAATTTGCTTAAGTGCAACAACAGCGCCTAGGTCGAGTACGTTCCGCGTGTAGCTATCAAAGCTACGAATACCCCGCTCACACAGAATAATGTTGGGGTTGCCATGGCTGGCAATATATTCTGCTGCCATGACGAACTCGCTCACCGTTGCGGCTAACCCTCGCTTGAGCAAAATGGGTTTATTGACTTCCCCCAGCGCCTTGAGTAAATCAAAATTTTGCATGTTGCGGCTGCCCACTTGTAAAACATCTGCATGGGGCAGCAGCGTTTCGATTTGGTGAATGGCCATTACCTCAGTGACCACCGGTAGACCATAGCGCTGTCGGATGGCAGAAAGAATATCCAGACCCATTTCTCCTAGACCCTGGAATGCATAGGGAGATGTACGGGGTTTGAAGACGCCGCCGCGAACGCCCTGAATGGCTATCGGTGCTTGGGCAATGGCTTCCATTTGAGCCATGCTTTCGATGGAGCACGGTCCGCCCACAATGAACAGGTCCTGACCACCGACCGTAATGTCTGAGGGTGCGATCGCAATTTCAGTGGTGTGCTCAGTGTGACTCTTAGCAACAAGTTTGGCATCTTTCATGGGTTTAGAGAAAATTAAACAGCAAATAAACAAAAAGCCCGCAGCCTTTGAGGGGCTCCGGGCAAGTTAGTACAGCAAAACAAACGCTACCTACCCGGTGGTGGCGTAAAAAAGTAAACAGTAAATTGCCAGCTGTAGCAGATGATCATGGTGGTCAACCTAAAACGGGTGCTTGATACAACAAACCTGATAAAACAAAACCGCAGAGCTTACACCCTGCGGTTCACCGGCCTCCCATGCTAACGCTCGGGTTCATTGCCGGTGAACCAAGGTAAACCAAAAATAGAAAAACTGGTGTCGCATGGGGAAGGATTGAACAATTGCTTAGTGTTTTAACGTTAGCGTGCCAACTTTAAACCGTCAACCACGTTTACCTATATCACTGCGATACATTCAATCTCCACCAGCACATCCTTAGGTAAACGAGCCACCTCAACACAGGCTCTAGCCGGGGCTGTAGCTTCGTCAAAATAGGTTGCATAAACACCATTCATGGTGCCAAAGTCATTCATATCCTTTAAGAAGACAGATGTTTTAACCACATCCGCCATGGTTGCTCCGGCAGCGGCTAGTACCGCACTGAGGTTATCCAGACATTGTTTAGTTTGGGCCGCCACATCCCCGTCACCCACTAATGCTTCACTGCTGGGGTCCAGTGCCACTTGCCCCGAGGCAAATACCATCTCGCCTGAGGCAACAATGGCCTGATTGTAGGGACCCACAGGGGCAGGGGCCTGATCGGTTTGGATAATACGACGAGCCATAATCACGATACTCAATAACTAGCCTGAGTATTTTACCGGAAGGGTCTGCCCAGACGGTTTGGCATTGTCTTGATAATGTTGAGAAATGGAAGCGACACCAGGGGTGATAGGGTTAAACACATAAAATTCGGCATTGCTGCTCTTCGGGATGGTTTTAGCTGTGAGAGGTTGTAGGATGGCTGATGTCCTAGCGTTTGCCTTAAACCATGGCTGACTTTAATCGGGTAACTGAGCTTTACCAAGAATTTCCAGAAAAATTTCGCAGCATCATGCTGAGCACTGTCAGCACCGACGGCATGCCCCAAGCAAGCTACGCACCGTTTTTAATGGATGCGGATAAAACGCTTTATGTTTACGTCAGCGGCTTATCGGCCCATACAGATAACCTGAAGCAGACCGGTCGGGTCAGCGTCCTCTTTATTGAAGATGAGGCTGACACACAGGAAATTTTTGCCCGACGTCGCCTAACCTATCACTGTGCTGTGGCCCCCTTACCTCGCGATACTGCCCAGTGGCAACCTCTAATTGACCGGTTTGAGCAACGCTTTGGGGGTGTTATTGGGTTGATGAAGGGGCTACCCGACTTTCAGATTTTTCGGCTACAGCCCCAAGCTGGGCAGTTTGTCATCGGGTTTGGGGCCGCCTATCGCGTTAACACTGACGATCTAAATACATTAGAACCTAGACGACAGAGCTAAGCGTCAGGATTAACCAACACTCCATTGAGAAAAATATCTGCCAGGGTTTCCGCTAGCTCCTTCATATCTTGAGGAGAATTTGCTTCATCGGCCAGGGTTACCTGGCTAAACCCTGCAATGGTAAACATCCCTAGAAAAATACGAGCAACAACTCGGGGGTTCATGGGGCGGTACGTACCCCGATCCATGGCCGTTTGAAAAAATGCTTCAGCGACATCCGTCATCTTGGCAATTACCTCAGCCTGGACTCGCTCTCGCAACTCTGGATGAAACTGGGCTTCCATAAAGCAGACCCGCAGCATGTCGGTATTCGCCGCCAGGTTTAACATGCGCTTGCGCATCACCTTGGCAATGGCTTTATAGTTAGCCATCTCACTCAGTTCCGTCAGCAGCTCAGTCAGTAAATCTACCCATCCACGGGTAGCCACCTCAATTAAGATCGCCTTTTTATTCTCAAAGTGCCGAAACAGGGTGCCTTCTGCCACACCCGCTGCTTGAGCTAAATCTCGGGTAGTGGTACCCCCATAGCCACGTCGGGCAAAAAGCCGCTGGGCTGCCCCGAGAATTTTCTCTTGAGTATCATCTTGGGACAGCGTCAACGGTTTAGCAGGTTGCATAAAACATTGCACAATTGAGTGCGTATGGGTCAACACTGGTGTTGCGGAGGAATGTGTAGCAGCCGCCACCAAATTATGGGCATTGGCCCGTGTCTTTGGGCTATTGTCTATCGTGGGCTGCGCAATCACATCATTGGTTAACAGAAGCTTACATTCAAGGTGCGATCGCAAGGGTCTATCGCGGTAGACTCACGACGGGTGTTTTACAGCGAATATGGTTATCGACCGTGTAGTAGGATGTGTCGCCTAGACAAATACCCATGCCTCGGGCAGTTTTGACCAGCGCGTCTTGAGGATTCACTGCCCGATATTCAGCAATTGCCTCTGCAATGGGCACATGCACCACCTGACGGTTTTGCCAGCTCACCATGTGGTCATACTTTTCGGCTGCAATCAGATCCACCGCTTCCACACCAAATGTTGTCGCCAGCACCCGATCTAGTGGTGATGGGGTACCGCCACGCTGCACATGACCCAGTACGGTTACACGGGTTTCTGCGCCGATGGTTTCAGTGATTTTTTCCGCCAGGTATTCGCCGATGCCCCCCAGTCGACACTGTCCCAATCGGTTGGTTTGGGTAACTTTCTCACCGGCTTCGGTACACACTGCTTCCGCCACAATGATGGTGGCAAAATTGCGTTTTAAACCTTGAATGGTTTGGCAAATAGTCTCAATGGTGTAAGGAATTTCAGGCAGTAAAACAATATCAGCTCCTCCAGCAATCCCGGCGTTGAGGGCAATGTGGCCAGCGTCTCGACCCATTACTTCCAAAATCATCACTCGAGAATGACTGGCCGCTGTAAAGTGCAGCCGATCAAGGGCTTCGGTGGCAATATTGACAGCGGTATCAAACCCGATGGAGCGTTCGGTACAGCCCAGATCATTATCAATGGTTTTAGGAATACCCACTAAATTAAGGCCCCCCTGCTGGGCCAGACGGCGTAGAATCGCCATGCTGCCATCGCCGCCGATGCCGATCAGCGCGTCTAACCCCAGCAGATGATAGCCATCGATAATCTCTTGGGAGCGATCGCACGTAGTCCCATCAGGCAGTGGAAAATCAAACGGATTTCCTTTGTTGGTTGTGCCTAACACGGTGCCGCCAGCTAACAGCAAGTTGTGGGTACTGGACACATCAAATTCAATATATTCAGGCGGGCGGGGCATCAGACCATGGGTCGCTCGAGAAATCCCAAATACTTCCCAGCCATAGCTGTCTGCTCGATGCACCACTGCTCGCAAAGCCGCGTTTAGCCCGGCACAATCTCCTCCACTGGTGAGTAGGCCAATTCGTTTTCTGTCCTGATGCTGTCCCATAGTGTTTAAGCTGACTGTCACGCGCCTTAAGGCTACAGGGTTTGGGTGACTTGCAAACGAGATACCCCGGCATTCTGAAAAATTATTGATAGGTAGATATACTCCGTAACAGTTTTGTATCAGATAGTTACGGCATCTGTTGAGATATCAACATCCTCATGGTGTCTAAGGTTTGATGTCTACCGTTCTAAGCAACAAACAATCAAAATGATGTTACAACTAACGTACAAATAACGGCACAACTACTGATGACAATCTACGGTTTTTGTTAAGGCGGGTTTGGTCTTGATCAAAACCCAATTAGCCAGCATCAATCAACCTTAATAAAGCTAAAGCAACAGTATTGTTTTAGTAAATGCCTGCTGTTTAACCCGACGTTTCTATTTGAGAAGACTATAGTCGGCGTAATTGCAGATTAACGCCTGCTGGGTTAGTTGATTTGCATAAATGTGGGGTCATCTTCCGGTTAGGTCCACTAACCCCTTGTTAAAGCAATAAGGTTAAGGTTTTTTACGGCGGAATACGATGGCAAAGGCCATTCTAAGTACGGTACTAGGGGCATTAATGACCTCGGTAGCTGTTATTGGCGTAACAGCTCAATCAGCCAATGCTCAGGGGTTTACTGGTAGCTTTGCTCCTGAAGAGTGGCAATTGTTCAACAGTCGACCAGCATTTTCTGGCATTGATAATTCTCGCATTGGTATCGGACAAACAAGTGACGGTAGTATCGGCCCGATATTAGATGGCGGTATCCCGTTGGCTCCGTTTAATGGTTCTGCCGACTTTACGGACGCCTCTGATGCGCTCACATTATTGGGCAGCGATCAGTCTGCCATCTTGGAAGAGTTTGGGCTCAGCTGTAATTCTGCACCGTCCAATCTATTGTTTTTATGCGGCAGTAGCTTCACCACTGTTTATGTGACCGTGCCTGAAGCGGTTGAGATCTCTTTTAGCTGGGACTATCTGACCACTGATAGCTTTGGGCCAGCCATCGATCCATTTGGATTTGCCATCGGCAATTTTCCCCCCGATGCCCCCAATACGGATGGGGCATTTACTGAGCTGATTGATCGTGACGGTGCTTCGAGTCAATCGGGAACTACGTCGGTTGAGCTGGCTGCAAACCAGATATTTGGGTTTCAAATTGGGACAGCCGATAACCAAGGCGGTCGGGCCCAGGTAAACATCAGCGACTTTAGTGTGATGGTGAGCGAACCCGACGAGGTAGACCCCAAGCCAGTGCCAGAACCAGCCTCGGCAGTTGCGATCGCACTGTTTACTGGTTTGGGACTGTACTTTGGTAAAAAGTCTCACTCAGACAGTTAGTCAGTTCCACCCACGGTGCTAGCGCTTAAGGGCACCGATTCTTTTTTAATGGACTCGCCGGTGTCTGCATCAAACAGATGTATGTGCTCAACGTGAAGACCAATGGTGAGCCTATCACCGGGTTTTGGAATACTCTCTTCAGTCCCATCTAAACGAACCAGCAGTGTTTTCTCGTCGGCTAGCTCAGCGCTCTCGTCTAAATCGACACTCAGATATGTTTCACTGCCTAACGCCTCTACCCGCTGTACGGTAACCGCCAGATTTTTCGGGGCAGGAACGCTCAGCCGCAGATGCTCAGGACGAATGCCAAGGGTGAGTGGCTGATGGCTATGGTCGGCTAAAATGGGCTCCCAGTTACCGGGCAAGGTGAGGCGAAAAGCAGGATGAACGAGCGTTAGCGGAGTCTGCACCTGTACCGTGAGAAAGTTCATCGGTGGTGAGCCAATAAAGGCGGCTACAAAGCGATTAACCGGCGATCGGTAAAGCTCCAGCGGCGCTGCGATCTGCTGAATGACTCCTTGATCCATAACGGCAATGCGATCTCCCATGGTCATGGCTTCTACTTGATCGTGGGTGACATAGATAGTGGTTGTTCCCAACCGACGCTGCAGTGCCACAATCTGGGCCCTGGTTTCTGTCCGGAGCTTTGCATCTAAATTAGATAGGGGTTCATCCATCAAAAATACTTGGGGATTGCGGGCCATCGCTCGCCCCAAAGCCACTCGCTGTTTTTGACCGCCTGAGAGCTGTCGAGGCAGTCGTTTTAGCAGCGGTGTAATCTGCAAAATCTCAGCGATGGCTTTAACCCGTTTGGCAATGGCGTGCTCTCTCGCTGGCCAGTAGTGAAATCCTGGAGGCAGCAGCCGAGTCAGCCCAAATAACCCCTGCTGCCAGCGGGCCATGGGGGGTAAATCATCGGCGGTGCGTCGTAGCCCAAAGGCCAAATTGTCATAGACGCTCAGATGGGGGTAAAGGGCGTAGCTTTGAAATACCATGGCCACGTCCCGCTGTTTTGGGGGTAGCGTATTCACCCGTCGGTCGCCAATGGTAACTGTGCCGCCCGTAATACTTTCTAAGCCAGCAATCAAACGCAGCAATGTGCTTTTGCCACAGCCAGATGGCCCCACCAGCACCATTATCTCACCATCTTTGACATCTAGATAGATGCGTTTAAGGACGGGTACTGGCTTAGCGTCCGCAGATTGACGCGGAAATGTTTTGTAAACGTTGTCTATAACAACCTCAGCCACGTTGGATTCCTAGTTATGCGGGCCGCTCTAGTCAGCGACGCGATCTACAGATACCAGAATATCGGTAATAAGTTCACCTCTGCCTGGGGTAAGACTGCGATCGCACGGCTGACTCCGACCCTGCAGGGGCACTTTTTTAATCTTCAGACGTGCCACCCGATCTGCGCTGGTCATCACGGTAAAGTCAGCGGCCTCAGGCACATTAACCATGGTGGCCAAGCGATCGCTATTCTGACTAAACTTAAATGACTGAGACCCGATTCCCCCTCGACTGCTGCGGTTGAGCGCCGCCACCTGCATCCGTTTGGCATAGCCCTTGACCGACATCAGCAATATTTTGCTATTGTTCTGAATCGGCAGACAGCCAATAATCGACTCTCCTTTTAGCACCCGAATTGCCTGAGTCCCTTGGGAATTTCGACTGGTGTCTGGCAGCTGATCTTTGTCGATGGTAAAGCGCAACAACCGACCGCTCGATGAGGCTAGCATTAGATCCTGGTCTAAATTAGCGATCACCACATAGGCCAGATGGTCCCCTGGTCTGAGTTTAATCGCCACCAGCCCTCGACTCGTAATCGACTCAAATTCACTCAGCGGTAGCCGCTTGATTTTTCCTTGGGCGGTCACCAAAATTAGCTGCTGCGTCATCACCTTATCGGTCACCAAAATGGGCGGCAGTATTGCCTCTGGATCGTTGCCGATAGCATCGGGCAACAAATTCATCAGCGGCTGTCCTTTTGACTGGCGCTGGGCAATGGGCACATCGTTGACCGCCAGACTGTAGGCTTTACCATCCCGAGAAAACACCAACAGAGTTTGAATTGTCCAGGCAAACTCTGTTTGAGTGGTAATATCATCCAGCTCTGTCAGCTTAGCCGGCAGTTCCTCTTGTTTCCCCTGTCGTCGTTGATAGGTGCGTGGCGACAGTCGTCTGGCATAGCCTTTACGAGTAAATTCAACCACCGTTTCCTCTTCTTGAGCTTCCGCTTCAAGGGTGGCCAACATTTCCTTTTCTTCTGCCCGCTCGCTCGCTGTTTGTAGCCGAGTACGCCGCTCATCTCCAAACGTCTTTTTAAGCTTACGCAGATCTTTTTTAAGGGATTTGAGCCGCTCCTTTCGATCCGACAGCAGCAGTTCTAGATTTTCTTTAAGTGTGGAGAGTTCTTCAAACTCATTCAGTAAGTTTTCTTGTTCTAGCCCCACCAGTCGTCGTAGGGGCATTGCTAAAATTGCATCGGCCTGGCGATCGCTCAGTTCAAATCGTTCGCCAATCTCCAGCTTGGCCGATGAACCGTCTGGTGCTGCACGCAAAATTTCAATCACCTCGTCAATACTGTCGAGGGCAGTTAACAAACCTTCCAAAATGTGCAGACGTCGGTCAGTTCTTTCCAGTTCGTTGGTATACTGACGCACCAAGGTTTCTTCACGAAAATCCAGAAAAGACTGCAGCATATACCGTAGAGGCATTTGCACTGGCTGCCCACCGTCTAGAGCCAGCATGATTGCCCCAAAGTTAGTCTGCAGCGGCGTCATTTTATAAAGGGCGGCCAAAATGCTGTGGGGCTGCACCTCGCGCTTTAGCTCAATCACAACTCGCATGCCGTCGCGATCGCTCTCATCACGAATATCGGCAATGCCCTCGAGCCTGCCCTGATTGACTAAGTTTGCAACTTTTTCAATCCACCCTGCTTTGTTGACCTGGTAGGGAAGCTCAGTTACTACAAGGGCATTACGTCGCTGTCGCCCTTTGCCTGGCTGGATTTCTTCAAAACCGGCAATACCTCGCACCGGGATACTGCCTCGCCCCGTGCGATAGGCATCACGAATCCCCTTAATATCCGTAATCTCACCCCCAGTGGGAAAATCTGGTCCTGGAATTAGCTTAAACAGAGCCTCATCCGAAATACTGGGGCGATCAATCAGAGCAATTAAACCATCGATCACCTCTCCTAAATTGTGGGGAGGAATATTGGTGGCCATACCCACCGCGATGCCAGAACTGCCATTAAGCAACAGATTGGGTAGCTGCGAAGGCAGCACAACGGGCTCTTGCTGAGAGCTATCAAAGTTATCAATAAAGTCAACGGTGGCTTCGCTGATTTCCCCTAACAACGCGTCATGACTGAGGGAGGCTAGTCGCGTTTCCGTGTAGCGCATCGCGGCAGGGGGATCGTTGTCCACTGAGCCAAAGTTGCCATGACCATCCAACAGCGGATAGCGGCTAGAAAAAACCTGCACCATGCGTACTAGGGCATCATAAACCGCCTGATCACCATGGGGGTGATATTTACCCAACACATCCCCAACGACACGGGCACACTTACGAAAGGGACGGTCTGGGGTTAAGCCCAGCTCATGCATTGCATAGAGAATTCGCCGATGGACTGGCTTGAGACCATCGCGTACGTCTGGCAAAGCGCGCCCAACGATTACGCTCATGGCATATTCCAGATATGATCGTTGCACCTCTGTATGAAGAGAGGTGACGACAATTTGCTCATCTGAAAATGCATTTAGCTGGTTTGCCATGATTTCGTATCCTTGAAAGCCGTCGTAAAGACAGTAAATAGCCTTATCAATGCTGTACCTTATACACAAGCGTCATGAATCCGCAATAGCTGAAATCTAAATCGATCAAGAATTCAATAGATTTGCAAACGCTTGAGTCCCTAAGTCACGATTTTTCAACCAGACCTACAGGTTATTCTCTTACTTAACTTAGGACAATAACCAACAACGGTTATAGTAACTTTGCTGTGTTATCGGAACCGCCTATGAAAACAGTTTTAATTGTGGAAGACGATATGATCAACGCACGCGTTTTCTCAAAAATTCTGACCAAGCGGGGTGGCTTGGCGGTTAAACATACAGAAAACGTCGACGAGGTCATGCAAATTGCCGAAAGCGGTGAAGTCGATGTGATTTTAATGGATGTTTCCCTGTCTCACAGTGTTTATCAGGGAAAACCAGTAGATGGCATCCGTATCACCCAGATGCTGAAGGCTAATAGTGCCACTGCCACGCTACCTATTATTCTAGTCACTGCCCATGCTATGGATGGTGATCGGGAGAACTTTTTACAACAAAGTGGGGCCGATGGATATATTTCAAAGCCCATTGTGGACCACCAAAAGTTTGTAGATGACGTTAAGGCAATGATTGATGAATAGTCAACCATCCAGACTCGCTAAATAAACCTTTATTTAAATCAGACTAGATCAAATATACTACCTATGGGCCTAGGTAGTATATTATTTATAGAATCTAAAACAAGCAATCTCAGGTAAAAGACAGATCTTTAAAGGCCGGCAAGTACTTCCTGCAATCCGGGGGTATCGAACATCGCTTCAGTTGCGTTTAACAAACGATTACCCCAAAGATTCTCTTCTAAAAATGCTAGGTCGGCATAGCGGCTGTCGCGCTCTAATGCTGCAGTGGCTGATTCGATAGCGGCAGTGCGATTATTATTGGCAGCATAGTTAGCCACTGCGATCGCGAGTGTCGGTTCTGGTTCCTCGCTAGAAAGAGTCAGCGACCGTTCCCACTGCTCAATGGCGGGTTCAAGCTGCCCCATCTCATACAAAACCAGTCCAATATTGTTGACCGCAGGCCAGAATGCCTCATTAACGCCAACGGCAGCTTCGTACTGCTCAATAGCTTTTTGATAGCGGTTGAGTTTGTAATAGGCATTGCCCAAATCAAAGTGAGCGCCTGCATTCTCAGGTTCTAGACTCAGACCTTTTTCTAAGGCACTAGCCGCTTGCAAATATTTAGCTTCACTAAAGTAGGCTGAGCCCAAAGTGAACCAAATAACTGAGTCATCATCACTAATTGACTTGGCACTTTCTAGGGTGGAGACCGCTGCGGCACTATCACCCACCTGCAGATATAGACTGCCCATCAATGCCAGAATCTGTGGGTCCTGTGGCGCTAGCTGGGCGGCCAGTTGAATCCGCGCTAGGGCCTCATCGTATTGCTGGAACTGAGCCAGTTGAGCGGCTTCTTGAGCCAGTGTCAGTCCAGTAGCAGTCAGGCGTTCTTCATCCAATGGCAGGGTGTAGGGCACCAGGGCCTGGGCATCTACAGCATGAGCGGTCCAACCACAACCGACTAGGGCAAGCAGGGTCGCCAATGCAGGACGCGTGAGCTGAGATATAAGCTGATTCATAGGAAGTGGGCGGAAGAATAAGTCTGCAAATGGATGAGGCACGCTCAGTTAAGGGTATTGACGGGGCAATGCCAGCTAACTGACATTTTTTGAATTTACTTCATTTGCCTAGATTAGTTATCAGTATAGATACACCATCCTCGGGGTTACTCAGCAATTAGATAAATTTATGAAATGCGAACACTAGAGGGGGGATGCTGGGGACTAAAACCGTGTCTCAAACTCTAAGAAAACTCGATTGCGATCATCGAAGTTGGTGGTTCCTCGGATTGTAAATTCATCAGAGAGCCGATAGCGCAGGTTAAATTCTGTAGGGGTACTGTCAGTCAAAATTTGCACAAGCGATAGGGTGATATTGTTGGTCACATCAAATCCGATCTCAGTGGCAATGTCTACTGTAGAACCGCTATTCTCGTCACTGGAAAAGCGTGAGGCACCGGTAACTGGAAACAGCCTAAATTCACTCAGATTCAGAGTACTAATGATAAACTCCTGCAGGCTGTTGAGTAAGGCTCCACCAAAGAAGTTAAGCACCCCCTGACCAGACTGCAGAGCGGCTACATAACTACCGCTAAGTAGGTTGACAATTTCCTGTCTAGAACGGGGTGGAGAGCTGGAAAATTCAATCACCGCATCGCCGATATCAGATAGGAATAGACTATCTAGTAAATTGCTGGCGCTACCCTGATAGGTGGCCCGTATGCGAATGGTTTCTACCCCCGTTGTTCCCTGAAAGGGATCAATAGACGTATCAGCCACCTCAGAGGATGCAAAGGCCGATGCTTCCACCACGTTGCTCTGCTGGGTTTCGCTTACAGATGTACGCAACCGCAAGTCTAGCAGCGGGTCGGCAATCCCTCGCTCGGGGATAAAGCGGGCCACATTGTCTCGACCTGCCAGTCGGAATGTGGTGGTTAAAAGATTGATCCGCCCAGAGCGCAAACGAATCTCTCCGTCTGGCTCAATGGCACTAAACGGACGGAGGGGACCGGTGATGCGTAAATCGCCCTGGGCAAACACATTGAGCAGATTACCCTGCTGAATTTGGGTATTTCTGGCCAGGGTGATTTTGAGATTTTCAAATCTGGGAATAAACCGAGAAATCTCTTCTGGCTCTGTGGATGCTACGGTGTCACCACCGCCCTCAGGTAAGAACAGACGACCGTTGTCTAGCTCAACAACGCCTCCTAGCTGAGGCCCCCCTAGCAGCAAGCTGCCACCGACGACGATCTGACCTTCTACACCCCCCTCGTAAATGCCTCGCAGCTCTAAATCAACGTCATCTAAGGTGACTGTGAGGGCTCCAGACGGGTGGATCGGGGGAGCATCGCTGGCAGGGTCTGGGGGGATGGGTGTAGTTCTATCCTCATCGTCTTCGGTACTGTCAGCGCCCAATGCCGCGAGGTCGGGGGGAGCAATGATAAACGGGAACGACAGAGGGAAGCTACCCGCTGCCTGCAGTCGACCATTGCCGTAGAGTCCTTGCAGTTCTTGAACAATAATATGATTGTTTTCAAAGACCACACGTCCGGCAAAATCGGTGAGAGGATCCGGCAGTAGGGGCGATCGCAACACCGCATCTCGCACATCCATTGCACCGCTGATGGTGGGTCTACTCAGACGACCGCCAATGTCTAGCGAGACCTGACCTCTACCGGACTCCCATATCACCTGGTCGTTAAGAACATTGAGCAGGGCAAGACCTTCATCGGCTACATCTATGGTCAGTGCAATTCGATCATCTGCGGGCTGCACCGTCATAAAGTCAAAGGCGTAGGGAATATCCCCCACCAGCGTCAGCGGCTCTGGGTTGTCAACCTGAATGAGTTCTCCTTGCAATAACAGACGGGCATTTTCATAGAGAAAAAGTCCTTCAGCCTGTTCGATGGGCTGATTGTTGATGCTGCCGTCGGCCAGGATGATATCTCCACGCACCGTGGGGTTGCCGAGACCGCCGCTAAAGTTTGCGATCGCATTTAAGCGCCCTTCTAGACCTACCGGTATGTTAAAAATATCGCGCACCGCCGCCACCGGCAGCTGTACAGCCACCAGCTGCAAACTCGAGCTATCTTCTTCTACCAGCGACAAATTGCCCGCCAGGTTTACAAACGCCTGCTGGGGATTACCGTCCGCATCTGGTGGTAGGGCCGTCTCTAGTCGCAGCGGCTGCAGAGTCAGGTTGCCATTGGCCAGCTGCCCTCGAGCAATCACCCGGTCTGCCACAAATTCGTTGCCCCAGGTCCATTCTTGACCATTCATATCAAACATGACCTCGGGTAGCGCTTGCGGATTGCCGCTGACGCGCACCATGGCATCAAATCGTCCCTCAAGGGCGCTCAGAGGTGGCACCGGACTCTCTGCCTCAGCCAGGGCTATCTCGTCTTGAATGCGCTGAATTTCGGCCAAACGCCGCAGCTGGTCTAACAACGTTGCCCCAGCATTGCCAGCAGACTCAGTCGCTAAAACTGTTGGAATCTCTTCAGGTGATGGCTGATTAGCTAACCAAGTGGGAGCCTGAAATGTTTGGATTAAATCTTCTAGATCCGTAATTGCCAGAGCCGCCAGTACATCCCTAATATTGCCGTTTTCGACAGAAACATTGGCGTTGTAAGCAAACGTACTCAGCTGCACACTACCGTTAAACCGATAGATACTGTCGGCCACCGCCGCCGCTGTGCAGTAGCTAGGTAAGGGTCGAGTCTCACTCACCAGCTGCCCTGAGCAGGCATTGAATATTAGCTCACCGCGCTCAACCAATATTTGCCCATTGCGATAGGCCACCTGCCCCGTTAGCTGCTGGGCGTTGAGATAGCCCAACCCTGGCTGAGCCACAAATACATCCCCCACCAGGGTTTGACGCTCTAGATCAACAACCCATTCGCCCTGGGATGACAGAGTGCCCTGTAGCCCACCCCCCAGACGGTCTATGGCGGGTAATCCTAATGCCTGCAGCGGCAGGTCTTGGAGAGTGGCTCTGAGAATGTTGTTGTCAGTACGCCCGGAGGCTTGAGCCCCCTGCCAGCGAATATCAAAGTCTAGATCGCGCGGTGTTTGAAAATTAATCGCAATGCCATCGGCCAACCCGCTGGCCACCGCTGGGCCACTTTGCCCGTCTAAATCCACAACCAGCCCGGCCTGGGCCTGGTAGCTGACGGGGCCCAGCAGGACTGGGTCAAACGCCACCTGGTTAACGGCAAAGTCTTCTAGCAGCAAGGTGCCGCTAAATTGAGGATTGCTGGGCGTACCGACCAGACGCCCCTCCGCTAAGCTGGCAAAACCGCTGAGGGGAACCGGGCTAGGCAGGAGTGCCAGCGGATAGCGCTGGGCATCTAAATCAAGCGAGAAGCCACGAATCCCTTGAAACTGATTGCCATCAAACTGAGGTGAGACTACCCCTCGGGCCTGCAGCTGAGCACTGCTGGCTTGCTCGATGAGCAACTCCTGGCCGGTCCAGGCAAACTGACCGTTGAGGGGAGCATCTAGCCCCGCTAGCTGAGGTGAAAATCCGGCTAACCCTGCTGAGAAGGTGAGATCGCCCTGTCCGCGTAAGTCGGCCAGAGTCCGCGCATCAATGGTGCCCTCTAGGGTCACGGTGCCGCTGGTGTCACCCCCCAGCTGGGAGGCAAACTGGCTAAGTCCGACGGCGTTGAGGGTGACATCGGTTTGCCAGCTGCCGTTGACCAGTTCCACATCCCCCTGCACTGCACCCTCCGCTAGCTGCAGACTGTAGTCTCCCATGGCGAACAGGTTGGTCAGGGAAGCGTCCTGAACCGGACCCGCCAGCGCAATATTGGCATCTAAATTGCCCGGTGGCGTTTGGGCCAGACCTAATGCTTGTAAATCAATGTTGCTGGCAACAATATTGGCCTGCCAGCTATCGGCTTCTACCTGGCCTTCCCCGGTTAGGGTGCCTGTGCCCACCTGTACAAGCGCTTGGGGAATCGATAACCCCCCGTCGGCAAAGATGGCTGTAGCGTTAGCTGGATAGACCTGGCCGGCGTAGGTCAATGTGGGTGCCTGGGCATTGATCCGTGTTTCTAACGTTGTCAGAGGACCGGCAATGGTAGCCGTTGCTCCGACAATTCCCAAGGTGCCGGGTAGCTGCTCGACATCATAGAGAGCTGCGATCGCATCCCCCGACACATTGGTTGCCTGGGCGGTAAAATCTAGCTCCGGTGGCCCGTCCGGTAGAGTTGCTAGATTTAAGATACCGCTACCGGTGACTTGGCCACCCAGTTCAGGGGTGGCAGTAATTTGAGTGATGGTGATGGTATCTAAAAGATCCACCAGGCGCTCGCTCTCAAGCACCACATCAGCATCCACCTCGCTAAGCACTATTCGGTCTACTGTTACCGGTCCGGTGGCAATGACATCAGCCGCTAACCGGGGCCGCAGCATAGGGCCTGTGATCGCAACAGTGCTGTCAAACACACCGCTCAAGGCAATCGGAGAGTCCACCTCAGACTGCTCTAGCACCTCTTCGAGATCGATATCGTCTACCTGGGCTGTGAGATTGTAGTCCCCTTGCCAGTCGACTGTGCCGCTGGCGGTAGCGTCTAGATTTTCATAGCGGCCGCTGGCTCGATCAACCGTAATCGTAGTGCCCTTAAATCTGGCGGTGGCATCAATATTGTCAATTACATTTCCCCAGGGGCCGGTGTTGGGTAAAGATGATAGCTGCAGCTGACCGTTGTCGAGGCTGCCTGCTCCATCAACCGTAACGGGCTGATCGGGTAAAAATGACACGGTCCATTCACCTCTGACGCGACCGCCAGTCGCTGCGATGGGTAAATTGCGCTGTCCTAGGGTGGGTAAAAGAAAGGCCAGACCTGCTTCGGCGGCGACACCCTGGGCTGCTACCCCCAACCTAATTTCTTGTTGAATGGGCCGTTGGTCATCCCCTGACGCTATGGGGATGATAGCGCCTGTGATTTCTAAATCGCCTCCATCCGGTGGGGTGGCGGTGGCATCAAAGTTTACTTGCTGAGCGTTCTGGCCATTGACTTCCACCGGGTCGATGTCTACCGTGCCATTAAGGTCATCTATCACCAGCGGCGACGGCGCTGCCCCCTCAGCCGGCATCGGCACTAGAGTCAGCTGGCTATCCGTTACATTGATATCGTCCATCCGCACCTGCACCAGCGGATCTTCGACGGGTTCAAATGTAGGCACATCGACACCCAACCAACCCTCTTCAGGATGTTGCTCTACATAGCCTTCTGCCCCGAAGAGCCGTAGGTCAATATCTAGCTCCTGCTCAAATAGCATCTGCAGAGGGTTAAACCCGACCTCAACCGCATCTGCTGTGACATAGGTGGGGTCATTGTCAGTGGCATTTAGTCGAGACGGTCCTACTCGCAACCCGTTCCAGGACAGTCTTTCTAAATCGCCAAGCTCTAACTCGCGCTCTAAAAGATCGGACAGCTGCCTTTCTAGTAAGGGCGTCAGCCCTCTATTAATAAATAACCAAGTGCCGAGGACGGCTATTGTACCGACGATTAGGGTACCTGCCCCTAATGTAATCGCTGTTATTCTCCAAAATCGCCGAGGTCTATTTGAGTGAGGCGAAGTCATGGGGGCATGGAACTACGTGCGCGACTACTCTAACAAACTTCCATCAAGGATTCTTGTAAGATTTAACTAAAATCCCAGGGCGACGCCATCGCTGCGAGGATCGCAGGCCCCCAGTAACCGATTAGCCTGGATTTGAATCATATGGGCATGGCCCATGGCCTCAGACCAGTCAGCTTCTATCTGTTTTTGAAATTAGCCGGTCAACGGGAATATCCGTAAACGCAGGGTCACCCACCCAGCGGCTGCGATCGCAAACTGCCAGCTTAACCGCCTCCACCATCAGATGGTAATAATCAGTCTCATCCAGATTGGCGATATCGTAGGGCTCAATCAGATTGAGGATCTGCAACACCGACAGCCCCTGGGTGTTGGGCGGTAGCTGATAAATCCGATGGTCTCGGTAGGTCGTGGTGATGGGCTCTACCCAATCAGAGTGATGATGGGCAAAATCCTCTAGCCTGAGGGGACTCCCCAAGGGAGCAACATAGTCCACAATGACCTGGGCGATGTTGCCTTGATAAAACACCGCTGCTCCTTCAGCTGCCAGGGTCTCTAACACCGTTGCCAGGGCCAAGTTTTTGACCCAGCTGCCCTGCGCCGCCATCGAAAAAGTGGCCATTGCCCCCACATCCTGACTCAGCAGATCCCAATCTTTGCGAGTCCAGCGAAACTGAGAGGACGATAGCTTATAGCCAGTCTGGGCCAGCTGGATAGCGGGCTGTAGCAGAGAAGCCCAGGGCCACTGACCAAACCGCTGATGCACCTGCCACCAAGCATCAACGGCGCCAGGCACAGTAATTGCCGCTGCCGCCCCTCGCGGGTGCAGTTTAGTCCCGTCTAGCCCAGCTGCCGAACGTTCCGACCCATTTAAGCCGTGTACCTGACGAGTGGACGCATCATAAGATCAGCCAAAGCCCGTCTCCCCCCAGACCGTTCATGTGGGGATAGGTCACCGACAGGGCGGCACTGACCGCCACCGCTGCATCAATCGCATTACCACCTTGTTGCAAAATGGTTTGACCGGGCTTTGAAGCAGTGGTGTGTGGAGAGACCACCATGCCATGGGGGACCGTTTTGCGACTTACAACAGCTGGTTTAGAGGCAGCATCCATAGACAGTACTAGACCCGCACCTCATCTTTTTAGGATTACCCATAGCTTGGCTGTCTAACCCAGCCGATAGCCAAATCCGCGAACCGTCTTGAGATATTTGGGCTTACTAGGATCTTCCTCTAATTTTTCGCGCAGCCAGCGAATATGTACGTCCACTGTTTTGTTGTCCCCCATAAAGTCATATCCCCCGACGCGATCAATAATTTGATCGCGGGACCATACTCGACGGGGGCGACCCATAAATAGCTCTAAAATTTTGAACTCTTTTGGAGATAAATTGAGTTCTTTATCGTTGAGAAAGGCGCGGCACTCATTTGGGTGTAAAGCAATTCCCTCAAATCGTAGTGTAGAGCTATCTTCAGACTTGGCCTTAGACTGATAGCGACGCAGCAGCGCCCGACAGCGAGCAATCAGCTCTCGCATACCAAAGGGCTTAGACAAATAATCATCAGCGCCAACCTCTAAACCAACCACCCGATCCATTTCAGTCCCCTTGGCACTGAGAATCAAAATGGGAACATCTAGACCGCGATGACGAACTAAACGACAAAGGTCTAATCCATTCATACCTGGCAGCATCAGGTCTAAGATCACCAAACTAATGTCTGGAATTGCATCCTTACTACCGTCCGCTGAACCCAATAATTTCTCTAACGCGGTTGGGCCGTCGGCTGCCACTACAAGCTCAAATCCTTCTTCAGCTAAGGCCAGAGCGACTGTTTCTCGAATCAGTTCCTCGTCTTCAACGACCAACACTCTACCCAAACCTATCCGCAGCGAGGACTGGATAGGAGCTAGCCCGTTAGAAACTATGGCCATATTATGTCGCCTTAATTACCTCTATGGTTGGATTCTATCAGGGATGCTGCCACCAGCAACCCTGTTTGAGTGGATCATTTTCAGTAAATTTAACTACACAGCATGGCTCGTAGACCAAACTCTGTCAGCTAGCAGTCAGGATTTTGGCCCCATTCGTCGACTCAAGACACATCTGGGGTGTTCACCATTTTTTTATCTTCTCAAAACTTTCACACTAACTTTACTTGTTGCCGTAGCTATTTGGCTGCTGATTTTGAGCAAATGATGACGATGGCCATCGTCTAAGCTAGGGCCACTGATGGGTCGCCCGCCCATAGAGTTCTGTCAGGGTCGTAAACTGTTCGCGGACGGTTTGACTGAGCATAGCTGTACTAAATCGCCATTCCCAGTTGCCTTCGCCTAAGCCTGGGGTATTCATGCGAGCTTCAGCCCCCAACCCGAGTAAATCTTGTAGGGGGACAATGGCCAGATCGGCCACCGATGAAAGGGCCAGACGGATCATGGCCCAGTGAACTGACTCGGGGTTCAGTCCACCAATAAAGCCAGCCAGCCGCTGTTTTTCGTAATCGTTGGCTTTGGTATACCAGCCAACGGTGGTGTCATTGTCGTGGGTGCCTGTGTAAATCACAAAGTTGCGATCGCAGTTAAACGGCAGATACGGATTCCGATGATCGGAGCCAAAGGCAAACTGCAGGATCTTCATGCCTGGAAAACTAAACTGATCCCGCAGGGCTTCGACTTCGGGGGTAATAATCCCCAAATCTTCTGCCAAAAACGGCAGTTTGCCTAAAACTGCTTCCACCCGCTCAAATAGAGCTACCCCTGGTGCCTGAATCCACTGACCATTCATTGCAGTTTGTTCACCTTCGGGCACCGCCCAGTAAGATTCAAAGCCTCGAAAGTGATCAATCCGAATCTGATCGACATAGGCCAGAGACGTTTTGATGCGCTTTAGCCACCAGTCAAACTGGGTTTTTCCCAGCACCTCCCAGTTATAGGTGGGGTTACCCCATAGCTGCCCCGTTTCACTAAAGTAATCTGGAGGCACTCCGGCCATTTGGGACGGCATCAGGGTTTCAGGATCGATCATAAAGTTCTCAGGAAATGCCCACACATCGGCGCTATCGTGGGCCACATAGATGGGCATATCGCCAATAATTTGAATGTGACGTTCATTGGCATAGGTTTTTAGCGCAACCCACTGACGACAAAATTAAAACTGTAAAAACTTTTGCAGAAAAATGGCATCCGCCAGCTTAGTCCGCCAGGTTTCTAGCGCCTCAGGTTCCCGTTTTGCGACCGCGCGCTCCCACGCACTCCAGCTAGCTCCGTTGTTGGCATCTTTCAGTGCCATAAATAAGCTATAGTCTTCTAGCCAAAATGCCTGGGCCTGGCAAAACTCCTGAAACTCCTGAAACTCGTCAGATTTTGATAGCTGAACGCGATGGGCCACCCGCTTTAGCAGCTCCAACTTAAATGGAATAACGCGCTCGTACTCGACCCGTTCGGTCGAAAAATCAGGCACCTCCGACAGGTCAGCTTTTGTTAGCCACCCCTGCTCTGCTAGCGCATCTAAGCTAATTAACAACGGGTTGCCTGCCATGGCGGAGTAACACATGTAGGGAGAGTTACCATGGCCCGTTGGCCCCAGGGGCAAAATCTGCCAAAGCTGCTGTTTAGTGGCCGCTAAAAAATCCACAAATCGATAGGCGGTCTCTCCCAAATCCCCAATACCATATCGACTGGGCAGCGACGTGGGATGCAGCAAGATACCGCTAGCTCTGGTAAATGACATATCGGGGGATAAAGATTAGGAGAAATGTGGAGAAAATTAAGCGTTGACGGTAACGCTAAGCCAGGCGAATAGACTTTAGCATGGTTACTCGACGCAATATCGTCTAAACACCCATTCGCGCTTTATGGCCTATCGCAACCCTGCCCCCACTGTCGATATTATTATTGAGATGGTGGATAGACCCAATCGTCCAATTATCTTAATAGAGCGGTTAAATTCTCCCTTGGGCTGGGCCATTCCAGGCGGATTTGTAGACTATGGTGAATCGGTGGAGACAGCTGCTCTACGTGAAGCTAAAGAAGAAATTGGTCTTGAGGTGAAATTAGTAGACCAGTTTTACGTATACTCTGATCCCAAACGGGATGAGCGTAAACATACCATCAGTATTGTGTTTCTAGCCACTGCTGCAGGTGAACCCATAGCAGGAGATGATGCCAAGAATTTTAAGGTCTTTAATCTGTGGGAGGTTCCTGACAATCTCTGCTTTGACCATTGTAAAATTCTGCAGGACTACATGGCCTATCGCCACTATGGTAAACGACCACAGCTCTAGAGGGTGGCTAAATCTTCTTTAGACAGCCGCAAATCATAAGTTAACCGTGATGTTACGCAGAATCCAATCCGTTAGATAGTAGTATCTAAGCCGTTAGACCTTAGTGAAATTGAAGGCTGTATCTGCCTGGATTTGGCAACAGACTGCTGTGCAACTTTATGATCTGACTATGCGCTCTCGGACTGAGACTTTAGCCACCTTCTCCACCTTTATCCAGTTTACGGGAGATCGATTTGATACATGGGTATCTGCTCCACGACTGGCAAGGAGTATGCAGCATCAGCTGCTGCAACAAGGTGACAATGAACGCTCAGAAAAATTTTGGGTCCTCCACTGGTATCGGCTACGGCGGCAGCACCCCGATGCCGAGCAACATTTGTGGGCCTACTTGCAGGAACCTTGCTATTGGGCCGCCCATCGGATATCGCGCCGTTTTCCCATGGTGCAATACTCGCTGGCAGATGGATTTCAGACTGCGATCGCAAACGTAGATCGTATCCTCAATGGATACAATCCTGACTATGGCAGTGACCTCAAGGTCTATGCCCGCAGAGCCTTTGGTAACTGTATTCGAGACCAGCTTAGACAACAGCAGGAAATCAACATCAGTAGCGACTGGGGACTGTTACGCAGAGTGAGCCAGACCCAGCTAAGAAAAGCGTTACTAGCTACTGGATTTGTCCAGCCGTCTAGCTTTATCTTATTGAGGCGATGTTTTAGCCACGTCTGCACACCTGAACTAGGCCAATCAGCCCGAGGATTATTTGCTCCCAGCTCGGACCAGTTAGATGCGATCGCTCAGCGCTATAACCGATTGCGTCACCGGGACCTAGACATTCCCTCCGTAGACATCAAGACTGAACAACTAGCGGTGGAACTAACTCAGTTAGCCACCATTGTTAGAGCCTATCTGACACCAACCGTAACATCCCTCAACCAACCTCAGTACGATGACTCGGGTGAAGAACAGCTCGATACCCTACCCACAGACGATACGCCCATGGCACAGCTATTGACCGTTGAAGCCTACGCTGAGCAACAACGGTGGATGCAACAAATAGACACTGTACTATCAAATAAAATCAATAGTCTAGATGTGCCCAGTCAGACACTTTTGCGTCTTTACTATCAACAAAAACTGACTCAAATCGATATCGCCCATCACCTAAGTATTCAACAATATCAAGTATCTCGTAAACTGACTCGTGTTCGTCGGCAATTGCTACTCAGTATCATTAACTGGAGCAAAGAAACCTTGCATATCTCTGCTGAAGCGACCGTACTAGCCAATGTTAGCGACGTGATTCACGAGTGGTTACAGCGCCACTATGCGCCAGAACCACCGGAGGTATTGGAATGAGCTTGTTATTTGACAACCCTATGCAGCCTGTTCTGGCGCTGCCGGCTGACCCAGCTTGCTGGCAGCGCAGTGCGTTCATATCAGACCCTGCTGCTCGCTGGCGCAGCTATCTGCATCAGCTGGGTCTAAAGGCACTAATGTTATGGTTCGAAGAAGAATTTGATCACACACCATCGCCATGGCCAACTGTAGAGCCATTTGATATCTGGCACGTTGTCGATGGCCTAACGCTATTATTTGGGAACCTGCGCATCGTTGTTATTTTATCTGAAACAATCGATGCAGCAGAGCTAAACGTCCCTCAAGAGTGGGTTGATTTACCCAATTTATCGGCAGATTATTATATTGCTGCCTACGTCGATGTCGATGAACAACGACTGGCGTTATGGGGATATACCCCCTACAGCCAACTTCAGGAGCGCAGCACCTATGACGCTCTTGAGCGCAAGTACTGCCTCGACGATAGTGATCTAATACAGGATTTTTCTGCCTTTTTGGTGGCTCCGAAACTAGAGCAGCCAGCGGCAAAATCGCCAAGTCAGCTGGTTCATCTGTCTACTGCCCATGCCGAAAGCGTCATTCAAAGTTTGGCCTACGCGCCAGAACCCAGACTGGTGCTGCCGTTTAGTCAGTGGGGAACTCTATTTAGCAATGGACAGTGGCGTCAGCAGCTATATCAGCTCAGTCAAAATACTCCACCTGTCAGTATTGAAAACTGGCTTGAAAATATCTTTGAGCAAGGCTGGCAGCCGCTGGAGTCTTTGTTGCCGCAGCCATCGACCCCAAGATTTCGTTCGTCTGCTAGCGGTACCGCTGTTCTCACCTGCGGTAAGAAAATTTTTCTCAACACAGCCTCCGATGATCTGTTGCTGATGTTTAGCGTTGATATTGAGGCCAATAAGCGTCGTAATATTCGTATTCAACTATATCCGTCTGGGGAAACTATCTTGCCTAGCAATGTGATGCTGGCGTTGGAGCTGTCGGAAACTGGAGAGCTGCTCAAGACGGTTAAAGCTGGAGAGCACGACGACTATATTCAAATTCCTCCATTTCGCTGCTCAGCAGGCCAGCGTCTCAGAGTCCATATTCAGCTGGCTGATAGCATCTGCCAAGAAGACTTTATTAGCTGAAGAACTCTATAGTTTATCAATATAGTTTTTGAGGTTAGCTGAACTAACGTCCTGTCTGTGCTGTAACGTCACATCTTACAAAACTCGCATTTGCGACGGCTGTGTAGCCTTTGGTGATGCATGACTCGGAAGATATACGGCCTCTCGACTCTGTATCAAAGAATTAGGTGACTAGAGATCTGTTGGGGGGCGTTAGCAATCTGCCCTTGATGCGCGGATTCGGAACAATTGTTTTAGTAAATGGCTGGCTACTCTCTATAAACAGGGTCAATACGGCGATATTTCAGATTGCATTAAAGAAGAGACAAAGCCTGTTAACAACAACTTTTAAAACAGTTTGAAGTGCCCGCTGAGCTGGTGCTTATCATCATTGAACAAAAAAAATGGGAACTATTTTGCATTCAATCAACAAGATTTGACAATCGCTTTCTATTGAGACAGCCCTTAAAGTGACAACTCAAGAAGTTTGATTTTTGCTGCAGTTAGACCGAGTTACTATCTATCGGTTTAAGCCAGACTGAATTAGTCAATTTGTGGTTGAGTCGGTCAATTCTTTTGGAAAAATTCACCTAATATTGTCCTGCTCTACCACCATTGAGCTGGTAAACCTACAAAATAGGTGCCAATAATAAGGGGGCAAGCCGTGAAACCTCTTTTTACCAAGGGACAGTTAATCAGCTGGAAAGAAGACCGAGGCTTTGGCTTTATCAAGTCGACCACTGGTGGCAAAGATATATTCTTACACATTAGCGTCTTGGCCAAAGATAGCCGCTGTCCCAGGGTGGGTGACGTCATTGTCTATCAGCGAGTTGTTACTCCAAAAGGGAAGATACGCGCAGCAAAAGCCTCTATTCAAGAGGCATCTGCAGACGCCAATCGTCACATATCTCCTCAGCGACAGTCGCAGAAACGACAGCCGCAGAAGCGACAGCCGCAGAAAACTAGCAAAGCTCCAATGTCTGTAAAAAGGTTTCAAAGAAACCTGCCAAAGCGTAGACAGTTAGAAAAAACGATTGGCCTAGTCACGATGTCTGTCATTGCTTTTATGGCAATCAAAGCTAAGCTCACGAACTCTCCTAGCCCCGTAGCTGCTGTTACCCAACCGGGATGCACCATTAAAGGCAATATTTCTATCAATACGGGTAAAAAGATTTATCATCTCCCTGGCATGGAAAGATACGATGCAACAATTATTAAGCCAGAGTATGGCGAAAAGTGGTTTTGTACAGAAACAGAAGCTGTTGAAAACGGCTGGACTAAAGCCACTCGATAGTGCACTTCTGACTTCCTAATTTGCTGAGTCGAGCTGCTGAATCTGCTCTATTTTTCTGTAGGTTCGCACCCTACCTAAATCAGTCATAGCCGTTTTGCTTTGAGCCAACTTAGGGATGGCAACGGTTTGCGTTCTTGCTAATCTTACTCTCAGGCTTAAGTTTTAAGATGTTAGTGATTGTTGATTTAGGGGATGAATCTGTTTAGAGCAGTGGCTATTTAACGACCTCTCACAGCTAAACCCATCCCGAGGAGCAGCAATGCTAGATATTACCTATTTCAGTGGGAGAGCGGCTATGGCCAAGGCTGTAAATAGAAGCTTGCGTTTGTTATCCCTCCTGCTGCTAATTGGCTGTCAGGATATTTCGTCTGGCTCTACGGTTGAGGTGACACAGACAGCCTGTGAGACCCAGTCAGGATTTACGTTTGTGGAGGGTGGGGAGTTTATTGCAGGTAGCGCTCGCACCGAACGCGACTATGCCTATCGCATCAGTGCAGAAGGATTTGCAGAGTCGCCGGAGGATATAGCTGCAGCAGAAGCAGGCTATCGTCAGCGGGGTTGGTTTGAGCGTGAACCAGACAGCCGTACTGAATATCTGCCATCGTTTTGTATGGGCCAGAACCTGATTACCAATGTAGACTATCAGGCGTTTGTACAAGCGACAGGGCATCGCTCACCCGGTATTTTGGCAGCAGACTACCAAGAGCAAGGCTTTTTAGTCCATGACTACAGCGAGGTACAGCCCTATCTATGGCAAGAAGACCAGTATCCAGCAGGTCAGGAAAATCATCCGGTAGTGCTGGTTTCCTATGGCGATGCAGTAGCCTATGCCGAGTGGCGATCTAGTCAAGACGGTGTAGGCTATCGGCTACCAACTGCATTGGAATGGGAGAAAGCAGCACGGGGAACAGACGGACGCTATTTCCCATGGGGGAGTGAATGGCAAGATGACGGCACAAACTGGGCGAAAAATGGCCCCTATGGAACGAGTGCGATTGGCACTTATCCGCTAAGTCAACGCCCCTATGGTATTGAGGATATGGCAGGCAACGTATTTGAGTACACCAGTACCCTAGTTAACGGTAAGACTGAAGTGCTACTCAAAAGCTGCAGTTGGGATGATTTCCCTGGCTTTTGCCGCGCCGCCTATCAGCATGATCGCCCTGTAGAGTCTCGGCATATCCTATTTGGATTTCGGCTGGTGTTAGCAACCGGATCGTCTACCAACCCTACCTGACTCCAGCAAAGAAGAAGTTAGAGCAGTGTGATATCATTTGACCCTGTATCGGTTCTAGTGGGGACCAGCCGCTAGAGTCAATGGGGAAAGCGCAGTGAAAATCTGCCACTGTCCCGCAGCTGTGAAGGAGGCTGCAAACCTTTTTGTTCTTAAACCTTGAGTTTTATCGTGAAAAAAACTTCAGGTTTTAAGTGGATAGGGTTTGTACCTTTCAGTCAGAATGCCCGCCGATGCCGTCATTTAACAATATCTGCGAGGTACTGATAATGAATTTAGTCTTTTTTGCACGCTCAGCGGTCTGTTGTCAATATAGCTGCAGCTCTTAGGACAGTATTAGCTAGAGTCTATTCATAGCGCGGCTAAGCATAGACAGACGAATTTTACCTGAGGCGTCCCGACTAGATTTTTGAGATGCTGACTGATGGTTAAATTCCCTTAACTCTCCGTAAAGAGAGAACGTTTTGGTTGAGAGAAATTTGTCTTATTTCTGAAAACGACTTCTCTTCTATCTAAGAGGAATGAGATAGAGAGTGAGCTGTTAGTTTCTTGGCACACCATACACTTCAAATCAAAAGAATAATTTCTACCATGTCCAAATTCCCTGTTTCTCTGACTCTTTTATCGTTTCTATTGGCGGTGCCCGCCTGGGCTGGAGAAACAACTAATCTAGAACAGTTCCAACTCTTGGCTCAGAGTCCCGAAATAGACGAAATTCTTCGCATTAATGTTGTTGAGCGCATCCTTGATCAGCCAGTTTACTCCCCTTTCCGTCGTGAAGGCACGGTTCGTGAAGCCACACAGCCTGTCTATGTAATTAATCGCGATCAAATTGAAGCTCAGGGAGCTCGCACCGTAGATGAAGCGCTGCTGTATCTGCCTGGTATCCTCAGTGAGGGTACGGCAGGCGGTCAGCTGGGGGCTCAAAGCGGTCAGTTTATTCGTGGTGGTGGCACAGCCCAAACATTGATCTTGCTAGATGGTCGTCCGATCAACGAAATTGGGGCAGCCGGTGGCTTTGAGCTGTCGAATTTTACAACAGATGCGGTTGAGCAAATTGAAGTATTACCGGGTGGTGGTTCAGTACTGTATGGTTCTAATGCCATTGGTGGTGTGATTAATATCATCACCCGTCGACCCCTTGAAGAAACCGGGATAGAAACCACTGCCAGTTTTGACATCGGTAGCTTTGGCTATAACAACCAGGTGCTTCAGGTACGAGGCAACACTGGCGCCATTGATTGGCGACTGGGCTACAATCGCACGGAGTCAGAGAATGATTTCCCCTTTAGTCTGACGACGACAGACTTTGAAGATGATCGCAGTAATGCGGAAGTGCTCTACAACAACCTTAATTTTCAGCTGGCCACTGATCTCGATGAGCGCAATCGGATAAGCCTGGGGGCACTGTATCTAACTAAAGATTTAAATGTTCCGGGGGGTGTTCCTACCCCTACTGGCTTTGGTGCGTTTAATACGCTGACGGAAGATGATAATCAGTATACAGAAAACCTACTGCTCGATCTAACCTATGAATCGAAGCTAGGTCAAGGGGATGACTCCGTGCTAACGGCACGATTGTTTGGTGATTTTCTTGACCTGACATTTAATGACCCAATTGCTGATAGTAGTTTTGATACCCCTTCAGAAGATAAGATTGATCAACGCTCTCTAGGGGGGCAATTGCAACATACCTGGCAGTTTGCTGATAATCAGAACCTTACCTACGGCGTCGACTACCGTAACGTTCAAGCAGAGAACGAAACAACAAATCTACTGACAGGCTTAACCACTGAAGCCTATGACGAAAGCATTAATCAGACAGGAATCTTTGCTCGATATCAATCTGATATCACGTCCCGCTTGGGCGTAAATGCCGGAATTCGACAAGATTTTAACGACCTGGCAGATAGCTCCTTTACCTCATTTAACCTGGGTACACGGGTGGCTTTAACTGATACCACAAATCTTCGGGCTAACGTTGCTCGCAACTTTCGGGTGCCAACTTTATCTGATCTTTTTCTGACCACATTTGACAGCAACAACCCCAATCTTGAACCTGAAACGGGCATTAGCTTTGACGTTGGCATTGATCAACAAATCGGCGATCGGGGTTTATTTAGGTTTACCTTTTATCGCAATGAAATCAATGACGCCATTAGTTTCAACAGTGATACTGGCAGACTAGACAATATTGATCGAGTGGAGTCTATCGGTATTGAGACAGAGCTGAACTATCAAGTATTTGACAGTGTGTTTGCCTTTGCAAACTACACCTGGAATCGCCCAGAAATTAAGGAGAGTAATAACCCTGATAATCGAGGTAATTCTCTACCATTTACCAACGCTGATAGTTTTAATCTAGGGGTGGCTTACGAACCTGGAGATGGGCTTTACACAGCGCTGTTTTTACGTTCTCTCAGCGATACTTTTGTGGATCGGGGCAATTTAGAAACCCTTGATGGGCGGACAACCGTTGATTTTAAGCTGCGGCTGCCTTTGAGTGATAGCTGGGTATTAAACGCGAGTATGGACAACATTTTTGACGAACAGTTTGAAGAATTTCCTGGGTTTCCGGGTGTTGGCCGGAGTATCCAGGTGGGGGTAAAAGGGACTTTTTGATGAGGTGAGCAAACGAGGAGGAATGAAATGATGTATCAGTATAAGCAGCTGAGTAAGGTCTTGATTTCTCTGATAAGGAGAGATCGTAGGAGGGCTTTGCCAACTAGCGACAATATTCGAGGCCTCTCCGCCTGCGGCCCCTTCCCCTTTAAAGGGGAGGCAGGTTCTCAGAAGAGATTTTCATTAGTAAAGCTGTCACCTTTAAGCTCTGTAAAAGTAGTTTTACTGATGGCCATATTGGTAACCGCTGGCTGTCGACAGGTGCCACTAAACACCACACTGTCTAATGACGCTGCTTGTGTAACAGACTACGACCCCAATGTCGATTACTTCCCAAATCAAATTCAGCCTGAGTATGCAACAGGCTTTTCTGTTGATTATTACAACCACTATAAAGTGGTTACGGTTACTCAGCCCTGGCAGGCGGCTAATGAGACATTTGAGTATTTGCTAGTGCAGTGTGGCACTCCAACGCCAGCTGGATTTGAAGATACTCAGGTAATACAGGTTCCTGTCAATAGGGTGGTGACGTTGTCTACTACGTATTTACCTCATTTAGATCGATTAGATCGGCTAGATACTTTGGTGGGTATGGATAATTTTAGTTTTGTTTATGCTCCTGAAGTGCGTGAAAAGATTGACCAGGGGGCGCTATTAGAATTTAGCTCTGGTAAAACCCTCGATGTTGAGCGATTGTTGGTTAGCGATCCGGATCTAATTATGACCTATGGTTCGGGCGATCCAGATGTTGATAGCTATAGCCGTTTAATGCAGGCAGGTTTACCGGTAGCTTTGGTGGGAGAATATGTGGAAAACTCTCCTCTGGGCCGAGCTGAGTGGTTATTGTTTACAGCGTTATTTTTTAACCAAGAGGCTGAGGCTCAACAGATTTTTACAGATATCTCTGCAGAGTATGAATCACTGGTAGAGCTAACAGCGACCGTATCGGAACGACCAACGGTTTTTTCTGGCTTTAGCTATGAGGGAACCTGGTATATGCCAGGTGGGAATAGCTATGCCGCTCAGCTGTTTAGGGATGCGGGGGCTGCTTATATCTGGGAAGAGAATGAGTCTGATGTGACGATACCGTTAGATTTTGAGTCTGTGTTTGATCAGGCTGCAACGGCTGATGTCTGGGTCAATGCCAGTCAGGACTGGTTTACCCATGGCGATGCGATCTCAACCGATCCTCGCTATGGCAGTTTTAATGCTCTCAAACAAGACAGTGTGTTTAACAATAATGCCCGCATGAATGATACCGGTGGCAATGATTATTGGGAGAGTGGGGCGGTAAACCCCCACCTAATTTTGGCTGATCTGGTTAAGATTCTTCATCCACAGCTGCTGTCTGATCATGAACTGGTGTATTACCAAAAGTTAGAACCATGAGCAATCCTATTCTCTTAGCCCAGGTTACCGATAGTCATCTATTGGCTAAAACCACAGACCAGCTACGGGGCTGTAATACCTGGCAGATGTTTAATGCAGTGATGCAGGAGGTAGCCCGGTATAATCCGGATGGATTGTTATTGACTGGTGATTTGGCAGAGCGCGGAGAGGCTGATGCCTATGGTCATTTGGTGGATGCGATCGCACCTCTTCATGTTCCTACCTACTGGCTTCCCGGCAATCATGATCGCTTAGATGTTCTTCAACACGTATTTCAATCCCTACCGAATAGCCAAGGGCTGCAGTCTGTTGATTTAGGTACGTGGCAGCTGATTTTGCTTGATTCTGTTTTTCCTCAGGCAAAGTTTGGTGAGGGTTATCTCGCGTTGCAGCAGCTGCGGTTTTATTTGACTAGCCATTCTTCAAAACCGACTTTAGTTGCTTTACACCATCATCCGGTATCGGTTGGAATTGATTGGGTAGATCAAATAGGGGTACAAAATGCGGCTGAGTTTTGCGCGCTGATTGAGTCGTTTTCTCAGGTGAAGCTAGTTGTTTTTGGGCATATTCATCATGAATTTCAATGTCGAGTTGGTGGTGTTAGTTTTTATGGATGTCCGTCGACCTGTTTGCAGGTGATGCCAGCTGTTGGCGAGGCGAATGAACGGCCAGGGTTTCGATTGTTGTGGTTGTATGGGGATGGGAGTTATGAGACGGAGGTTAGGAGGGTAAGTGGGGTATGTGAGGATTTGAGGAGAGTAGTAGAGATTGTCTAGGAGTCTTATGAAGAATACTTGTAATGGTTGGGGGATAGCGACAGGACTGCTCAGGGCTTTCCTCCCTGAAACCCTCCTCATGTGGGGACCTCCGACGTCCCCACGCCCCTCGCACAAGAGGTTTGCTGGAGGTGGTGTTGAAGGTAGTTGCACTGGCGATCGGTGAGGAGGTTACGCTGCTGCGCATTCGCTACGCACCGTAAAAGAGAAGTTGTCTCTTTTGGGTTAAACACCGTTTTTCTAACTGAAGGGTGCTTAACCACTGATTATTTCAGATTTTTCTGTCTTAAATATTGTTTCCATGGTTAATGAGAATTTTAGAGCTTATCAAAGTTAAACCATATGAGTTTTACAAGGGTTAATTCAAATCTCGGTAAGGGTCGAAAAACTCTACGTTTAGAATTTTGTCGCAACGCGAAAAATTCTAAACTACCTGGCCGACCACCTGATCAATACGCTCAGCCATGAGTAGTTCAACTCCCTTCCGCAGGGTTCTAGGGCGGCGGTCCGCCCTAGCCAGGGGGGTTGGGGAACTCGGAGGGACCCCAAGCAACCCTTCTGGTTTTTATCCAACCCATTAAAAGACACCTCTTCTCAGGTAAAAGACTCTCCTCAAGAAGGTAGCTCAATAAGTTCCTACAACCAACCAACACTCTCCTCCCACACATCACGATGGCCAATAAAATCTACCCTCTAAAAACCACCCATACAACCCGCCCAATAATTTCTCGGCTAAACAAATCCCTCAACAAAACAACTAACTATCTAAAACCCAGTCGCCTGAGCAGACTACACCTCCTCACCCTGGTACTTGTACTAACATTTCTCGCCAGCCTTGCCCTAGGCTCCGTCGCTATTCCACCCAACGAAGTTCTCACTATTCTCTTTGGCGGTACGGCTACTAAACCTGCTTGGCAAGAAATTATTCTAAACTTTCGTCTTCCTCGTTCCCTAACCGCTATGGCAGCAGGTTCAGCCCTGGCTATTAGCGGTCTGCAGCTGCAGGCTTTGTTTCGTAACCCGCTGGCTGGACCTTCTGTGTTAGGTATTAATGCGGGTGCCAGTCTTGGTGCTGCTTTAATCGTTCTAACGGGTGGTAGTGTCGGCTGGTGGGGGCAGCTAAGCGTCGTGGGTGCGGCTAGTGTGGGTGCTGCGATCGCAATGTTGCTTGTGCTGATAATGGCCCGCCACGTCCGTAGCTCCCTGGCGTTGCTAATCTTTGGTTTGATGCTGGGCTACGTGACCACGGCTCTAGTAACCATTTTGTTACACTTTAGTCAGCTAGAACAAACGCTTAGCTATCTAAACTGGACGTTTGGTAGCTTTAGTGGTGTTAACTGGCAACAAATGCCAATTTTGTTGGCTGTGGTTTTGATGGGGCTAACCATTGCCCAGCTAACATGTAAATTTCTAAATCTATTACTCCTGGGCGAAGAGCAGGCCATTAGTTTAGGACTGTCTGTAACCATTGTGCGCGGCTATTTGATTTTTAGTGCATCCCTTTTGGCAGGTGGTGTCACTGCGTTTTGTGGTCCCATTGCATTTTTAGGGGTGGCTGTTCCCCATCTGAGTCGTAGTCTTTTTCGTACCCAGGACCATCGTATTTTAGTTCCTGCAGCGGCTCTACTTGGTGCCCTTTTAGCCCTGGTAGCCAATAGTATTGCTCAAGTCCCTGGCAGCCAAACTGTGCTACCGCTTAATGCCGTGATGGCGCTTTTAGGAGCCCCGGTGCTGATATGGCTGATGCTAAAACAAGGAAGACAGCATATCTAGAAGGCTTCTAGGGCTATGGCTATCTCTCCACACAGCTCTCGTCACTAGCGCCGTCGTCGTAACCATTCCAAGCTGGCCAGACTTAATAGCCCTATCAACATGCCTGGTTCTGGCACCTTGGCAATGGGTGATGGCTGTTCAATAGGTTCAGGTCTGTTGACGGGGGGTGAGACACCCGGGGGAGACGTCACTGGTGGCGCAGGGGCAGACACAGGTGTCGGTGGCGCGGGCGGTGGTGTGGGCGGTGGCGCGGGCGGTGCAACAACGCCCACACCACCAGGGGCAAAGTTTGGACGCTGTCTTAGGAAAAATAAGTCATTTGGGGCATTGTCAAGAACAAAATAACGGAAGAGAACCGTCTCATTTGGGTTGACAACCCCGTCTGTAAAGTTAACAAAGTCTCGCACATCGGTGACCTCGTCAACAACTGAAAATACGTTAGAGGTTGGTCTGACGGATGGAATGCCTTGGGCAAAAGACAGTCCGTCTTCCTCAGGGCTAGAAACTCCCAATTGTTCCTGCAGCTCGTGGTCAAAGAAAACCCAAGGAGTATCGGTTCGGTTGGTTACGACCGACTCTAACCGGAAGCCAATAAAGTTCGTACTGGCCAGTCCTTCAATGGACGTAAATAAGTCGATGTTCGGACCCGTCACATCTTGAAAAATTCTTAACGAATCTTGGGTTCTAGTTCCCCCTGTAATGGTGAAATCACCTGAAACTTCAGTAAATGTCAAGTTCTCTAAAACAAGGCTAGCGGCTTTGGCTGGAGTAACCAAAAGCCCCAGAGTCATAGACAAAACAGCAGGCAGCCCCCACTTGCATCGAATAACCTGAGAAAGAGCGACGAGCGACATATTGTTAGTTGATAAATCCTGTCTGGTTCTCAGTCTAGCCAAACAAAATCAATTTATGTGGATTTTCGTAAGATTCATAGTTATTTGATACACCAGCCTCAGTTAGGCTGTCTAATGACTAAGCTGCAAGCTCCTTCAGAGAACTTAATGTTTCTTCTAATTGGCTTGTTAGTCGCTCCAGGGTGCTGACTGTGCTCAAAAGTGGTTGTCCATGTTTGAGTAAGCTGTCCATGGCTTCGGTTGGGGATTGGCTAAACAGTTTTGTAGGCTGATGTATTAGTGTCTGTTGTCCCCACCGGGTTCGTAACCAGCTGGCCTGGAGCGATGACCGCAATCCCCTTGCATATTTTGGATAGCCTGGTAAAGGCAACAGCTGCCAAGGGCGATAGGGGAGACCAATGGAGGCACACCAGTCTCGCCATTTGAAACTTAAAATTCTTGGGCTAGTCACAACAGGAATCCAGGGGGTTCTGAGGGCATCTGCTGCGATCGCACCGTGCATGGCTTCGGCTAACAGCACCTCTGTACCACTGATGCTGTCTAAAACCTGCTTTACGGGCCAACGAGGATCGATGTATCCAATGCCGACTTCTTGACAAATTGTCTTCCAGACAACATCTGCAAAATTGGCATGGTGAATATGGGGCATAAAGGCATATTTGACGGTTTTCGGACCACTGGCAAAAAAGCATCGACGCACCAGAATCCCCCCATCGGTGATTGCCTTTTGCGGCGGCAGCTTTAGGCGACGTGCCGACAGCGGCCCTCTTACACAGAGAATATTCCAGTGGGCTGGAACCTTGGATAGAGGTTGTTCATACCCCGCGCCGCTGCTAACGATGAGCAAACGTTGAGCTGCAGCAGTGCGCTCTATTAAACGATGATTGAGTAAGGTGCCAGTACCGATAAATTGAGATGACTCATCGTCATCAAAGAACCCTGGCAGTAGCTGAGGCCATAGCCAGGTATTGAGCTCATCCCCAAAGTTGGGTTGACCATCTTGGCGTCGATAGTAAAAGATTTTCATGTCAGCTATATTCAACCGTTAAAGCGTTGTCCCTACTGTCCCAAATTTATCGTAGGGAGGTGCACTCTATGAGGTGAAGCCTGGGTTATCAAGTGGCTGAGACGCCACAGAAAAGCTATCCATGCCAAATACGGACAGTCGTCGTAATGTTCGTCTTTGAATTTACTGGGCACTTTAACCATATCAAATCAACAATTAGATTAGAACTTTATTCTGTGTTTGTTGTTAGCGAACAACCATATCAAATTGACTTAATTAGTTTGTTTGCTTTTTTGATTTTCAGACAGATAATTTTCCACAACAATAGCCTTAAGGATTAATGCCTTCCAGTTTCTTTAAGGCCATTGAAAGATTCTTTAAACCCTCTACGGGAGAGTGTTGATGCTTCAGTTTAACGCCGAGCAGATAGGCCATGCTATTTTAGATTTGCAACAGAGTAACTTCTCTGGAATTGCTTATGTAGAGACGCTGTCTGATGCTGCAAAACTTAAGCGCCCTAAGGTTTTAACGTTTCTCAATGGCGCGCTTACCTACGGGGGGCCGTATTTACCAGAACCGCGTGAACTGTCACGAGAGTTGGGTGAGCATTTTAATCTACAGGTGATGGATGCGGCGTTTCAATTAGCAAGCAAAAAGGTTAAAAACTCAGCATCTATTCGCCAGCATCTGGAGTTGTATATTCGGCTTGAGCTTTTTGACTGGGAGGCAGTTGAATCATTCATTCGTAACCAGCTGATTCTTGTTCTAGAGCAAATCTGGCCATATGGGGGCAATCTTAAGTTAAATACATCTGCTGTTGTTGATCTCTCCTTTGGGCCTGACGGTCATGGGTTTCTTTGGCAGCAGCTAGAGCAAGATATTATCCAACGCCAGGGAGCATGGGCGTCCTTATTACCTCATGTTGGCTCTATTAATGCTGTTCCCCATCGAGTTGAAAACTATCAACAGACTATCACCGATCCTTGGGTACAACAACATTTACAACGATGGATTGACGGCCACCGGCCGCTGGGGACTATCGCTAGCGAAATTAATCGAGATCCGTTGGAGTTGGCCCACAGCTATGTACATTTTGTGCAGATGGGCTGGCTGACATTTACACCCAGACAGGATAACTATCGACCGCTGGTTAGTCGTTCACCTGTGGTTACACCAACACTCTCAGATCTTCCGACCGTCCTCAGCGTGGATGATAGTCCTGTTGTTCAGACGATGATTAAACGGGCAATTAGCGATCGCTATCATTTGCTGTTGGCAAACAACGCTATGGATGCTCTCAATCTGTTAAATAGGGAAAGCATTGAACTGTTGCTTTTAGATGTGACGATGCCAGATATTGATGGGCTGGAACTTTGTCGCACTATTCGCAACATTAATAAGTTTCGAGATTTGCCCGTTATTATGCTGACGGCAAAAGACGGCATGTTTAACAAGATTAAGGGACAAATGGCGGGCTCAACCCATTATTTGACAAAGCCCATTAATCGCCAAAAGTTAATAGAGGTGCTGGAAAAATATATTCCTAATACAGTCATGTCATAGGAACTGTGTCGCTAGAGATAATGCTATGGAAACCCAAACTTACTTAATTTTTGAGCTAAACGATCTACAGTATGGAATCGAGACAGCTCCAATCCGGGAGATTTTTCAGCTGCCTGAGCTGACCCCCATTGCCGATGCACCTGGTGATATCATCGGTATTCTAAACTGTCGCGGCAAGATTTTACCAATTATGCACCTTGCCAAACGTTTGGGGCAGGAGACACCGGTCTGCCAGGTGAATGATAGCGTCATTGTAATTGAGTGGCAGGGGCTTCAGGTGGGCATGGTTGTCCACAATGTTCATGATGTACAGTCTTTGCATGCCTCAACGATTGAAGCTGCACCGACCTATGAGCTCAGGGACCATTCCCACACAGCATTTGCGGCGGGTATTGCTAAACTGGACAACAGCTTAGTCACCCTGTTAAATGCAGAAGCATTAATTCGTCAAACTGATGATGTCGCGTTAATGGCCTGGGAGGCAAAGCTGAACGACTTAGATAGTGCCACAGCCTACCCGAGTGAGCGGATTTTTGAAGTTCAAGAAATCCCTGTGCTCACTGATTTCTTTTCTCTTTATTGCCCTAAGAGCACGCCAGAAGAACAGCACATTTTTCGGCAGCGTGCTGTCGATCTAAGACAGTCTTTAGAAACCTCTGACATTGGTAGCCTTTTGCCCCTGGCAGTAATTGGCTTAGGAGAGGAGTATTTTGGCGTAGATCTTCATCAGGTACGAGAATTTATCAACATTCGTCATGTGATGCCTATTCCCTGTTGTCCTGACCACATTGTGGGCAATATGAATCTGCGAGGTGAGGTCATGACCCTGGTGGATATTCGGGAGGCATTAAAGCTTACCCAGTCAGAGATTGATGCTGTCAAGGCTGTGGTGATTGAAGTGGATGACATTATTGCTGGCATCACAGTCGATCAGGTTTTAGATGTTGTTTACTTATCGCCCTCTGATGTTTTTTCTATGCCTGCGGCGGCCCAAAGTCAATTTCAAGGTACAACCCACTATGCTCAAAAAAATCTGAGTATTCTTGATCTGTCAAAAATCCTTACTCAGGGAAGTTTGGTAGTTAATCAAGCGGCTTAACGCGTGACCTATTGACGGTCCTTTAAAGATGTAGTCAACAGTTTAGGAGAGACTGTATGAAAATCACTAAACAGCTAAAATTCACTATTGCTGGATTAGCTTTTTTGGTCTTTGGTACAACTATTTTTGAGAACCTTCGTGCTCAAGAAGGTATCTTTGATGGAAGTGCCGTAAACAAATCTGGTATTGTCCGAGGTGCCAGTCAGCGACTAGTTAAATTAGAAACAAATGGACTGCCTAATAATGAGCTGATTCAAACAATCGATCAGCTTATTAATGGTTTGATTAATGGAGATAGCGAGCTGCAGCTCAACAAAGCCACTGATCCTGAATTTTTGGCTAAAATGCAAGAAGTTGAGGAGAGTTGGCAACTGCTAAAAGCAACAATTACTCAGTATCGTCAAGATCCTACTCTTCAGTCTAAACTGCTTGAAGATAGTGACAGTTTCTTTACCTTAACGAATGAAGCGGTATTTGAAGCTGAACGGTTCACCACTGAACACACTCGAGAAGTGATTAATACCCTATGGGCATTTTTAGCTCTTAAAGTAGCTGTTCTAGCCTTTATTTTCTGGACTGTTAATCGGGCTTCTAAGGTATTACAGCATTCAGTTATGACGGTGGCTGATAGCTCTTCAGAAATTGCGGCTACGGTTGAAGCCCAAGAGCGACTGGTGGCGGATCAAACAGAGTCCGTGACCATCACCACATCGACGATTGAACAACTAGGAGTATCTTCATTACAGGCGGCTCAAACGGCGAATTCGTCTGCTACTGGAGCACAACAAGCCCTAGACCTATCTGAAACTGGTAGTCAGGCCGTGGAAAATACCGTACAGGGGATTGAAGAGCTACGGGATAAGGTGGGTGCGATCGCAGATCAGATTATGCAGCTCAGTGAGCAAACTGACCAAATTTCGACAATCTCTAGTCTGGTGGCTGACGTTGCCGATCAAACCAATATGCTGGCCCTAAACGCTGCGGTAGAAGCCGCCCGAGCTGGCGAGCAAGGTAAAGGATTTGCCGTAGTAGCCGGTGAAATTCGTAAGCTGGCTGACCAAAGCCGTGATTCAGCCGGCAAGATTAATATTCTGGTGAATGCAATTCAGTCGTCCATTAACAGTACGGTGATGGTAACCGACGAAGGTAACAAAACTGCGAAGGTCGGCATTGAAGTTGCAAAAAGTACCGCCAGCGTATTTAAGCAAATTGCAACCGCTATTGATGAGGTTTATGCCAACTCTCAGCAAATTGCTCAAACTGCAAAGCAACAGGCTGTGGGTGTACAGCAGGCCGTCTCTGCTATGAACGCGATTAATTTAGGTGCTAAAGAAACAGTAACCGCTGTGGGTCAAGTCCAAAGTTCTACCGAAGAACTAAAGACCATTGCCCAAGAACTACAGGTGGCTGTCTAAGCATGCATGAAACAGGATTTTATAAAATACCCGATTCTCTCCCGTAATCCTAAGCCATGTATATCGAAGACGAAGAACTACGCACGCTCTACCGTGATGCTAGTAAAGATCATTTAGACACCTTAGAGGCCGGCTTTCTCTATTTAGAAAAGCACCCTGATGACTCGGCTAAACTCAAAGATCTGATGCGAGCTACCCATTCTTTGAAAGGGGACTCTCGTATGTTGGGAGTAAAGGATGCAGAAACCTTAACTCACCATCTAGAGGACCTACTCAGCAGTGTGGAAAATGGGGAGCGTCAGCTCACACCCAGTCTGTGTGACTGTCTCTATCAAGGGCTAGATGCTGTCCGTAAAATAGCTCTTGAAGCGGTCACTGGCGAGCCCTCAAATGTGAGTGTTTTTCACATGACAGCTCAGCTGATGAACGGAGGCGATGCTTCTGTGCCAAGCTCTAGCGATGTCGCACTAGAGGAGCCTCCACTATTGGCCGATGTCAAGGAGGGTGTTGAGCCAATCTTAATGCCATCCCTCGTCGAAGAGCTTGAGCTAACGCTTACTAGCAACGCTGTCCCTGATATTGCTGCTTTAGAAAAGGCGGTTCCAACACCAGGAGATGAGAGTTTTAATGATGTCTACCATATTGATACTGTCAGAGTTGCCTCACCAAAGCTAGATACTCTGATGACTCAGGCTGGGGAGCTCGCGGTAACGAAACGACGCATCACCCGTCGGATGGATGACATCGACAAAGCTCTCTTATTTTGGGAGAGCTGGGTTCGAGACAGTTTAGTCAACCATCTCACCCTGGATGATACCGATCCTCAACTAGATTTTGGTGTGATAGAGTCTCTGCAGGCTTTTCAGCAGCTTACTGGAGATCGCTTAGATCAGCTAGGCGATTTATTAAAACAGCTACGCACCAACGCATATGAAGATGCGGCTCGGCTGGAGACGCTGTCAAACAGTTTAGAATCGGGCATTCTCAAGCTACGTCAGCTACCGTTGTCTAGTATGTTTAGCCTGTTTCCACGTATGGTGCGTGACTTAGCTAAACAACAGGGAAAAATCATCAACTTAGTGATTGAAGGAGGCGATACCCAGGCAGATAAGCGCATCTTAGAAGAGATGAAAGCGCCGCTCACCCACTTAATTCGCAATGCTATTGACCATGGCATTGAGGCTCCCAGTGAGCGTGTAGCCATGAATAAAGTCTCCACAGCAACAATTTGGCTCAAGGCTCATCAGCGGGGCAACCAGATTGAAATTGAAGTGGTGGATGACGGTCGTGGACTCAGCCTTGAAAGCATTAAACGCACCGCGGTGCGTCGAGGGCTGCACACTGAAGCTGACTTGACCAAGATGAGCACTGAGCAAATCCAGAATCTCATTTTTGCACCGGGGTTTTCTACCCGTACGGCTGTAACAGAGATTTCTGGTAGAGGTGTCGGACTGGATGTGGTACGAGTCAATGTTGAACGTCTAAAGGGCATTGTTCAGGTTTGTTCTGAACCCGGTAAAGGTTGCACGTTTCGATTTAGCCTCAGCACTAGCTTAGCTAGAGCCTTGGCATTAATTGTAGAGGTAAATCATACGCCCTATGCGGTGCCGATTGAATTTGTTGAGGTAATGACGCGGGTTAAACTTCAGGACATCTTTACCTTAGAAGGTAATCCAACCATAACCTACCAGAATGCTCCTCTGTCTGTTGCCTGGTTAACAGACCTGTTAGATCTTCCGGTGTCTGTGGCAACTAAGCCCCAGGTGAACGTGGCCAAACAATTTATCCCATGTATGGTGCTTAAGGTGGGCTCAGAACGATTAGGTGTGTTTGTGGACGATTTAATCGACCAGCAGGAAATCGTGCTGAAACCCCACAGTAAGCTACTCAAACGGGTACGCAACATTGCCGGGGCCACTATTTTGGAGGCGGGGGACGTGTGTATGGTACTGCGCCCTCAGGATTTGATCACATCAGCCTGGGGTAAATGGGGAGAACCTATTGCATTAGATTGGGAGACGACTGTCGTTGAACCTAGAGTATTACTCGTGGAAGACTCAATTCCGATTCGTACTCAGGTGCGGCGAATTCTTGAAGGCGCAGGCTATCAGGTAACAACGGCAACAGATGGTCTAGATGGTTTTAACAAGCTCCAAGAGCAAGATTCGTTTGATGCAGTGGTATCGGATGTGGAAATGCCTCATCTCGATGGGTTAGGGTTAACGGCCCGGATTCGGCAGGAGACAAAATATGAGGACTTACCCATTATCTTAGTGACGACATTGGCGAAAGATGAAGATAAACAGCGTGGGGCAGATGCTGGAGCCAATGCTTACATCACCAAAGGTGATTTTGACCAAAGTTTATTACTTAATACCCTTAGGAGTTTAATCTGATTATGGCTAATCCAATCAAAGTTGTTTTAGTTGAAGATTCTGCCATTGCTTTACAAATTTTACAGCGATTAATCGATTCATCACCGGAAGCGGACGTTGTGGGTACGGCTCAAGATGGTGCTGAAGGATTAAAGGTCATTGCCAGAACACAACCCGATGTGATTTGCACTGACCTACAAATGCCTAGAATGGACGGTTTGGAGTTTACCCAAAAAGTAATGTCTGAATTTCCCCGACCAATCCTAGTGGTCAGCAATACGGTGCATCCTGCCGATGTAGATAACATTTTTAATCTGATGCAGGCAGGGGCGCTAGACTTTTTCCCAAAACCCACATCTGGATCTGCAACGGACTATGAGAAGCTTAAAAGCTCTCTTATTACTAAGATTAAAGTCTTAGCGAGTAAAAGAGTATAAGATTGCTCTGAATTTTTAATGGTATGGTGTGCTCCTGGTTTCTTTTTTAGAAAACCAGGAGCACATTTTGTTCTGAACTACTGTGACTGGAACATGTGCTCAACCTCTTCTAAAGACGTTAATCCTCTCGCAGATAGAGCTATTGCTTGTTCCAAATATGGTTGCATACCTTCTTGTTGAGCCGCTGTGCGGAGGGTATCTGCAGAAGGATTTTGGCTGAGAAACGGTCGCAAACTATCATTTATTTGTAAGGTCTCAAGTATCGCAATTTGTCCCTGATAGCCGGTATCACCACACTTTGAACATGCATTTTTAACGTTATTAGCACTCTGAGCAGGGCGATAAAATGTTTGACCCTCATAAGGCTGTAGAGGTAGGTCAAACCGAGAGCGATCTGCTGGTGTGAGGGTGTAGGCTGTCTGACACCCATTACACAGTCGTCGGACAAATTGTTGACCAATAATACCAATCAGCGATCTAGTAATGGCATAGGGGGCAATGCCCATTTCTAATAATTGTTGTACGGCACTGATAGGGTCAGGAGCTGCCATTGTTGTGATAATTAGATGTTGTTTTTGGGCAGTCTTAAATACGGTTTCAGTTACCTGGTGATCATCTAGTGTGTCTAGCAAAAGAATATCTGGCTCTTGCCTGAGGCAGCTTGGCAATAGGCTTAACTGATCTCTGTCTGGCTGATATGGAGAAGACAGCACCTGAGTGCTATTGGCTAAGGTCTGGTCTATGGTTTCTTCAAGGGTAATGACTCGACAGTCGTCTGTTTTACGATCGTTTAGAAAGGCATATAGCATTGCTTTTTCTAAACCAGATGTGCCCGTGACTATTAGGACTCCGGATGAGCATGCGACCATGTTGCGGATGATGGATAAGTCAGCTGGGTTAGGGATGAGATCCGCCAATGATGTTGAACGTCTTATGTGATTTACCATTTTCAGTACAATCGCTTCCCCAAATCGGCTGGGAAGGGTATTAACTCTGATATCCATATCGCGCTCGCCAAAGATACGTCGAACATTGCCCGTCTGCGGCAAACGACGTTCTGCTATGTCTAGAGCAGCCATAATTTTTAACCGAGCCGTAATCGCTGGAATCAGCTTTTTAGGTAAATGACCGGTGGTTAAAAAGTCTTTTAGTTTTCCGTTTTTGCGGGCACGAATTCTTAGTCCCTGTTCCTGGGGTTCAAGGTGAAGGCTGGATACATTTTCTTGTAGTGCTTTAACCAGCAATTTGTTGACTATGCTAACAACTGGTGCGGCCCTTACATCTGGAGCAGCCGTGTCTAAATCATTGCTGGATTCATGCTCAACCGAGGGTTCGAACGCTATGTGTGCTTGGGTAATGGCTTGTGCGTCTGAATATTGCTCAAGCAGTCGCTGATAGTGCTCGGGTAGTATGCCTATATAAACCGTAGATATAGTATGCTCACGTAAAATGCGCGAGACAGCATCTCGGGCTATCAAATCATCTGGCTCCACCATCCCGATCACGATAGATGGGGCATGACCCTGGTTTTGACGTAGGGGGATAACTCGGTGATGCCGACATCTATCGATGGAAATAAAGCTATTGATGAGGGATGTGACCTGTTCTATGGAGACCTCGTCGTTAGTGAGTTCTATAAAATTGATGCCATATAAGATTCGGTGCTCTAGCAGGCGTAGCTTATGGTACAGCGCTCTCATGGGAACAGACAGCTGATGACTGAGAGATGACTCTACACTCTGGAGCAAAGAAGAGTTGTGTTGCCGAGAATTATTCTCTATCTCGTACATTTGTTCAAAATTTAGCCACCCTTCAGTGACTAGCCGCTGGCCAAATAGAGAGAGCTGTCTAGGGACATAGATTATAGGACAAGAAGGATAGAGATTCATGGCTCAGATGCCGCTAATGGTTGGAGAACATAGGACATTCTCGCTATCTTAATGACTAGCATCAGACATTAAAAACGTTAGGGGACTGATAAGATCATCTTGAACTGTTTACAAACCTCTGGCGAAGTTTGAAGAATTCTCTGTCTGCAAATATTTACTTTTATATTCCGGTAGCGTTTTGGCCTGACCAATTGCCAACATCCAGCGCTGAAAACTGGTCAGGGTTTGGCTTGGGAATGTATGCATGGACTGTGCAGACCTACTTAAGGCTGCGGGAAGCGGGATTTCATTGTCAGTTAACGCATCGGCTACCTGAGGAGGGAGTTGTTCTATTTCATGCAAACGCTGTGCGTGGGGAGACTATTCAGCCTGGCCCTAGACGATTGCTCATTTGCTTAAAAGCAGAGGCGACTTTATGCCCTCAAGCTCAGCTGCATGTGGTACAGAACCCAAGCGAGATATCTGAGTGGCTGGGTTGTTATTTTATACCCCATTGGCCCCAGCCAGGTCTTTTGCCACGGCTATCAGAGCGGCGAGAACGATTTGAAACGGTTGCATTTTTGGGCCATCGAAACAGTTTAGCGATTGAGTTAATGGAGCCAGGGTGGCCGCAACAGCTAAAGCAGCGGCATCTCAATTGGTTACCCGTTATTAACACCAATGCTTGGGATAAGCATCAATATATTGACACTCGCTGGAATGATTATCAACATGTTGATGTTATTGTTGCTGTCCGTCGGTTTTGTGAGCGGCGTCCTGGCTATCGGAGCAAACCTGCTACCAAATTGTATAATGCCTGGCTGGCGGGTGTACCTGCCATATTAGGTCAGGAGCTGGCCTATCGAGCCGAAGGACGACCGGGTGTGGATTATTTGGAGGCTAACTCTATGAACGAGGTGTTGGCTTGTTTGGATAAGTTACAACAGGATGTGGTTTTTCGGAAACGGCTGGTTAAAAAGGGACAGCTGCGGTCGATTCACTACACACCCGAGGTGATTACTCAACGATGGCAACAGTTTTTAACTCAGGTTGCTATTCCTGCTTATCATACCTGGTGTAGCCGCTCTCGCTGGCAGCATCAGGTGCAATCTGCACAGGCTAAATTGTTGAACTATTGCGATCGCACCGCTCGACGTCTAAGTCTTTAATTCTAAGACGGTAATACGGCTTTCTCCACTACACCATGTACTCCCCAGTTTCCATCAACCACCTGAGTTACCCCAAAATCCACTGCGACTGACATCAGCGAAATCGCTTCATCTTCAGACATGTCTTGGGTAGTCATTAAGAAGTGGCGCATTTTTCGAAACGCATCACGCATGGCCCCATCCACAGACGAGTTGTTATAAATGTCCTGCTGTGCGGTATCGCCTAGTTCCGCCAGGTAGTTGGCATAGCTGAACCCATGAACAACATACTCATTTTCCGTCTCTAGTAAAGGATAGTCCAAATCTTCGAGAACAGTGCCAGCTAGAGTATCTTGTTTATGAATAACAACCCTGATCACCCCGGTCATTGAAGTCTCAATAGCGGTTCCTGCCAGCTCTGAATCTCCTTGAGCTGCGTGGGGATCTCCCAAAGACAACAACCCACCTTCAACCGCAACAGGATAATACATGGTGGCACCCTTACCAATGCGCCAATTGTCAATGTTGCCGCCAAAGTAACCCGGTGGAATGGAATCTACAATATCTGCTTCTTGAGGTGCTAAGCCAATCACTCCAAAGTGGGGTCGGATGGGAATCCGAACGTTTTCCAATACCTCAAAATTCTTATCAATGGTGCTATGGTCTACCGGCACCCCAGGGTAGTCAATCGTTTCATGAACGACACCATAGGGATCTGTTTGAGGCACCCAGCGATAGTTGTAAACAGCTTCAGCCCAGTTCTCTTCTCCTGTGGCATCGACCTCATAGATCGTAATCACCTCACGAGGCTTAGGCTCTTCAATCATATCGATGTAGTGAAACCCCCACCAAGCAGCGGCGTTGCTACCAAAGGTTTTGCCACGATAGTCTGGGTTGCCACTGGGACGAGGGGCGGCATCTAAAATCTGTACTTCTAAAACATCCCCTGGGTCGGCATTGTTAATATAGATAGGACCGGTGAGGATATGTACACCAAAACCTTCACCAGCCCCTCGACCAAAGACCGACGCATCCATCGGGCCCGCCCCTCGACGATCAACGCCCTTAGCCTCTTCTGTCCAGGCAAAAACACTCTCTGCCCCTGAGTCTCCATTGACCATGCGCTCGGCATCATCGTTGGCATGGTGAGTTAAGGTTTCGACGGTGATGATATCTCCTGAATCGACCGTTAACTTGGGTTCTAGTGATTGGCTAAAGTATCCCCAGTGAACCGTGTCGGCATTGGCTGGGAGATAATGCTTTTTGTGACCAGCTGCAAATACCTGATCATAGTCCGAAAACAATCCACTAATAATCAAGACTGCAGCAATTCCAAGTAATCCATAGGACCAACGTCGCACCCAAGACCAGACCATCGAGACTCCTCACCGTTATTGAGCGATTTTGGCTGATTAAGCTGGCTACATCCTACGGGTGGGGCGTTAGACAGGTTGTGTCTCTTTATACCTTTCAATGATCTGAATCACTAAGGCTGGCTCAGCTGGAAAGGACTTTGCGATCCTACGGTTGTGTGATCGCTATCACTCAGTTTTCTCAGATACTCTCAGATTTGTCTTAAATGCTTTTTAGGTTTGAGTCAGACAGTCCTCAGCTATTTTTGGAATCCTTTCAATAGAGGTAAGACGGGCTTTATAGGCTGTCTAATGCCGGGTTAATAAAGGGTGAACAGTTTTCAGTATAGGAAACTGCTATCAGACTAAATTCTATAGATTTTTCATTTTAATGAGGTCTTATCACATGGTGATAGAGAAGAAAATTGAAGCCGTTGCGACTGCATACTTAAATCTCAAAATTCCCTATGACCAGGCTGACTCGTTGGTTTCAGAATTGTATGAACGCTATTCTCAATATAATTATGAGACCTTGGCCCAGTGGATTTTGGCCGGTGACGTGAGTTATGTGGATGGTAAACTCATGGTCGCTCCCTATGTTACTCCAGACGCATTGGACCTGGTTATTCTGGGAATGCGGGGAGCGGGCGGGCTCATGATTAAGGACCGTCGATATAAATTAAAGGTATATTCAAAGTGTTTTGTTGGATCTGAAGCTGTTGATTGGTTGGTGAAGAATCTTGATATCTCTCAGCAAGAGGCTGTATGCATAGGCAAGCGTTTGCTGTATCGAGGAATTGTTCATCATGTTTTGGATGAGCAAGACTTTAAGGATGACTATTTATTTTATCGCTTTTATGCAGATGAGTAGGATAGTGCCTTCTGAAGAATTAGATGAATGATGGCTAAACCCGATCAAAACTCATCCGGAGTAGAGCGCAATAAATGTAGCTTGGTCGGTTCTATACTGACAGCTTCAACGTAAGCCGATGTCAGGTAAGGACGGTACGATTCATCGTTCAGTAAGTAAACTTGTGCGTGGGCAATGGCAAGAGACACAATCAGATTAGAAAACAATTCTTCAACCTCATCAAAATTCTCGACAACATCACTATTTGGATTGGTTACACTCAAAACAACTCTGGTTAACCCTGGTGTATGGGAAAGATTTTCTCCCAAATAGAAATACTTTTCGGGTGTGGTCAGCCCTTGAAACGCAACTAACTGCTCTAAGGCAATGGGGCTCGCTACATCAGTAGCGCCGCCTAAAATCGCGACGGGAATCTGAATCTTGCCCATGCCGTTCTCTCCAAACAGGTTGCTTACAGGAGCTAAGGCAAACACATGACCCACGCGTTCATCAGCTAAGCTACCGTCTGTTAACTGTTGAATGGACGACTCTTCTAACTCTAACACCCGGCACTGAAGTAGGAGCGCAACATTAACGTTCTCAGGTGTAATGTCAGTGTCGAGATCGCACTGTTGCTGTAGACGGTCAATATCAACGGTAGCTCCTGCTGCTGCTAGAACGGTATATCCGCCAAACGAGTGGCCAATCAGCCCGATCCGATCGAGTTGAAGACGTCCCTGAAATTCGGTGTCGTTTTTCTGCTCTAAAGTATCGAGGAGAAACCGAATATCTAACGGTCGGTTAATAAATTCCATTGCCTCAAATGATTCTTGGTTAAGACCTGCAAGTAAATCATTCTGATAGGTTTTATTACTCCCCACATGTTCTGGCATGGCAACTACAAAACCATTGGCAGCCAGCTTACGGGCTGCCGTCACTGCTTCCGGATTGTTTCTGGTATCACCATAACCATGGGAGAGAATCATGACTGGAATGGGTCCCTGGACGATACTGAGATCGTCAGGCATGTAAAGATTAGCTGGATAGGTGCGATCTCGTTGGCTATCTTCCAGTATCAAGGACTGCTTTACGACATTAAATGGCTCGAATTCTGCCAAGTTTGGCAAAGCGCTATAGTCAAGGCTCGGAGCAGCGGCGGCAGCAGCTTCAGACAGTTGAGTAGCAGTATTGATTAGCTCATCCGTGGCCTCTAAGTTTGTTTTGGCGGTCTTAGCTAAGGTCAAAATCTGTTGTAAATCCAAGCGTAAACCACCGGTTGGATAATGGCGGATAAGGTTAATAGGGGATAGACCAGCCGGGTCAGCAGCGGCTAAAATGATGGCAGCTCGAATGGCCTGCTGGCCATTTTGACGGCCTTTAGTTTGGATTAATCGTCCGACTCTAGCTAGAACAGATTCGCCAATAGGCGAGTACAGCCATTGGGAGAGAATAAATGGATC
>JBHJIV010000142.1:0-17164 GCA_050043105.1 Leptolyngbyaceae cyanobacterium | reverse complement strand
TGATCACCTCTTGTAACTGATGGCGCTCATCGGGGGTTAGGCGGACAATGTACTTTTTCTGCATAGGGCTCCAACACACTGTGTCGAGCTTACCGCAACACTCTCAGTAACCCTAATTTTTAGTCTTGACGCTGCACTAGGAGCAGATAGCTTTAGAGCTGCTCTGCTGATTCTCAAACCAATCCTTAGCCCAAAATAGCGCTTCATCAGCCGTAGTCAGCTCTCCGGTCGCTTGAGCTTTTTCGATAGCGCTCAGCAACTGGCCAATCTGGGGACCTGACTTTAGCTTTAATATGCGCATTAGGTCTTTACCACTGACCAGCGGTACCGGATGAGCTACCGGATCGTCAGCGGTCTGATAACGACTGACCAACCTGGCAACCGAGTCGACCGACACCTGCATGGAGAGCGCCACTAGTGATACTGCTGGGAAACTGCTGTTGGCAGCCTTAAACAAAAAGAACTGATCTGCTCTAGAGAGATGTCCGTCTTGTCCAGCCATCCGTTCTAGAAAAGATTTGGTCTGAAGCACCCTAAAGATTGCCTGCCCTTCGCTGCGGCTGTATTTTAGCCTCACCAACCAGCGATTAGCCGCATCTTCGTCCAGCGGCAACAGTCGGGATAGTCGAGCGGCTTTAATCCAGCTGCGGTAGTGACCGGCAGGGACAGTGTCTTTCCAGCCATGGAGCAATTTCAAATAGCCGGGTATGTTTGGTAAGTTTGCCAGCGCCTGATCGAGAGCAGCCAGTTGCTCTGCGTGGTTGGCATCGAGGTGCGGTAGCCAGGTCGAAAACAGACCATCCTGCCAGGCCATTTTAAAGCAGGTTGCGCCGTTGGGTTGGCTCAAAAGTGCATCAAGCTCGTGGCGAATGCGTTCAGCAGCAATCTTTTGCAGCAGGGGGGCCAATTCGCGAATGGTGCGGCGAGTATTGCTATCGATAGTGAAGCCAAGCTGGGCCGCTTGACGATAGGCCCGTAATAGCCGCAGCGGATCTTCTGCTAAATTCTCACGACTAACCATGCGTAGGGTTTGCTGGCGTAGATCGGCAATACCGTTAAGGGGGTCAATGAGCCGATCACTCTGGGGATGGTAGGCAATCGCGTTGATGGTAAAGTCTCGACGCTGGAGGTCGGTTTCAAGCGTGGGGCCAACCTGCTGTGCAAAGTCGATGGTTGCCTGGTCAAATACTGCACGGGCAATCTGATTATCGGCATCAAGCACCACAAACCCTGCCTGATAGTGTCTTGCGATCGCACTTGCCGTTGCCACCGCCCCATCGGGTAAAACAAAGTCTAAATCTAAATAGTCCGCCTGGCGTTTTAGCAAAGCATCCCGAACACTGCCCCCTACAACACAGGCCGTTTCCGGCAGTAAGCGACTATCAAAGGGCCAAGTTTTGGGAATTAAGGCAGACGCCATAGACGACACAAACTTCAACGATGCAGCTCCAAACGTAGTGCGGCTTACAATTCTCCTATATTGTGTCGCCCGTAAACACGTATTTCGACACCTAACTTTTGACGTTTGCTAGGTTTTCTTTAGAACCAATGGGATAACCGCACAATTTGAAACAAATTCCTCTGCCCATATTTTAGCTGCGCTAAAGTAGTTGCAAAGGTAATTCTCCTTCCAGGGGGGTACCTAAAATTCTTTGTCTTACGCAGTATCTTTGCCAGTTTATCCGACACATCCTTGATTATTTGTTCCCCAATAGCGATTCAAACCTGACCCCCACGACCCACAGCCCATGTGTATTTGCATTAATTGTCATTATGTCGACCGCTGTGTTACCTATCATGCGGTAGAGACTAACCACCGTCAGCCTCATCTGAGCGATACTCCAGATTTTGAAGCTCAAAATCCTACAATTAATGCCAATATCACCCCTCCTGTCGTCAAGGTAGAAGGCGACCGGATTATCCAATCTGGCGATTTTGGTTTTGAATATGACGTGATTGGCTGTGATAGCTTCAAACAAGATACGGGCAAGTGGTCAAGATTACGAACTGGCGAAGCTGTGCCAACGTAGCTTGGGTCATATTATTCAATCCATCGACACCGAGTTTTGGGAATGTACCACCATCACGATGGGTCATGACTAATCACTTTTTTAGCAGCCGTGGTTGTTATGAAGTTGTTGAGACCCTTGGTAAAGGTCAAACTGGTCAAACAATCCTGGCTAGAGACGCTGCGTCGCTCGTTGTTATCAAACAGCTTTATCAACCCCACAACTCGCTGGAGGTCCTAAGTCAACGGCTACAAGCAATGGGTCAACATCCCCAGCTGCCTACTTTATTAGACAGCTGGCAAACCCCAGACGGTCAGTTTTTTGTCTTTGAGTATGTTGTAGCACCACTGGTTGATCGGGCTATTCCCTGGTTGCCGGCTCAGGTGGCATCATTTCTGCTTTCCCTTCTGCCTGTTTTAGAACATATCCACAGCTTTCGGCTGCTCCATGGTGATATTCGTCCCACTAATATTCGTCAGACTCGCAGCCAACATCAACAGCTAATTCTGGTTGACTGTCGCATAGCCCGGCGTACATTGGGAGACGCGGCCTATGGGGCCCCGGAACAAGCCCTTGGCAAACCGGTCTATGCCAGCGATCTCTACAGTCTGGGTCTGGTAGCTGTTCACCTTCTCACTGGGTTGGCTCCGTTTGATCTTTACTCAATTACAGACCAGCGTTGGATCTGGCCTGATTTAATCACAGAGTCTGTACCACCTTCTCTCAGCAAGGTTCTCAACAGACTGTTAGAACGTTCGCTTGACCGACGCTACACCAGCGCTAGCCAGGCTCTCGCCGATCTTAAAGAATCGCCAGCTCGCCTACTGGATAAAGCCCGCTCTTTGCTTCTAAAGCCAGCGTCCTTACCGCTACAGGTTGCCAAAAAAGTGCTAGTAGCGCCTAGTGATTCAAGAGTGACGCTACCGTCCCAACAGGTTCACTGGCAGCCTACTTATCGGTTCACACCTGGCATTGCAACTGCTTTAGCATTACGAGGTCAGTTTTTAGCCATGGGCACCAGTACCGGCAAAATTTTTGTTGGGGACTTAACCAGCAGTGCAGAGGTTTATACCCTTGAAGGTGATGGTCACTGCGATCGCATCGCGGCATTGGCATTTCATCCGCAGATTCTTACTCTGTATAGTGCCAGCAGCGACGGTACTGTCAAACAGTGGAATTTAGCCAACGGTCAGCTAGAGCAAACCCTGAGTCAGCCAGGCTGGCAGCCAACGGATCTAGCGGTTGCGCCGCCTTATCTGGCGGTCAGCGATAGCACCGGGCACATTGACCTCTGGCACCTCAAACAGCTCACCTCGTACCATCGCTTTAATCAACATCAGGATTGGGTTAGTGCGATCTCAACGAGCGGTCAACGGCTGGCCAGCAGTAGTCGCGATCGCACCCTGCGCATCTGGTCGCTTCCAGACAGACGCTTGTTGGAAACTTTGCCGATTGCTCCTAGCCAGGGGCTGGCTCTGCATCCCACCGGCAACCACGCGATTGTAGGTAATAACCAGGGTCAGATAGACGTTTGGCATCTGGCTAACCCAGCCAGCAAAGACAGACTTTGCAAGGTGGACTATAGCATTACGGCTTTGGTTCTCAGCCCTGATGCTCGTCTGCTAGCAGTTGGGACAGATGGCAATGTTGTGCAAATTTATCAGGGTGCCAGCGGGCAGTGTGTGTCTGAGCTGGCTCAGGGGTGGGGAGTGGTTGCGATCTCATTTGACGGTCACACCCTTGTGAGCAGCAGCCAAGACGAAACCGTCACCGTTTGGCAACGGACCGTCAACTCTATGACATGATAAAAGGCGATCTGTGCTCTTACCGCTGTAGCCATGGTCTACGCTCTACCCAAACCGCTTGCTCCCGGTGATTTACTGTATGCCATTGCTCCCAGTGGAGCGCTGCGAGAAACTGAAAAGTTCCAGCGAGGGTTAGAGATCTGGCGCAACCGAGGATACAGAGTAGAGCTTAGTCCTACCTACGATATGCGTTGGGGCTATTTAGCTGGTAGTGATGAACAGCGTCGTCAACAACTACTCACAGCTCTCAAGCACCAAGCATATAAAGGCATTCTATGTGTGCGAGGGGGCTACGGCGGCACCCGCTTACTAGAGAACTGGCAGTGGCCAGCCGACATTAGTAAATGGCTAATCGGCTTTTCCGACATTACCAGTCTGCTATGGAGTGCTCAGAGCAGCGGCGGTATCCATGGTCCCTTATTGACTACCCTTGGCCAAGAACCAGACTGGTCATTACAGCGATTATTTAATTGGTTAGAACATCACACCCTAGACTCACTTGTCGGGGAGAGCTGGGTGAGTGGTACAGCCACGGGCAAACTTTTGCCAGCTAACCTGACTGTGGCAACATGCTTGCTGGGAACTTGCCACGAACCCGACTTTACAGGCGCAATTTTAGCGTTTGAGGATGTCACTGAAGCCCCTTACCGGATTGATCGGATGTTGACCCACTGGCGTATGCTTGGCAAATTTGACCAGGTGGCAGGTATCGCCCTGGGACGTTTTAGCCAGTGTGAGCCACCAGCGAATATTCCGAGTTTTTCTGTATTAGAAGTATTACAGGAAAGGCTGGGCGATCTTGGTATTCCCATCGTGGCTAACCTGCCATTTGGTCATGATGGTGTTAACGCCGCCTTACCCTTTGGGATACCGGTAAAATTAGAGGCCAGAACCGACGGCTCTGGCCTATTATCATTTCCAGATTATGACAATGGGCGTTCGTTATAGGGTTAATCGACGTTCGTTGTAGGGACGTTCCATGGAACGTCCCTACAAAACGGATTACGCCTTAACCATTGCCTTCTTGTCATCGCCGACGGTGACAATTTCTGTCTCCATTTCATTCATAACGGCTTCTGACAACGCTGGAATTGAATCATCACCCGTAATTAAACGAGCACCGCGCTGGTAGGTGAAATAGTTCAACCCCCACTGGAGAAGAACTAGCAGCTTGTTGTCAAACTCAATGAGGAAATAGATATGGACAAAAATCCAGATAAACCAGGCTGGGAAGCCGGATAGCTTCATAAAGTTGAGGTCAGCAACAGCTTCGTTACGGCCGATCACAGCCATACTGCCTTTGCTCTTATAGTTGAATGCTGACACCGGTTTCTTGGCAAGCTTTGCTTTAATCGTTTTAGCCAGATAGCTCCCCATATCCATGGCCACAGCCGCAGTACCGGGCAGAGGCTTGTCCTCTTGGTGGGCAAAGTGGGCCAAGTCACCACCGATGTAGAGGTTTGGATAGTTAGGTACGCTCAGGTCTGACTCAACGATGACTCGGCCAATGCGGTCAGTTTCTGCACCTGTTTTATCGGCAATTATCTTACCCAGGGGTGATGCCTTGATGCCGGCTGCCCAGAGCACTGTACAGGCCTGCATATCTGTAACTTCGCCATCATGCCGAATGGAAACGGTGTCACCATCAATATTGGTAACCAACGACTGCGTCCGGACCTCCACACCCAATTTTGCTAGCGATGCTTTAGCCGCTACCGACAGATCCGCTGGATAAGGGGGCAATACCCGATCCATTCCTTCTAGCAAAATAATCTTTGTTTCCTGGGGATCGATGTTAGTAAAGTCGTCCTTGATGGTCTCATAGGCCAGCTCTGCTAACGCTCCAGCCAGCTCAACCCCGGTTGGACCCGCACCAACTACCAAAAAGGTCAGCAACGCTTTGCGACGCTCAGGGTCAGTTTCCTTCTCAGCAGCCTCAAATGCCAGAAAAATACGACGACGCACCTCTAGCGCATCTTCAATGGTCTTCATACCAGGGGCAATGTCAGACCATTGATCATTGCCAAAGTAGTGATGGCTAGATCCGGTAGCCAAGATCAGGCTGTCGTAGTTGATAACTTCATTACTTTTGAGGGTGACTTTTTGGGAGTCGGGCTCAATGTTGGTCACCTCACCCATTAGCACCTTGGCGTTCTTCTGCCGGCTAAGCACTGAACGTAGAGGGGAGGAAATATCACCCGCTGACAGCCCCCCGGTGGCCACCTGATAAAGCAGTGGTTGGAATAGGTGAAAGTTACGTTTATCAATAAGGGTGACCCTGACTGGGGCTTTGCCTAAAGACTTTGCGGCGTAAAGCCCTGCAAAGCCCCCACCGACGATCACCACATGATGCAGGGAATTTTGCTGAGCTGTTGTCTTTTGGGCTATTGGAGCCTGACCAGTAAGGGCTGCTGTCATAGCATTAAAAACTATTACGTATGATTAACAATCTTATATCGTCTGTCTCGGAGTTGAGCGCTCAAACTGCTGTCTTCTTCAAAATTTGTTTACAAATTAGCCTATTAAGTAAGCCAAACATAAGGGGGTTTCCATATATTCTGGAGCATTCCTTTTTGAGGAATAAATCCCTGGACTACAAGACCGTATTCACAGTTGGCTTGAGTAACGTGCTCACTTCTGAGTGTGTGTCATCAGATTTACATAACTGCTTTTAAACTTTCCCATCTAGGAGGATACGTATCATTCAGATTCCTCAATACTTCTCTCCAATACGGGACTTCGCTTGGTAATCTGGGTAACCAGGTTTGTACAACAGTGTGGCTAGCACATATTTCTGATTATGGTTTGAAGACCGCAATAGTCAGAGCTGAAATTGATTTCGTGGGTTTGAGAGGGGGCAGAACAATGGCTTTAATTGTCCAAAAGTACGGTGGTACATCGTTGGGAACTGTTGAGCGCATTCAGACCGTTGCTCAGCGTGTGCAAGCAACCGTACAAGCAGGCAATTCGGTTGTGGTAGTGGTTTCAGCGATGGGTAAAACGACCGACAGCCTGGTTAAACTTGCTAGCGAAATTTCTAGTCAGCCTAGCCGTCGAGAGATGGACATGCTGCTCTCAACTGGCGAGCAGGTCTCAATTTCACTGCTTTCGATGGCGCTTCAAGAGCTGGGTCAAGCGGCGGTCTCGATGACTGGGGCTCAGGTGGGTATCGTGACTGAGGCCCGTCATAGCCATGCACGTATCTTGAGAATTGAAACTAAGCGGGTAAAACGTTATTTGGAACAGGGCCAGGTTGTCGTTGTGGCTGGTTTTCAAGGAATCAGTGATGCCCCAGATCTTGAAATCACCACACTTGGACGCGGTGGCTCGGATACGTCTGCCGTGGCTCTTGCGGCCGCCCTCCAAGCGGATACCTGCGAAATTTGCACAGATGTACCGGGGATTCTAACAACGGACCCTCGATTAGTGCCATCAGCTCGGTTAATGACGGATATTACCTGTGATGAAATGTTGGAGCTGGCCAGTCTGGGGGCTAGTGTCTTACATCCACGGGCTGTGGAAATTGCTCGAAACTACGGATTAACTCTGGTGGTGCGCTCTAGCTGGACGGATGAGCCGGGTACGCGGGTGACAGCGCCTAGCAAACTGCCCAGGCCCTTAGAAGGTTTGGAATTGGCTCATCCGGTTGATGCCATTGAGTTTGATACAAACCAAGCGAAAGTGGCACTGCTCAGGGTGCCAGACCGTCCTGGCATTGCCGCTCAGCTATTTGGTACGGTGGCCCACGATAATCTCAACGTTGACCTGATTATTCAATCTATCAACGAAGGGAATTTCAACGATATTGCTTTTACGGTCGAAAAGGAGGTGCTCTCTCAGGCGACAGCCTTAGCCTCTTCATTAACTCCCGCCCTGCGCGGCACATCTGATGATGGGGACACAGTAGAGTTGGTGACCGATACCGACATTGCTAAGGTGAGTATCGCTGGTGCTGGTATGATTGGTCGCCCTGGTGTTGCCGCTAAGATGTTCTCCACACTGGCAGCTGCAGGGGTAAATATTCAAATGATTGCCACGTCTGAAGTAAAGGTGAGCTGTACGATTGCTGCCAAAGATTGCGATCGCACCATCGCTGCTCTGTGTAACGCATTTGATCTCAATCAATCACCGGTCCGCTTAGACGCACCTGCCACTGTCACAGGTCCCGCCGTACGGGGAGTCGCCCTAGATCGCAATCAAGCCAGATTAGCCCTACGCTATGTGCCCGACCAGCCTGGCATGGCAGCCCAACTCTTCCAGGTACTTGCCGACCGCGGTATCAGCGTCGACATGATCATTCAGGCTCAGCGCTGTCGCGAACACAACGGTATTCAAACCCGTGATATTGCATTTACCGTTGCCCAAGCTAACGCTGATATGGCAAGCGATGTGCTGCAGTCCCTCTCCAAGGAATTTGGCGGGAGTGAAATCGTGTTGGATAAGGCGATTGCTAAAGTCAGCGCGGTTGGTATCGGCATGATTACAGAACCGGGCACCGCCGCCAAAATGTTTAAGGCATTAGCCGACAGCCATATCAATATCCAGATGATCGCCACATCGGAAATCAAGATCAGCTGTGTTGTTACCGAAAAGCAGGGCATTGACGCACTTAAGGCCGTACATGCAGCCTTTGGATTAGCAGGGAGTCAAGAAATTGAAGTCCCGGCATAGCTACAGATTTCTCTAATATCCAGCGTGCTCCAGGGATAAATGAGGTGCTACCGTCAAAGGTTTTGAGAGCTGGTTAAACACTTCCCAAAGCACTTCATTAGCATCCATTGGAGATTGAGAAGAGCGAGAAAGTAAAACATCGCGACACACCTGTCGAAACTCAGCGTCTTCTGCTGAAATATTAATGCCTTCACGTTGACACACCTGGGCAATCATCAGCTTGGGACGCAAACTAAATTGCCCCTCAGGGGAAACCTGTCGAAAAAATTGCTGGACAAGCTTAATGATTAAAGTAGCCGATTCATTAGAAATGCCCAGTAGCTCCACCAGAAGCTGCTGCTGCACCAAGATATTGGGCTCCGGTAAACGCATGGTGACTAAGCGATCCAGCAATGCAGTTTGAGCCGCATAAACGCCACAGTATTCCTCAGAATTTGAGGTAAAAATTACACGAAAGTCAGAATGAACGGGAATATATTCCGAGCCACAGTCGCCCGTCAATACCAAAATCCGCTCCTCCAGAGCAGACAGCAGAACCGTATTGCTTTCAGGACGAGACCGATTAAATTCGTCATAGACCAGCGTCCACCCTTCACAACACGCAAGCCGCAGCCATGAATCTTGCTGCTCAGAAAACACCAGATCATAGCTTCCTAGCATCAGCCGCATCGGACGTTTTCGACAGGCCGCCAGATGCATCGCCAAGGTAGTCTTACCAATTCCTGTGGGACCTTCTAGATGAATAGAGTAACCTGAGCGCAAATATCGCAGCGCTCGTTGCATAAGCGGCTCAAGCGCAGTGGTTTTGACAAACTGCTGAGGACGCACTTGGATGACTGTGGATACCAAAGATACCGATCCTTTGTAGGTGGAGTGTGGGCTATAACGTGTACACTGCCCAAAGATGAATTAGCGACGCTGCCCTAAGATGCTTTGTCTGTGAATGCCTTTTCAAATCGCCGGAACTAAAGGTCTTTCAAACGTTAGCAACGGCATTTGCCCTAGCATTCCCCAGTGAGATATACCTCTCCCTGCAGTCCCCTTTTAGACCTATTCACGGCTAAACCAGTACTTTCCGTATTTTTAACACTCAAGCAACTCTTCAATTCACAGGAACTAAGACGTCTACCCATAAGAGATCAGCTCCCCGACCGACTTGTCTAACCGATGGATTCCGCCTATATTGATCGCCTTTTGCAAGCGTTAAAAGATCCAGATGAAACCATACGCAATCAAGCAACTGGTGAATTCTGGCATATGTGGTTTCACCAGAAGGGGATACAAGGTGCTAAACGCTTGATTGAAAGCCAGACCTTAGTTGAGACAGAACGCTGCGAAGAAGCCAAAGCCATCCTTGACGATCTGATTCTGGCCCAACCTGATTTTGCTGAGGCCTGGAATCGCCGTGCAGTGTTGCACTACATGTTGGGCAACTATCCAGACGCCATTGAAGACTGTGAGAAAACACTGCAGCTGATTCCTTATCATTTTGGCGCACTACATGGATTGGGCCTATGCCATGCTTCGTTGGGTAACTATTTAGATGCCATTCAATGTTTTCGTCGCACTTTGGAAATTCAGCCGTTTTCCTTGATTAATCAGCGGCTTATTTTGGAATGTACCGCTAAATTAACGTGAGGATTAGTCACGAATATGCTGGCTTAGACGATATCTGAGCATCTACATTTTTCCTTCTATATTTTTGATGTCGTCCAGACTGCCAGCAAGCACTTACATTTTGTGGGACGCTAGCGAAATACAATAGGCAAATGATTGTAAACCCGTTGTAAATTCGCAACACGACGTATGCAAACCCTGACACCTCCTGCTTCAAACACTGGTATAGACGAACTAGTCGACACCAAAATTATTCGTCGTAAGACTCGCCCGGTGCCCGTCGGTAGTGTCACTATCGGGGGTGGAGCTCCCGTCGTTGTGCAATCAATGATCAACGAGGACACTTTGGATATTGACGGTTCGGTAGCCGCTATTCGTCGTCTGCACGAAATTGGCTGTGAAATTGCGCGAGTGACCGTGCCAAGTATGGCCCACGCAAAAGCACTGGCCACCATTAAAGAACAGCTGGCGGCTACTTATCAAGCAGTGCCCCTAGTGGCCGATGTGCATCACAACGGCATGAAAATTGCCCTGGAAGTGGCTAAGCACGTAGATAATGTCCGCATTAATCCCGGTCTCTACGTATTTGAAAAACCCAGCGATAGCCGCACTGAATATACCCAGTCCGAATTTGATGCCATCGGTGAAAAAATCAGAGAAACACTGGAGCCACTTGTGGTTTCCCTAAGGGACCAAAATAAATCCATGCGTATTGGTGTTAACCATGGCTCCCTGGCAGAACGTATGCTGTTTACCTACGGCGATACCCCTGAGGGCATGGTGGAATCGGCCCTAGAGTTTATCCGTATTTGCGAATCGCTAAATTTTTACAATTTAGTAATTTCGTTAAAGGCATCACGGGTGCCTGTGATGCTGGCAGCCTATCGACTGATGGTTAAGCGTATGGACCAGCTGGGGATGGAGTATCCACTCCATTTAGGTGTAACCGAGGCTGGGGATGGGGAGTACGGACGGATTAAATCTACCGCTGGTATTGGCACTTTGCTGGCCGCAGGTATTGGCGATACGATTCGTGTTTCTTTAACCGAGGCTCCTGAGAAAGAAATTCCGGTTTGCTATAGCATTTTGCAGGCATTGGGACTGCGTAAAACTATGGTGGAATACGTTGCTTGTCCGTCCTGTGGTCGTACGCTATTTAATCTAGAAGAAGTTCTACATAAGGTCCGCAATGCCACCAACCACCTAACCGGATTAGATATTGCTGTGATGGGCTGTATCGTTAATGGCCCTGGAGAAATGGCCGATGCCGACTATGGATATGTGGGTAAAACACCGGGATATATTTCTCTTTACAGAGGAAGAGAGGAAATCAAACGGGTCCCTGAAGATCAAGGCGTAGAGGAATTGATCAACCTGATTAAAGGCGACGGTCGCTGGGTAGAGCCAGAAAACTAGGCGTCATATTCAGAACCGCGGTCGCTGGGTAGATCCAGAAAACTAGGCGTCATATTCAGAACCGCGGTCGCTGGGTAGCCCCAAAAAACTAGGCGTCATATTCAGAGCCGCGGTCGCTGGGTAGATCCAGAAAACTAAGCCCCCAATCTAGAGAAAATACTTGCCTGAATCCAGCTCTATCGTTGTCCTGAGGGAAAAATGATGGGGCTAGATATGATTTAAGTAGTGATCAAGCAAGTCTTCACTTTTATCTCATACTAGTTTGCTAGCCTAGGGGGTAATAAATGAATCGTGCTTTACACTTAGCGATACTAAAGCTGGTATTCCTTGCTGAATCTATTTACTGATTCCTTCAAGAAGTTGTTAAGCTGCATAGAATAAACTAAATATTTCTATGCTCCCTACTTCAATTAAGTAAAGCCTATATATTTATAGGAGGGGGTGAGCTAAGCAACCTGTTTGAGCAAGTTCGTATCGTCCTACTGTTCTGGATCTCTTTATTTATGGCAACCAAAAAGCATGGCCTGATTTTGGGTGCAGCCGCACTGGCAAGTATGGCTGTTGTCGTAGCAGGAACAAGCATTCACTGGTCTCAAGGTCAGGCATTCTTTAGAGAGAGCCCAAAAGAGGTAATCGATGAAGTTTGGCAGCTCATTGATCATGAGTATGTTGACGAATCATTTAACGATCAAGATTGGCAGGCCATACGTAACGATTTTCTAAATCGTGACTACACCGATAGTGGCGAAGCTTATGAAGCTATTCGCGAAATGTTAGATTCCCTTGAAGATCCATACACACGCTTCATGGATCCTCAAGAATTTCGCAATATGCAAATTGACACCTCAGGTGAGCTGACAGGTGTCGGTATCCAGATTTCTCAGGAAGAAGAAACCGAGGAAATTATTGTCGTTTCGCCCATTGAAGATACACCTGCGTTTGAGGCTGGTATTCGGTCTGGCGACATTTTCGTTGGTATCGACGGTCAGACCTCCGAAGGTATGGATCTGAGTGATGCGGTTAATCTGATTCGAGGGGCCGTAAACTCTGAAGTTACCTTGAATGTCCTGCGTGATGGTGAGGAAATTGACTTTGAGTTGGTACGTGCTCGGATTGAGATTCACCCTGTGCGCTTTTCCTATCAGCCTGAGCAAGAGGGGGGTGTGGGGTATATTCGCCTGACCCAATTTAGTGCTAACGCGGCCTCTGAGATGCGTGAGGCAATCCAAGAATTGGAGCTACGCGATGTCACTGGCTATGTACTTGATTTGCGCTCTAACCCTGGTGGCCTGCTCTATTCAAGCATCGATATTTCGCGAATGTGGCTGAGTGATGGCAAAATCGTTTCCACCGTGAATCGTGAGGGCACCGTGGATGAGAATGTCGCCGGTGATCGGGCGTTGACCGATAAACCTATGGTTGTTTTGGTTGATGGCGGTTCGGCCAGCGCCAGCGAAATCTTGTCTGGAGCATTACAGGACAATAACCGAGCAATTTTGGTGGGTACGACCACGTTTGGTAAGGGTCTAGTGCAGTCGGTTCGTGGTCTGGGTGATGGCTCAGGTATTGCAGTCACTATTGCGAAATATCTAACGCCAAGCGGTCGGGACATTAATACATTAGGTATCGAACCTGACTTTATCGTAGAGCTGAGCGAGGAAGAGCGGGAGTATTTGAGTGAAGACCGAGAGCGTATTGGTACCGAGGATGACCCCCAGTACTCTAAAGCCATTGAAGTGCTCAATGACTTGATTCGCGGTCAGCGTGAAGCAGCCAATGCTGGAGCTGTTTCGGTCAATTAGCTCGGCAGACACTTCTAGCTCGGCAGACACTTACCGGATCGAATAAGACCGACTCGTTTAGCAATGGCTTCAGTCCGACTGGTAAAGGGACCCCAGGTTTGGGGACTGTCAGTTATCTGAGCAAGCTCAGTCTGATCGATAATTTTACATTGACCGCTCGACTGCTGGATAATGTGCCAGGAGTCGAGCGGTTGAGTGTTTTCAGTAGTGCTGTCGTTGGTTTCTGACGCCATGATTTAGGTGGTTTTAGAGGATGCTGTTAGATAGATTAACCCAGACAACCAGGTCAGCAGTACAGCCAGCCAGAAAAGGCTGAGGGATAACAAAGGGTAGAGTTGGGACAGCGGTGAGATCAGGAGTGCGATCGCACTAATTTGCACCACCGTTTTCACCTTACCCCACATATTTGCGCCAACAATCGTAGCCTGCCCCACACGCCAACCGGCAATCGTGAGTTCCCGAGCCAGAATCAAAAAAACTCCCCAAGCAGGCACTGTGCCCAACTGCACTAACACCAGCAGCGGTGCTAACACCAGCAGCTTGTCTACCAGCGGATCTAAAAACTTACCGAGATCGGTCACTTGATTAAGTCGCCGTGCCAGGTAGCCATCCAGCCAATCTGTACATGCTGCTAGCAAAAATACAGCCACAGCCCACCAGCGATGATGAGCTGACGGGTTAGCCAACAGACCAAACACTAAGGGAATCGCCACCAGCCTCGATACTGTAATCCATGTGGGTAGATTCATTGGGCTAATATCACCGATAGCTAATGGACTCTTCTCGATAGTTTGGGGGCTCCACATGAATGATCACTCGAATAGGCCCAAACGCCTCTTCCAGCTGATGTTCTACAATTTCGGTAATATCATGGGCACTGACAACATCCTGAGGTTCGACAATCAGATGCATATCAATAAATACCTGACGCCCCAACAAGCCCCGTGATGCAATGCTGTGGCAGTTGACCACACCCGGCACCCGCATGACCTCTTGATGAATTGCCTCTGGTGCGATCGCCATTTCATCGACAAGCCAGGGCAAATTTGCAGCCAGCACAACCCAACCACTGTGAAGCACAAGAATTGCCACTGGCAAGGCCATGACAATATCTAACCAATCCAGCCCACGCCAAATACCGATTAAACCAGCAATCACCACAATCGTGATCCAAATGTCACTCATTGTGTGGTGAGCATCAGCAATTAACAGCTTACTGCCCAAACGGACACCCACTCGCCGCTCGTAAAAAGCGACCAAAATATTAACCCCCAACACCACCAGCATGGTCCACAGAGCAATAGGGGTTAGTGTGATGGGGTCTGAGCCTATTAAAAGTCGCTCAAAGGCCCCTCTTAAAATTTCAAAACAGGCAATTCCTAGAAAAGCAGCTACACCCAGCGCTCCAACAGCTTCATATTTTTGACGACCGTAGGGATGCTCTCGATCAGGATCTGGAGACGCTAAGTGATTGGTGATCAGACCCAAGATATTGTTGGCACTATCTATAACACTATGGAGCGCATCCGCTAGCAAACTCAAAGAACCTGTCCAAACACCAACACAGACCTTAAGCATCATCACCAAAACATTCAACAGCAGGGTAATCAGCAAAACCTGCCTTATTTCAGATCGATAGCTAGCACCAGAAACTTCAGTAGACATGTACCCGTTCTTGCAGCATGTCTAAATAGTAGCGAAGGACGTTCTCATGACGGCCACTAAGCAGCCTGCTGCTGTAATTGGAGACTGTGCATGTGATTAAACAGCTGCCAGCAATAGGATTCGGGTAGCCCACAGGTCAGCGCGCCCCGCATCACCACGTCAAAATACCAGTCGCTGGGGGCATGTTCGTAGCCCAGCTTATCTAAAACCGTGTAAGTGCGTGTGTCGAGAAACTGATGCCCCTGGGACTCAACAGTCACCTGATGATGCCCATAGCCTTCCTCACGGCGATCTAACAGGGCACTCAGATGCCAGGGCAACTGATAAAGTACCCCGTGAACTGTTGCACCAGGTGAGGACACAATATCTAGTACACCACACCGACGCAGGCGAGAATATCGAAAAAAGCCCAGTCGATAGTCACGTAATTGTGCTGGTCCGACCACGTAGGCATGGGTTTTTTCCTGTAAAGATCGCCTTAGATCTACTGGGCACATACAGGAGCCATAGGCAAAATAGTAGAATCTAGCTGAGTCTTTACTAGGTGTTATTGTCAAAGCGAGCCCTCCTCATAATGCTGAGCTGCTTTTGATTAACCCAGCACTTGTAAATCTTGATATATCAATATGACAAGAATTTAACAGGCCTCACCTTAAGAAGGGAAAATCACAACAATTCCACATAGTTTTTTAGATTTAAAGGTTCTCCATTTAGATCCATGCAATTTGTTAGCGCTCTACTCATCGTGTTCGTTAGTCTATGGATGTGCCAGCTAATTGACGGCATTCCCCATGTGATACCAGGACTCTCGGGAATTCCACTCTGGCTCTGGCTGGGATTTGGCGCTATTATGTTGAGCTGGTTTATCGGCGACAATTAAGTTCTTGGCATTGCTGATCTTTGGAATGGTTTTAGCTGTTAGAGATCGTTAAATAGCCACTGATCTAGACTGATTTATCCCCTCAGTGATCGCAAATTTTATCGGTTCTAAGCATTACTAAACTATCTGACCTCACCCCCTCGTTTTTACATGACTCCAAACACGCGCTATGTCTAAAAACTTTGATCCAGAACAGTTAGAACAGCTAGCCGGTGGTGACAAAGCCTTTGAAAAAGAGCTTCTAAACATGTTTGTTGGAGACATTGAAAGGAGCCTCAACCAGCTCGAAACAGCCATTGGTCTGGGCAATAAGCCAATAGCCGTACAAGAACTAGCTCACTACATCAAAGGAGCTAGCGCCAATGTTGGTGCCGTAGGGATGTCTCAAGCAGCTGCCCAACTTGAGACAATGGCTAAGGAAGGAAATTTGCAAACGGCTTTTAACAGTCTTCAACAACTTCAGGCATTGCACTATGAAATAAAGCGTATGGCAGCTGCCTAAGCTTGATTGTCTAGAGCCTGGTTTTCGCCGCCACTATCGAAACAGACGACTACGGCTAGGCAGATGTAGGTGTCTCGGTTGGTTCAGTGCCGGCATAAAGCTCTGGCAAATCACGCGATGGAGGTAGTGTACGAGACTCGCGGGTCTCTATATAGCCTGTGTAGTAAGCACCGGGTTCAATTTCTAGAGAACCGGCAACAACATCTCCTTCCAAGCGAGCAGTGCTACTGAGCGTTAGCTTACCTTCAGCAAACACCCGTGCCTTGAGCACTCCTTGGACTAAAATATTTTGGGCACGAACTTCTTGACCCTCGATTAATCCAGTTTTAGAAATTTCCAGGTCTCCCTGTAGATCGACAACTCCGTGAATAATACCGTCAACAACTAACTTTCCTTCAGCATGAACATTTCCCTCCAGTTCACATGCTCGACTGAGATACGTAAAACTAGTCGCGGGCTTTCGCTTAAACATAAACACAGTGATTAGTACCCGTTTGGCTGGACAGCAGTAAAAATTAAACGCTCAACAATGGAGTAATGCCCCAGATGCACACTTAACTTGAAATTGCAGCTATTGAACCATAGGTCACGAAGTGAAACTCTAAGAAACATCCACAGGCTAGATAATGACTGGGTAAATGGCTTTTCAAACGTTAGGACATTTCTTGCCTAAACTCTAGCATCAGTTTTTGGCCTGGTTAGTTTTACAGAGTATTTTGTTTATTCGTTTTTTTATACAGGGATTATACGGAGTTGTCATAGACACGGACAATGATTTGATTGATAGGTTTGCCCTA
>JBHJIV010000141.1:0-12382 GCA_050043105.1 Leptolyngbyaceae cyanobacterium | reverse complement strand
CCAAGGGGTGATTGAAAACTGTTACGAGATATCGAGACAGTTGTTTGTGCCCGTCATTCGACAGTTTATTCTGGACCATGCAACAGAATCTACCTTCGCTTGACCCTATTGATGGCGCTTTTGTCAATGCGTAACTCCTAGGTTAATTAGAAAAGCCTCGAAACACACCATCTTTATCCACTGAGTCCGCAAAATCTTCAAAATCCATATTTGCCAGTGACAGGTTGTTTTGAATTCCCTGAATTTGTGAGGGTACTGCCCGAAATGTAGCAATATCAGCGGCAGGTGTCTCATGTGGCAATCTCTCAAACGATTCGTTATCCGATGGGTAGAATCCAATGACCAAAATGGGATGCTCTGGATTTTCGATACAGTCACGGTCAACCGCAAAGCAAACCATATCTGGATAGGTATCCGGTAGCGACCTAACCAAATCGACCGGTTGTTGCTCTCGATGGCTATCATCATTCACGTAGTCAACATACGCGAAGAATTGCATTTCACCTTCGATCTGAGGAGCCGAAATTAGATTACAGATTCTCATCCATATGTCGTCATTTGAAAAATCGGTCCGAACAACCCACGGATCGGCTCCGTTTAGAGGTTCCATATCAGAATAAGATTTACGAGTTCTAATCATCCTTACCTTAAAGCGACGGCTACCTGAGACTTTTCAGGTAGCCGTCGCTTTAGTTGCTAACACAAGCAAATTATTTGGATGTTGGCTAAACCATTGCTGTAGAAGCCACCTATGAATCTAGCTGCTAACACCCACCAGTGCAGGTTGTTTCGCTGACCGCACTATAACTTGAGCATCGTCATCCAGGTCAAAGATAGCCGTATCACCATCGGTGATGGCGCCTGATAGCAAGGCCTCAGCCAGGTAATCCTCTACCAAACGAGAGATGGCTCGACGCATCGGGCGCGCCCCATAGGTCTGATCATAGCCTTCATTGACCAGGTGTTCCTTAAAGGCATCGGTAAGCTCAAACGTGATGTTGCGCTCGGCCAGACGACTGGTTACCTGAGTCAGCAGAATCTCAGCAATCTCAGCAACTTCCTTCTTGATTAGCTGACGGAAGACAATAATCTCATCGATACGGTTCAACAACTCAGGTCGGAAGAACTGCTTCATCTCTTCGTTCACCAGGTTGCGAATGTTGTTGTAGCGAGAGGTCATCTCGTCATCGAGACTCAACTCAAAGCCCAAACCGCCGCCACCTTTCTCAATTACCTTCGAACCAATGTTCGAGGTCATGATAATCAGAGTGTTCTTAAAGCTCACCTTGCGGCCCTTAGCATCGCTGAGGTGTCCGTCATCCAACAGCTGCAGCAAAATGTTAAACACATCCGGGTGAGCTTTCTCAATTTCGTCTAGCAGAATCACGGTGTAAGGCTTACGACGCACGGCCTCAGTCAGCTGTCCACCTTCGTCATAGCCGACATATCCCGGAGGAGAACCAATCAGCTTAGACACTGACTGCGGCTCCATAAATTCCGACATATCGATACGAATCATGGCATCTTCAGCCCCAAAGACGGCAGCTGCCAGTGCCTTGGCAAGCTCAGATTTACCCACACCGGTAGGGCCTGAGAAAATTAAACTGGCAATGGGACGATTCGGGTTGCGCATCCCTACACGGGAGCGTCGAACGGCTTTAGAAACAGCCTCAACCGCTTCGTTTTGACCTACTACTCGTTCGTGGAGCGTATCCTCCAGGTGCAGAATCATGGCAGATTCTGACTCAGTCAAACGACTGACAGGGACGCCGGTCCAAGAGGCAACGATATCGGCAATATCCTCATCGGTTACTTCTGGATGGGGAGTGCCGTTGGGCAGTAGCTCCGCCAGTAATCCTTGCTCCTGAGTGCGTAGCGCTCCTATATCCTTAAATGACTGGCTTTCCAGACGCTCCATAATCTCAGTTTGGACCTTACGCAGCTCTGTGCGCTTATCTCCAGCCAAGATTTTTTGGGAGTAGCGCAGCCGAACTCGTGAGCCAGCTTCATCAATCAGGTCAATTGCTTTGTCGGGTAAGTGACGGTCATTGATATAGCGAGCTGATAGTGTCGCTGCTGCTTCAAGGGCCGCATCGGTAATGGTTAGACGGTGGAACTGCTCATAGCGACCCCGCAAACCACTCAAGATTTGCAGCGTATCGTCAACCGACGGTGGTGCAATGGTTACCCTTTGGAAACGACGCTCTAGAGCCGCATCTTTTTCAATGTACTTACGGTATTCATCCAGAGTCGTAGCACCAATGCACTGTAGCTCTCCCCTCGCCAGAGCGGGCTTGAGCAAATTAGCGGCATCCATGCTGCCTTCTAAAGAGCCTGCACCTACCAGGGTGTGGATTTCGTCAATTACTAAAATGATGTCCTGGGCCTCACGCACCTCAGCCATTACCTGGTTCAGACGCTCTTCAAAATCACCCCGGAAGCGAGTACCCGAAACGAGCATTGCTAAATCAAGGCTAATAACCCGACGCTCAAATAAGGCTTCAGGGACATCCTGATTAATGATGCGCTGGGCCAAACCTTCTGCGATCGCAGTTTTACCCACACCGGGTTCACCCACCAGCACAGGATTATTTTTTGTCCGTCGCCCCAAAATTTGTACGACCCGCTCAATCTCTTGGGCGCGACCAATGACGGGGTCTAGTTTGCCAGACGCTGCTAGCTCAGTTAGATCAGTACTAAACTCAGCTAAAACACCACTGCGTTTGCCCCCCTGTCTCGGTTTATCAGTCTCTCTAGAGCGACCACCTGCAGGAACAGCCGATACTTCGCCAATAGTACGAATCAGCTGAGTACGTACCTGGGTGGGGTCTACACCCAAATTATTAAGAACCCTATAAGCAACGCTTTCTACATTTTGAGTCAGACTCAGCAGCAAATATTCTAGCTCAATGTAGGGATAATCCAGCATGCGGGCCTCTTGGAACGCCTGTTCAAAAACTTGCTTAACCTTGGGTGTAAAGGGAATTGCAGTAGGGCCATTACCGGAGCCGCGCCCGATAATGGACTCTACTTCAGCACGAGAATTTGCCAGGTTGACTCCAAAATCACTGAGTACTCGGGCGGCAATGCTCGAGCCTTCCTTTACAATTCCAAGCAGTAGCTGCTCACTACCAACGAAATTATGACCCAGGCGTCTTGCCTCTTCCTGGGCTTGCATGATCACCGCTATTGCCGCATTGGTGTAATGTTCAAACATGTTTTGTGGACCTCTGCCAGGATATGGAGTCGAAACCTATAAAAGAAACTTGAGCAATCTGGTATTAACCAGGGTTACTAAGGACATTAAGTTTTTTAACTATGTAATAAAAATATACCCATCTTCGAGGCATCCCGACAGCCTGGAGAGCCGAATTTGAGTAGGTAGGGTCATCCGTAAAGCCCAGTAGACAACGGATATGGTTTCAGTTTGCCCGAAGGATAAAGAAATTTATAGGAATATGAATTAAGCAGTATCGAATCTCCATGATCCACGCAGCGTGGATAAAAAATTGATAAAGAAATCGAGCTATCTGCCTGTATTTGTGCTTTCATGCACGCTCAGTACTCCCCTGCGTGGGCAGGTTATTGACGTTTTGCTCAAAATTAAGGTCAAAAAAATGATCCGCCACCGATAGGGTGGTGGATCAAACCTTGCATTGAGATGAAGACTGGACCGCCTGCACCACGTTTCCCATTGAGCAGAGCGGATCTAGGTAAAGTCAGACAGCGCTTTAGACTTAAATAATATTGGTTTGAACAGTCTGACAGGTTTCTAAAATACTCTTGTCTAATTCGGATAGGGAGCTGATTTGAGTAAACCCACTGATATTGAACTGGGCACCTGCTTGCCCAGCGGCTAACGTAGGCTGGTTTTGAACTGCAAGGGAGTAAGGATGAGTCGTTTGCTCGTAGCTATCGATAACGGTCAAGTCTAAGCGTGTAGATGAAATATCCCCGTAAAAACAGTCGAATGAGGAGCTAGGCATATAAAACGCCCCGACAGCACGACGGTCAGTCACTTCAAATACCATGTAGGTCGAACCAGGCTGAGCGGCTACCGGCTGTTGACCATAGAGATAAACACCATCGGCTAGTGGAGCATTGGTAACGGGGCTGGCCAAAACCGCAGCAGGCATCAGACTACTTAGCAAAGTAGCGCCGAATAAAACAAGGGCAGACTTGACGAATTTCAGGCAACGGGGATGGACTGACAGATAAGCCATGGGATATGTGGTTACACCTCTATGCAATTAGTATTCATGAATCGCAGGTCTAGCAAAGTGACACCTCTAAACCTGGCGCATGACATTTGACACATGGCCATGTGATGAAAGTCACAACTTCCTGTATTGCCTGCAGGGCTGGACTTATACGGTGCTTGAAACGCTAGACTTACACAGAATTTAATTAAATAGGGGCAGTGTGTCATCTTCTTTCGGATAGATTAGGTCCGACGGAGTACCCCTGCTCATATTCAGGGGTCATGGCATCACGAGCATTTCTTGAACAAACGTTAGAGCAGCTGGATGGACGCAGTTACTCTGCCTACAAAAGCCTTAAGGGGCGCTATCGCTTTTCTACGTTTGACCTGACCCTGGCTCACATTCAGGGTGACCCTTTTGCTGCGCCGAGCCGAGTCACTATCTGGATTAATCATCACCACAGCCAGTGGCCTCAACCCTACTGGCATGATCAAACTCGATGCGTCGTGCTAGCAGATTTTTTACACCGGCAAGCCAATGACCTGATTTCAAAGATTCAACAGCGTCGAGGTTCCGGTAAAAGCGGTCGTCTGGTGATGGCCTCTAACAGCCAGGCTGTTTTGGCTCGCACGGCTTTGCAGGTTAACCCCGAGGGGATAGAACTACGTCTGGGAGTAGGACTACCCGCCTTTGGTCGACGGATTGCGGGCCAAGCCGCTAAGGAGTTACTGACTGAGGATTTACCTCAGCTGGTGGCCTCAGTCTTATACCACCAGCCCGAGTGGTGCGAGGCCCTAGAGCGACACATTGCCACCGTCGAAGATACCAATGCTCTGCGACAGCAGCTGTCTGCTCAAAAACTGGTGGCCTTTATTGCCAACGGCTCGGTTTTACCTAGACGTAGCGGTGTTGATGCTCGACCCTTGGTGACGGCCATCCCGTTTCAGGCTCCCAAGTCTCTAGAAGTGACTCTGCAAACTCCCCATGCTGGCCCGATTGCCGGTCTTGGTATTCCTGAGGGAGTAACGCTGATCGTCGGGGGTGGCTACCATGGCAAATCAACGGTGCTCAGAGCGATTGCCCAGGGTATTTATAATCATATTCCTGGCGACGGTCGTGAGCGGGCAGTGGCCGAGGGCGCGACCGTCAAGGTCCGGGCGGAAGATGGTCGCAGTGTGACGGGTGTGGATATTTCGCCCTTTATCGAGCGGTTGCCTCAGGGAGTATCGACTCAAGTGTTTAGTACTGCGAATGCCAGCGGTAGTACGTCCCAGGCGGCCAATATTTTAGAGGCGATTGAGGCGGGAGCCAGAGTACTGCTAATTGATGAGGATACGGCTGCGACAAATTTAATGATTCGCGATCGCAACATGCAAGCGCTGATCGCTAAAGCAAAAGAACCCATCACCCCGTTTATTGAAAAAGTGCGACAGCTCTACACCGACCACGGTATTTCTACTGTCTTGGTGATGGGTGGCAGCGGCGACTACTTCGAAGTTGCTGATCGTGTGATTGCCTTAGATAACTACATAGCCCACGATGTCACCGCTCAGGCCAAGACAATTGCGGCCAACTACCCTAGCGATCGCAAAGCAGAGGGTGGTCAACACTTTGGCGCTATCACCCCACGACAAATTTGGCTGCCTCAGTTTGGTCGCGATCGCAAACCAGCCAAAGTCAAAACCCAAAGTCTCACCACATTAACCATTGGCCAAGAATATATTGATCTGCGCGGTATCGAACAATTGATAGAACCAAATCAAGTCCGAGCCATTGCTTACGCAATTCTCACCTGGCAACAGCATCGCCCTCATTCTCTGCAAAATCTCTTAGACGATATTATGGTTGGGGTGCAGCGTCAGGACTTCGATGCGCTTACTCCATACCCTATGGCCGATAGCAGCGAATTCCGACGTCATGAACTCGCTGCTATCATCAACCGCCTAAGAAATCTCAGAGTAATTGCAGACCACTAAACTATGCTGGCCTGGTGTCAATGACTGCAATACTGCCTAAAAGCCTAACCATTGAGCCGTCAGTAAACCATTTCGATAATCAGTGAGACTAAATGGGCACGTTAGATTGACATAAATGTGTTTTTTGATACCTGTACCCATCCTGACTATATGCAACACCCTCAAAAACCAAACGTCGAACAACCGCGCATTAGATGGGTCTGGTTTGCCATTAGCTGCATTAGCTTATTCCTTGGCTTTTTGTACTTATCTGTTGTGGATATTAACGCTCCTGTGCAGCTTACCCAAACACAAACTGAGCAGCCGTGATACTAGAAGATCACATGGCTCACTTTTAGGTAGATAGACAACACACTTAACCTCTCTCCAACAGAACCTGCAGCACCTCTAACTCCTGGCATCTTTACTGAATATTAGTTTAAGGGGATTGTCTCATGCATGAGACAATCCCCTTTTCAGTCAAATTGAAAACCATACAACACTGTATAGTTTTGGACATTTGAATTTCTCTTGAAACAGCCTAAAACCGGGATAATCAGCGGAAATCTTAGAGGCTCACATTATCTTAATAGAAGGGTATTTTGTATTCATCCAAGCTTAACAACTTCAAGAAAATAAATCACGTTATACTCCAGTGAGCGAATATGTTTAAATGCGAACGTTGAAAAACAAAGGCTGAGGGATTTCACCTAGCTTCCGTTAGACCTGATAGCTATTGGTGTGATGGTTGGTTAGATGTCTGAAGACTTTTGTAATACACGGGCAAATTAATTAATCACAACACCTTTCAAGATTAATAAAAGCGATTCATCAAGTATCTAACCCTCTGGCTCTGTTAAAGGGCTCGTCAAGCTGAACAGTTTGACAAGATGCGGAGTTGCAACCTGTAGAGGGTTCCTAGGATATAGGCATTTAGATTTGGCCAGATCGAGATGGTTATATTTGCCGTCATTGTCACTTTGAGCAACTTCCTTTTAAGCCTTTAGTTCACTAGAGGCTGATAACTGGGGAACGCACATTTTTCTTGAAAACAAAGCTTTCAAAGTCACAGAAGCAAGTACTACCTCATGTAGCACTTAGAGCCTTTTGTCATAAAAACGCCGACCAGTCTGACTTTAACGGGTCAGTAATTATCCTTTTCGAATTACATCAGGGAGATAACATAATGGAACCCATTATTATGGGAGCAATCGTTTTGTTCTTTTTCACACGAAGTGTTTTTTACCGTCCTCCATCTGACTCAAAGGAGAAAAAGTTAGGCAATGCCCTTGCTGACTACCTTACAGATGGTGTCAAGGTAAAACCCTAAATTTAAACTAAAAAGGATACATGGGGCTCATGCATATTAAACACATGAGCCCCGTATAATAAGTGGAATAAATGTAGTTCTTTTGTGCTACACCGCAGCTGTCTCTTTTGTCCACTCAGTATGGAACGTACCGTCTTTGTCAATACGCTGGTAGGTATGAGCCCCAAAGTAATCGCGCTGGGCCTGGGTGAGATTTTGAGGTAGCTGAGCCCGACGATAGCTGTCAAAGTAATCTAATGACGCGCTAAAGGCAGGGACCGGAATACCATATTGGGCGGCCATTGCCACCACATCTCGCCAGGCGGCTTGTCGGTCTAGAATTGTTTGCTTAAATTCAGGAGCCAACAACAGGTTAGGGAGTTCAGGATTCTCGATGAATGCATGCTGAATCTTGTTTAGGAAGCGGGCACGAATAATGCAGCCGCCCTTCCAGATACGGGCACATTCGTCTAGCTTGAGACCATAATCAAAAGTCTCGGATGCTTTACGCAGCAGTGCCATACCCTGAGCATAGGAACAAATCTTGGAGCAGTACAGTGCATCGCGAATCTTGTTGATCCAGAGGGTGGTGTTCTCTGTAATCTGACCGCTCGGACCGCTAATCTCTTTAGAGGCGGCCACCCGTTCTTCTTTAATAGAAGACATGATCCGAGCATTTACGGCTGCCGTAATGGTGGGAATGCTGACACCCATATCCAGAGCAGTCATTACGGTCCAACGCCCGGTTCCTTTTTGACCGGCAGCGTCCAAAATCTTTTCAACTAAGGCTACATCCCCTTCGGTTTTAGTAAAAATATCAGCTGTGATCTCAATTAAAAAGGAGTCGAGCTCTTCTGTGGTGTTCCACTGGGCAAACACCTCATGGAGCTGCTCATGGCTTAGACCTAGAACATTCTTCATCAGGTCATAGGCTTCGGCAATCAGCTGCATGTCGCCATACTCAATGCCGTTGTGCACCATTTTGACGTAGTGACCGGCACCGCCAGGGCCAATGTAGGTCACACAGGGGCCATCGCTGACTTGAGCTGCAATCTTCTGCACAATGGGCTCAATCGACTCATAGGCGGCTTGCGTACCACCGGGCATCAGGCTAGGTCCATTGAGCGCACCTTCTTCACCGCCGCTAACACCCATACCGATAAAGCGGAAGCCAGCAGACTCTAGCACCTTCACACGACGCTCAGTATCTTCATATAAAGAGTTACCGCCGTCAATGATCATGTCGTCGGGATCAAGCAGCGGCATGAGCTGGTCAATTACAGCATCTACGGGCTTACCGGCTTTGACCATCAGCAGTATTCGTCGAGGTCGCTCTAAGGAAGCCACAAACTCCTCTAGGGAATAGGCCGCCACGACATTTTTGCCACCTGCACGATTAGCCATAAAGGCATCAGTCTTTTCGCGCGACCGATTGTAAACAGAAATCGGAAAACCATTGCGCTCGACGTTGAGGGCTAAATTTTCCCCCATCACCGCCAGTCCAATTACTCCAAAACTTTGTGCCATAACCTGTTTCCTAGTATCTAATTTGTGGCCACGTCCAGACTTTAGATCCTTCGTAGAGGAAAAACCCAATGTTTAATCTGGTTGTGATGTGGGCGCTGTATTGGCTACCAGCCTAGACACATTTCTCTAAAAGGTGGACGGACTCATAGGTTTTCTTCAAACTCCGCCGGATAGCATGTATTAGAGGTTTCATTTGCTACCAAAATAGTTGACTTTAATTATGGACATGTTGATAGGATGTGTGTTTTATAGTACAATTGAACTGATTTGCTAGGTTCAGATATTTCTTAACTAATTTCAATGTTGACTTTGTCACGAAGGCGACTCACCGTTGGTCAAGCTTGCGGCATTATGTATCAGAACTTGAGCTGTCGCTTTCTCGCAGGGCTTTTGCTTAGCGGTCCCTTCACAGTTAGTATCGGTTTTGGTTAGTTATTCGTTGTTAAAGGTTTTTAGCTCCCAACTTGCGTTATGCCTACTCCTAAGATGAAGCTCCTTAGCATTGACCTAGGTCGTACAGCCACTAAAACCTGTGTTAAACGCAATCAAAGTGATGTGGCACTCATTCCTGCAAATGTTGCCCATCTGACAGTGGAGCAGGTGCGCCGTGGTAGTTTTGAGTCGCAGCCAAGCGATCCGCTGCTGGATATGTGGTTGGAGTACCAGGGTAAGGGCTTTGCGGTGGGTCAGCTGGCAGCTGACTTTGGGGCTGATCTAGGAGTTGGGCAATCCAAGGTGGATGATGCCTTGGTAAAAACGTTGGCCTGTGTCGGTTACTTTGGGTTGAAGGGCAACATTGGCATCGTTTTAGGCCTGCCTTATCACTCTCAGGAGCAGTTTGATAGTGAGAAGTCAGAAATTATAAGTTTGCTGAGTTCCCCTCATGTGATGGTCTATCGGGGGCAGGCGAGAGAGATAACTGTAGATAAGGTTTGGGTGATGCCTGAAGGGTATGGCAGTTTGATTTGGAGTGAGGCTCAAAATAAGCGCACCTCAAGCCCTGATTTTCCAAATCTGTCTGTCGCTATTGTAGATATTGGCCATCAGACGACTGACTTTTTGGCCATTGATCGGTTTCGGTTTGCTCGCGGGGCGTCTCAAAGTGAGTCATTTGGGATGGCTCAGTTCTATGAGCGGGTGGCCGCCCAGATTGATGGGGCTGACAGTCAGTCTCTGTCGTTAATTGAATCTGTTCATAAGGCTGAGGGTGAACGGTTTTATCGTCCGAAGGGGGCACTGCGGCCAACAGACCTGGATGAGATTTTGCCAACATTGCGCAAGAGCTTTGCCCGTGAGCTGTCTCAGCGATTTCTAAACTGGTTGCCGGAGCGCTCTACGGATGTGATTGTAACTGGTGGTGGTGGTGAATTTTTCTGGAGCGACCTGCGCCCTCTATTAAAGGAGGCCAAGCTTAAGGGGCATTTGGCTAAGCCATCTCGACAGGCGAATGCGCTGGGTCAATATATTTATGGAGAGGCCCAGTTGGCTAACCTTACGGCGGCAGCGGCTGGCTAGATTGACGGGCTACCCCCAGCTATGCGTTATTAGGGGCAGTGTTATTCTGCTCCTTAGGTAAATCATGGCTGCTAAATCCATCCGTAAGAGCGTTTCCTTCGATGATGGCGATGGGGATCGGGCTTTATTGGATGCGATCGCAACCCATCAGGGTAACCATGAGCAAAGTTTTAGCGATTTGTGTAAGCAAGCGCTACGTCAATATTTGCTGAGCAAAGAACCAACACAGTCTGTGATGTTGTTTATGGAACTACAGCATCAGATTGCTCAGCTCACTGTGCGTGTGGCGACTCTTGAAGACAATACCAGCATTCCATCAGCATTGCACCAAACTGATGCCCCCGATACCGAGCCTATGCCAAGCACCCCGCAGCCATCAGACTCTGACCAGGGAGTGCCCCATGATGATACCGAGCCAGCCGATCCTGTATTAGCTCGGTTAGGCCCTCTGCTCGACGATTTCTAAACTGGAAATTCTGTACCAATTTCTACAGAAACTTCAAATAAGGCATGAACTAACCTTCCACACTTCATAAAATCTTACCCAAATTTACCGATAAGCCCGTTAGCATAAAGTCAAGGGTGTATCAAGAACTTCACATATGCGGGGATTTCAATGATCTCATAGTTCCTGTGGCCAGCAAGTCGGATTGAATTTGGTCCAGCAGCACAGCTTTGCTACGAACTGAGGTTATTGGGTATGTGTCCTTGATGTTTTAGCTGGTTCATTAACCGACTGTAATGAAGAAACTGAATGTAGCGGCCGCTGGTCGCTTGGTGCCCTTGGTTTGCGCATCGTTAGGGATGCTGCTGTCTACCCCTGGAGCTGCCAGCGCTCAATCAGCTCTGACATGGGCTCGGGTAGAACTGACACGCAACCAGGTGCAGCTATTTGCCAATGGTCGAGCGCGTCGGGCTCGGATATCTGATGTTTTGGGTGTGGGTGATGCTCTGACCACTGCCCGTAGAGCACGTGCCGAGCTGCGTTTTAACGATGGCTCATTGGCCCGCATTGGTGAAAGTGCTGTTTTTCAATTCACTCCCAATACCCGAAATTTTCGTCTGTCCAATGGCACGGTCCTGTTGTTGATTCCACCTGGGCAGGGACGCAGCACTATTCAAACTCCTAATGCCACGACTGGCATTCATGGCTCTGCACTGTTTGTACGGTTTATCCCAGAAACCAATACGACAATTGTTGGTGCCCTAACCAATAATCCAGAGGGGCCAATGATGGCCATTAATCAGGACGGTACTGCTCAACAGCCGCTCTACGCAGGCGAGATGGCTGTACTGAAATCAGATGGGAGCTTTGAGCGCTTCGAATTTGATTTAGACGAGTTTTATGCAACCAGTGATTTAGCCGCTGGTCTAGTGGAGAATCTGGACACACCCACTGGCGATGCTGCTGTTGATGCGGTTAGAGAGGAAATTCAAGACGCACTGGAGCAAGAAGAATTTGAAGACGGCGACGATGTCATCGAAAATCCAGAATTTCTCTCCGGAAACGTTACGACGACGGCGGATGGCTCAGCGACTTTACCTGATTTCTCAGCATCACCCGCCGCTGACTTTTTGCAAGGGAACACCATCCCTGGAGGCTTTGAAAACGAAGTTAGTGCGGCTGTAAATCAGCCTCCTACTCAGGCCGACCAGCCGGGTCAACCTGCTCAACCGGGTCAGCCCGCTCAGCCCGGCCAGCCAGCCCAGCCCGATCCACCTACAGGACCTATTACTAAGCCTGACCCACCGGGTAGTGCGCCTACTCCTCCTGAGCAGCCTACAACTCCAGATCCTGCACCACCTGCGAACCCGGAACCCCCTACGAATCCAGAACCCCCTACGAATCCGGAGCCCCCTACAACTCCAGATCC
>JBHJIV010000140.1:0-26134 GCA_050043105.1 Leptolyngbyaceae cyanobacterium | reverse complement strand
TTCGGGAGTTGGTTCGGGTCTTGGCTCAGGAGTTGGTTCGGGAGCTGGTTCGGGAAAAATAGGGGGCAGGGGAGCGATCGCAAGTACATCTACAAGCTCTGCGCCAGCCAGCCCGTCGTCGACACCATCAGTATTTTGAACGGTATTGCCACCCCCATTGATAGCTGGAAAGTTGACCGTATTTTCCAGCTGATTATTTCCGGAACGATTGTTGACAAATTGAGAATCGCGAATCGTCAAGTTCTGAGCGGCGGTGCGGCTGCGAATCCAGATGCTACCCGCTTGAGCACTGGCCGTGTTGTTAACAAAGGTGGTGTCAGTGATGGTTGATTGAATCTCCTCTGGGGTATTGAGGACGATGGCCCCACCCAGGGGGACACTGCCGGAGCTTGTAACTTGGTTGTTGGCAAATGTGGAGCCTTCAATCGTGACGCCGCCTTTTACATCAGCCCACAGACCGCCCCCTTGGGAGGAGCCAGTATTATTGTCAATGATGGAGTTGCGAATGATCAGTTCAACTCCGTCCCCTGGCCCCGCATCACGAGCTGATTGCGCCGCAATTCCGGCCCCGCGTCGCGCCGTGTTGTTGGTAATTCGGCTGTTCTCAATGATGTATCTGTCTTTTGAGTAGCCGAAAAAATAAAACGCGCCGCCGTAAACAGCGCCCCCTTTATTGCCCTCAGCCACAACATTGCGAATGACGGTGGTTCCGCCGATGTCATCGGCCTGCTCGGTACCATTGGCACCATCGGTAAAAATGGCACCCCCTTCACGCAAAGCCTCATTATTTCTAAAAACCGTATCTTCGACCTTGAGGTCAGTCAGCAGTGTATAAACCGCACCGTAGGTTCCTTTGTTGTTGATAAATGTGGAACCACTAATATCTAGAAATGCGCCACCACCGACGTCGCGCACCCCATTGGTATTGACAACCTGTGCCCCGGTGCCCCCACCAAATGTAGAAATGGCACCAGCACTAAACCCATCAGTCGAGGTGCCATCATTGCCATCAAACACACTGTCTTTAATAGTGTCGGCAGAACCGTAGGAAATAAAAATGGCCCCACCGCGCTCACCGCGGTTGTCAATAAATCGAGAATTTTCGACCACCAAGGTGTTGGAGTCACGCACTTCAATGGCCCCGCCTTGCAATGCGGTATCCGGGTCGTCATCGACGGCCCGGCCATTGGCAAACGTCAGGTTGCGTAGCTCGACATCTGAGTAGTCGTAGCTAATGTGCATAATCCGCGTTTGGTTTTCACCGCTGAGGGTGAGGTTGCGTGCGTCGCTGCCATCAATGGTTAGGCTCTTGTCGATGACGAGCTGCCGTTCTAGGCGGATGGTTTGATTTGCTAATGTCGATGAAAACCGAATCGTATCGCCATCGTTCGCTGAAGCAATTGCTGCCCGCAAAGAACCTGCACCACCATTGTTCGTGTTGGTAACTGTTAGGGTAGCCATCAGTTTTTTTGTAAAGGGAGGTTATTGGGTAAAGCACTCTCTTACGCACTGACCGATGGCCGATGTGCTAGTACTCTATTCCACAAAACCGCGTCGAATCCGCACTATTCCCTAATGGTTTAGGCCATAACTGTCTTGACTACGGTGGTATCAATTGGCTACTCGAATTGGACCGTCAATGGCGGCATTAAAAAATTGCCGCACATAGGGATTGGGGGTGGAGTCAATTTCTTCAACCGCACCCATCCACTGAATCGAGCCTTTATGCAGCATGATTACCCGGTCGGCGGTGCGACGGATTGTGCTGTCTTGGTGGGTAACAATCAAATAGGTGCTACAGCCACGGTTGCTGTGGATGCCGCGAATTAAATCTTCAATCACGGTGGATGCAATGGGATCTAATCCAGCCGTTGGTTCGTCATACAGTAGGACGGTTGGCTTTTCTTGGGCCTCACGGGGGTTGGTGATGACGGCACGGGCAAAACTGACTCGCTTACGCATACCTCCCGAAAGCTCAGCCGGATAGCGATCGCAAATGTTGGGTAACCCCACCATTTCCATTGCATGCTTTGTTAGCTCATTAATTTCCCGCTCTGATAAACCAGATTTTTGATACAGGGAAAACCCGACATTTTCTTGCACCGTTAGTGAATCAAACAGGGCCGCCTGCTGAAACACCATGCCAATATTGACCGGATCATCGTCTGAATCTTCGATTAACCCCTGGCGTTGCTGGCCAGCGATAAAAATATCGCCTTCATCAGCGGCCAGTAATCCAGCAATAATCCGCAGAATAGTCGATTTACCCGTACCCGATGGCCCAATCAGGGCGACGGCCTCACCGGGGGTTACTGTTAAATCAACATTGTCAAGTACCTGATTACTGCCAAATCGTTTGGAAATACCTTGGAGTTCAAGAATTGGAGTATCACCTTCACAGGGAGATTGGGGAACAATCGCGTTTGGTTCTGGGACAGACATGGCGGCAGTTACGATAACTCGCTAACGAGCTGGTGACAGCTTATGACAAGATAACCCATGGTTGTGAAAAGGGCGTGAGAGATAGACTATGCTCTTGTGGATCGATTCAATACAAAAATTCTTAAAGCGCAACATCCGATTTGTTTGGCAAGAAACAAAGGATTTAACCCCGGTTCACAACCGCTGGGTCCGTTGGCTTTTACCTGGCCTTTTGGTCAAACGCTGGTTGTTTTTGAGCACTGTCGGTGTGCTCCTGGTGGGGTTGGGAGCCATGATTTGGCTAAGACTAACGCCTGTATTTTTTACAGTGCGGCTTGTCTCGACCGTACTGCGCACCATTACCCAGCTAATTCCTCGATATATTAGCGGCCCTTTGGCCAGTATATTCGGGGTATCTCTTATTGTTTGGGGCCAAAGTCGCACCCTGGGCTCGATTACGGAAGTTTTGCTACCGGGCAGTCAGGAAAGTAGCTTATGGGATGCGATCGCAACCCACCGCAAGCTCAACCGGGGTCCCCGCATTGTGGTGGTGGGCGGCGGCACTGGGCTATCGACGATGCTGCGGGGTTTAAAACGCTACAGTGCCAACATTACGGCCATCGTCACCGTAGCCGATGACGGCGGCTCCTCAGGTCGGCTCCGTCGAGAAATGGGCGGACTGCCCCCCGGTGATATCCGTAACTGTTTGGCCGCCCTAGCCGATCAAGAAAAACTGGTTACAGAGCTATTTCAATATCGGTTTAGCAGCGGCAGCGGTCTTAGCGGCCACAGCTTTGGCAACCTATTTTTGGCGGCCATGAATGAAGTAACCGGTGATTGGGAAAAGGCCATTGCCGCCAGTTCTCAGGTATTGGCGGTGCGGGGGGAAGTGCTACCCTCTACCCTCAGCGATGTCAAACTATGGGCCGAGCTCAGCGACGGGCGTCACATTGAAGGGGAGACAAATATCACCAACGCTCGGAGCCGGATTGACAATATTGGCTGTACGCCCTCAGCTCCACCGGCATTGCCTAAAGCGATCAACGCCATCAAAGTAGCTGACTACATCATCATTGGCCCCGGCAGTCTTTACACCAGCATTGTGCCTAACTTATTGGTGCCTGATATTGCCGATGCGATCGCATCAGCCAAGGTCCCTCGAGTTTATGTGTGCAACATTATGACTGAGCCCGGTGAGACTGACGACTACAGCGTGTCTGAGCATATTCGCGCCATTGACCGAGCCTGCAGTCGACGCTTGTTTGATGCTGTTTTAGTCCAAAAACGCTCCCCGTCTGCAGCCGCTTTAGATCGCTATCGCAAAGAGGGTGCCGAGCGGGTTGTCTTTGATCGAGATGCTGTAATTGCCTCAGGACGACGAATCGTGATTGCCAACGTCATGCATGAAACCGAAAAGGGCACCATCCGTCACGATCCACCCCGATTAGCCAAAGTCCTAATGCGCTGGTATACGCGAGTGTACTAAGCTCTATCCGGCAAAAAATCGACGGGATACCCAACTAACGATGCCGCTGATGATGGCTCCAGCCATCAGAATACCGATGGAGGGCATAAACACTGGATCCCAAAGGCGATACCACAAGTCAAACCCTAGGTTAATATTGGCCGCTCGTCCCACCAAGGCCGTTGCAAACCAGACAAAGCTGGCCAAAACAAAAAAAAGATTGATGCTTAAAGCCGTATTGAGCCAGTTAATTAATCGCTCTTTCATACACAAAGTTAGAAAACCTCAGCAATCTATTAGCTCGATTGCGTCTATTTCATAAGTTATCTCGAAACCGGGGCTATTTAATCAATAGTCAACAGATTAAATAGCCTCGAGGATAACAAAAAGATGCGTCAACTTTGACGGGCTAAATGCTGTAGTAAGTTTTTCAATAGACAACTTCAAGACTCAAACACACCCGATGACTCATCCCGATTTATCGATACTTAGAAGCAAATTACTCAACCAAAATAATCTCAAAAAAATATGGCTGACCTACTTAGGGCCGCCATACTGTAGAAGTTGAGTTTTACCGAAATGAGTCATAGGGGGTGAGGGGTATACCCCTTACACAGCATCAATATCTAGTCCCTGAGATGCCTGTAAGTTATCAGGATCAACGTAGTGACAAACTGACTCATCAATACAGATTAAGGCCCAACCAGACTTTTCAATCCCCATCAATTCATAGGGACCATCCTGTACAAAAAATCCCTTATGGTTTCTGGTTTCTGGTTTAACTTCTACAGCATGCTTATCCATTTTTTTTAAGGCTCCTTGCAACGGGGTGAGTTCCAACAAAAGAAAAACTTATCGGAATCTTTTCTTAAGCTTATCAGTTCCTTTTTATTTCAAGCGTTAAGTTATCTGACCGACAAAAATAGCTAAAAAATCGTGGGGATCATTGTCCTGCAACCCTTACAAAAAGCTGAAGAAAGCCCCTTGACCCAGGATAGAAAAACGAGGGTTAACCCTGGGTTCTCTCAGCGATCTAGACAAAAATTGATGAACTTTTGTAACTCCATTTTTTGTCTAGAAAAACTGGAAGTCCTGAGTCAAACCCTTATTTGGCAGGGGTTTTATCTATTCAAAAATCCACTTTTCTACTTTTTTTAGACTTTTCCAGTCGGGCTTTCTCGTTAATCCTTCTTCAAAATTCTGTCGGATGTCGTCTTGGACTTCCTCGACAGACATGACTAACTGAGACGCCAGCTCTATGTGTTCACGCACACCTTTACGACCGCTATCTAGAATCGCAATGGCTATATTGATGTGAGCCTGCGGGTCTTGGGGTGTAATCTTAATTGCTTTTTGAGCAGCCTTATAGGCAGCATTTGGCTTTTCTACCAGCAGGTAGAGCCACGATAGACAGGTGTAGATAGCACTATTTTTGGGGGCTTGGGCGCTGAGATCCTTAAATATGGGAATCAGCGTTTCTACCGGTTCACCAGCCTGATAGCGATTTAGACCTGCTTCAAATTGTTCGTCAATGGTTTGGCTCATAGGGAAAGTTACTGTCAAAAACTTTCCCATTCTAAACCTTGGCCACGTTTAGACCGAGCGCTTTTAAGTGGCGAAAGCGCCTCCGACAACCATCGTGGCAAGCACATTGTATGTAGACCTAGGCACTAAATGACTTACCACAGCCGCAGGTTTGATCGGCATTGGGGTTAGTAAACTGAAATCCGCCGCCAATTAGGGCATCACTATAGTCAAGAACAAGCCCATAGAGATACAGCATGCTTTTTTTGTCGCAAATTACTTTGAAGCCTTCATAATCAAACACTTCATCATGTTCGCCAATGTTATCAAGGGTTTCAAAGTCCATCAGGTAGGACATCCCTGAGCAGCCTCCCTGGCGTACTCCCACACGCAGACATAAATTATCTCCCTGTTTCTTTTTTAATGCGAGGACATGACTTAGGGCTGACTCAGTCATCAGGATTCCCTGTTGCGATTGTGTGGCTTGGGTCATGGCTTGTTTAAATTAACGACTGACGTTTAAGGCTCTAGTTTAGTTTAGCTCAGCCATTGATGGGGAACGTTTCGAGCTTCAATGATTGTTATTGAGTTTGTCTGGGCAAATCATCTATACGCGCAAGCATTTGTATGTAACTGCTTGCCTATAATTTTTAACAGTCACCTGAGCTGCAATTATTGAACAAATCTATCGGGTCGTAGCAAATGATGACATTCTTTTCCACAATAGAGGCTGTTCATAACAGCAGCTATTTGCTGGTAAATGTGTTCAAAGTAACCAATTGTTTCTTTGCTAGCTAGCCTCTGAATTTATGCCGCCACTAAGCCCGTTTACTCGCCGTCGTATTCAAAAATTGCCTCAAACCAACAGTGTTTGGGAGGGTGGGCGCTGTTCAATGCCTAAATCACAGGAGGAGGACCGCGACTGTATTTTGTGGATCGATGGCAATCAGGGCTATGTGCGCAGTGTCGATATGGTCGCTACCGACAGTGGTTATGAAGCGGTCGCGAGGAGTCTATTGCAGGCAATTGAACATCCTCAAGGTCCCGCTGAACCCGGTCGCCCTCAGCGAGTCGTTGTTAACGACCGAGAGCTACAGTTTTTTTTGCGGGGGGTGCTGCAGGAGCTGGGTATTGATGTGGTCTATGGGGCTAAGCTGCCTTGGGTTGATGAAATCTTTGATCATTTGTTGTCTCAGATTAGTACACCGCCCCCCTCTGTTCCGGCTGCCTACAGCGAGCAACTGCGCCAGAAGGCCCTGGCACTTTGGCATCAGGCCACATGGTATCGTCATAGCGAACAGGAGATGCTGGCGGTCTAACTTAATCGCTGGGATATCGACACGCTATATATCTCTATTTTAGGGATGGCCGATGTGGACTATGGTTTGCTGTTTTATCGCAGCCTAGATTCGCTTCTGCAGTTTCGGGAGCAGGTTTTGTCGTGCGATCGCATGTCGTCCCAGCTATTACAGCAAGTCTTTCTTACCCAAGACTGTTTTTTTCTCAACTATGCTGTTGACCGACCGCGTCAGCCAGAGCCAGACGATTACGAATTTGGTAGCATTCACCCCTTAGAGGGCATGCGTCACGAACTTGACGATATCGAAGCAGCCACCTTAATCGTCACCTTAGATGCACTTCAGCGATTTTTTCAAAAAGCCCCCGATCCACTCGATGTATTAGAGCCCATTGAGACAACATTACGGGTTCCTAACCCTGTAGAAACCGAAGGCCCCAAGCAATGTACAGTCAAGGTCATGTCATTGCCAGAAATCTCTGCCAACTTAATGGCAGAAACAGAAGACATGCTTGAGGTTAGCGATGAGATCGTCAATATTCCTGTAATACAAGACGATCTCATCCCCGACGGAGCGCTGATTTTACTCACTAAGATGTCGCCTGAGCGCTTAAAACAGCTACGCTCAAGTAATATGTACTACCAGACGCTATCCAAAGGAAAAACCATCGTCAGCAAAGCATCCTGGCCCGTGGTTGTTATTCAAACATCACGCCCCAAAGCCACAGCACTCATTCAGCAGCTTGAGCACTTTGGAGGCATTCAGGCCATGTGTTTTAATCCTGGTCACGACCCGTTTAATCAACTGACGTTTCAGCTGGGTATTTGGCAAACAGGGGACAGTGGCTTACACCTGTTTCACGAATATGACATCGGCGATCATCATCACCGCAAAGCGTTAGACACATGGCAGCAGCAACAACTCAAAAGCCATGGCTGCTGTGGAATTATGATTGCAGCAGGCGTCACCGGTCGAAATCGAGGGAACCCTCAATCAAAAGATATTTTAGCTTTTCTCGAAGTTGATTTTTGTGCTCCTGAAGTTCTCAATCTAGAACCTCTAGTGCTGAGTTACGCCATTGAATAAGTGCCTGACTACAGCTCTCTTATGGTCCCACAAACAGCCGTAAGAAGGCTCTTTAAGGCTAGTTCTGTAGTTTCTCTAGCCCACCAATTTCTTAACTAAAAAAAGGATTAACAACACCTTTAAGATTACTATCCTGATGTCAACATTCAGATAAGGAAACAAAATTAATTAGTCCCCACTATTGGACGCACAGACGTTCCATGGAACGTCTCTCCAGCATTAATTTTTGGACCTTATAAAATCCTTATCCCTAAGTGCCGTATTTAAGCCAACCTCACATCAGAAAATACCTAAGGTTCCCTGTAATCAAGTCCAATAAAAATCAGAGTTATCGTTTGAAGCCTTGATATTACTTGCTAAATAGATAAGGGTTATACCAAGTCTCCTAAAAAAATCTGGATTCTGTTGATACGGCTGGGTAATTTTTAGTAAGGATTGATATTGACTTATCCATCGAGAGGATTTACTAAGGGACTCAACCTATGAAGTGGGCCGTTGTTTCGCCGTTTTTTAGTCAGGATGATGTCGATAACTGTCGTTGGCTAAACAATTACTTTTCTGAGGATGAGCATACATTTCAGCTAATTGCTCCACGACAGCCACTGCCTAAATGGCACGACAAAAAAGCAACGGTAACAACTTTCTCAGAATGGAAAATATATTGGAAACAAGCCAAAGAAGCTCTTGACACAGAGGCCGATGGATTAATCACTGTTTTTCCTCAGCTGCCTGCGGCCATCGGCTTACAAAAGTTTCTAAGACGCTCCAATAAACCCGTCATTGCTTGGGTATTTAATGTGGGTAACTGTAGTACTGGGCCTCGTCGATGGCTGGCACGCTTTAGCCTAAACAAGATCGACCGATTTCTGGTCCACAGCTATCGAGAAATTGAAATCTACAGTCAATGGCTAAACCTGCCCAAAAGTCGGTTTCAGTTTGTCCCATTTCCATCTCCCGATATTAACATTACCTACAACGAAGCAACAGACAAACCATTTATCACCTCGTTAGGCTCAGCCCATCGAGATTTTGACACACTGTTTCAGGCGGTTGAGCAGCTCAACCTGTCTACTGTTGTTGCATCCGGTCAGTCGGCATTAGAAGGATTAACCATTCCAAACCAGGTACAAACCCCCTTCGGTATCTCTCGGGCGGAATGCTTCAGGCTCGCCCAGCAGGCTCGGATCAATGTTGTTCCTCTACAGCCTAAAGAGGACGTCACCAGCGCTGGTCAGGTAACCATGGTGGAAGCTATGGTAATGGGTCGGGCCATCATTGCCACTGACTGTTATGGCACAGCTGATTACATTACCCATGGTGAGACAGGTTGGCTAGTTAAGCCTAACTGTGTAGAAAGCTTGAAAGAAGCGCTCCACCTTCTTTGGCATGACAACAATCTCAGACAGCATCTAGGCAGCAATGCTCAAGCCTATGCTCGAGCCAATTTTTCAGATTCAGGAGCGGCCAAAGTCGTAGAGGCCGTACTAAATGATGTCACTGGCAAAAAAATGTGCGATTGCTGATTTAGGGGATTAATCAGCCCAGAGCAGTGGTTACTTTACGACCTCTCACAGCTAAAACCAGCTCGAGGATTAGCAATGCCAAAATTATTAAAGCCCAGTCCGCAGCCTCTGATCAACAAATAATGCCAGTGTAATAGCTTTACAAGTCTGCAAAAAATGTCCTAAACGTACTACGCGGATGCTTAAGCCAACTTTGAGCCACTGCTCGTATATCTGCTCGACGGGGGCTAGGATCGTCAGCCACATAGACTGGATCGCAGCCAGCCTGTTTAGCCCAGGTAAACCACTTACGTCGTTCCACCCAAGAAAATCGCCCAGCCATGGCTTGGGTGGTCAAAATCAGCCACAGCCGCCACTGATTGCAAAACCGATATACGACAGTGTGGTCCCAGTTTTTATTCTGTTCCTGAATAGATTTGCCATACTCGATGTCGTTGTTGGCATAGGCTAAAACCAGCTGGTCCAACGGTAGCTGACGGGCAAGTTCAAAGGCCATCTGCCCGTAGAATCTTGGGTTAAAGTCCATCAGCAACAGCTCATCGCCATCGACAATAAACTCCGCTTCAAATACACCGTAGTAGCCTACTTCTTTACAAATAGCTTTGAGATATTCCAACACAGTGGGATTCATGTGACGACTCTCAAAACAGAGACCCACCCCCACCCGAATTGGGAACTGCAACACTTTAGCCGACGCCCGTGTAAGAAAAATCTCTTGACTCTCATCGACAAACCCAGCCACACTGTAGGTATTCTGACCAGCAGAGGCATGAAACGACTGCACCATCGGCCAGTTCACCTCTGGGTCAAACTCCACCAGCAACGGATGATAATAAAATTTCTGTTGGTAATCAGGATAAATCTCTAACAGCTTTTCTGGTGTCTCACAGACCTGCCCCTTTTGACGGCGCAACATACCAATTTGGGTTCTTGGTTTAATCAATACCGGATAGGTCAGGTCATGGGCCAGGGTTTTAAGTGCTTCCACAGAAGTCGGTGCAATTGTAGATGGAACCGGAATCTGAAGCTTGTGGGCAACGGCATGCAGCTGCGGCTTATTTAACAGGGCATAGATGGTCTCAACACCAGGACTGTAAAGCTTGTAATACTTGCCTAGCTGCTCTCGATAGCGGGCAATCAGCCAGGTCATATCATCACTCGATGGATAGAGAAATGCCCCAGGATGCTGTTGACCATAGTCCATCAGCCAGGTAAAAAACGCCTCAAAATTTTCCACCGGTGGGGACTGCAGCGCCTTAGAGAGATAGCGAGACCGGTGGGTTAAGGTAGCCGTATTGGGGTCAGCCAGCAGCGTCGGCTGGTTATGCTTACCATAAGACCGTACAACCGCCAGAGTGCCAAAATAGTCTCCCATGGTCATCATGATAGGAGCTTGGACAGATGAGCTAAGGGCAACCATAGGACAAACAATAATGCAAACGAGCTAAAATACAGGTGAAACGGCCTACTCAGCCAGACAATCCATGTGGATAAGACTTTCAAACGTATCGGATTGACGAATAACAAAAGAGCGACCGTTGCTCTCTAATCCGACAATACCGGGTTTGGGAAATGAAAATGCCCGTGCCTCAGGCACAAAGTAGGCACCTGAATCCATAATGGCCAGGGCATCACCTTTTTCTAACTTAGGTAGCCGCCAGGCATGGTATAGAGTATCTCCCATATGACAAATAGGCCCCACCAAACGATAGAGTTCTTCGGACTGACGGGTCTTTTGCGTTAGGGGAAATACCTGGTGAAACTCGGTTTGAACAATTTCGGCAACGCTAACACCGGCATCTAAAATACCGTAGGTAAAGATTTCTGATGTCGCCCTGGTATCGACGATGCGAGACAGCAGAAACTGAGTATTTCCCGTAATCGCGCGACCTGGTTCAACCACTAATTCTGGAACAGGACGTTGCACTCGATGAAAATAGTCCGTTAGCTGTTTGGCAATCAGGTCGGCAAAGTCTTCCAGGCTTGGATAGCTCTGGGGTGCTGGCTCTCGGGCTTCAATCCGAAACGTGGTGCTAAGCTTTTTATCAAAGTTGGATAGCGATCGCACCGTCGGAATGCCAATACTCCCCCCCACATCTAGAATCTCAGGGTGAAAGTCGAGTTCCTGGTGCAGTGTATCCAAAAAGTCTTGAATACCTCGGAGATAGTTCGCCGTATCTTCTAGGCTCTCAAATAAGACACCACGGTGACAGTGCACCCCAGTTACATTGAGTTCGGGCATGGTGAGCGCCTGCCGGTAGGCCGCCAGAGCTTCTCCCGTATCCACACCCAAGCCAAACTGCCCACTCCATCCCTTAGAGAACACCAGACGAATGGCAATATTGGCTTTCTTGCCCACCTGCCGCGCAATTTTGGCAAACCGCTCTAACTCTTCGCAATGATTGACATTTAATAGCCGAATCTCTTTGTCAATGGCGATTTTGATCGATTCGTCAGACTTAGCCGGTCCGTTATAGATGATTTTTTGCGGAGCCACCCCCAGACGCAACGCTAACCACAGCTCGTAGGGAGAAATCACCTCGGCCCCAACACCATAGCTGTGCAACAGCTGCAGTACCCTGGGGACAGGATGAGTTTTATAAGAATAATAAACACTGAGCTGCTGGTTTTGTTGATGCCCGTACATCATGGCATGGGCATTGTGTTCTAGCTTCTCGGTATTCAGTATATGTAGCGGGCTACCATACTGTTCTAGAATGTCGTGAAGAGCAACACCGTGTAAGGATAGCGCACTGTTGTCATAGGACAGATTCCATAGCTGAGGAGACAGGTTCTGTCGTATACCCACTCGTTTTTGCAGTGCCTGCGTGCTGAGATCGCGTACAAGTCGTTTGGCTTGAGCTTTCGGCATGGTTGATAATCGTCCGTGAGTTTCTAATTACACTGCCCAGGGCATAGGATGAGTGGGCTTAAATGTGGTGGTCATTTTATAAGTACAGCTCATTTCTAAACTGTTCTGGATGGCTAAAACCAGCTCGTTGTTATGCAGCGAGAAATCTGCTGAAAGACGACCGGGGTGGTTTTCTTTAATCGCTGTCGCAATTTCTGCCACACCTCTGGAAAAATCCATATGGTTTGCTCCTTTTGACTTAAATGTGGGTGGCTTTTTCACCATGGGCAGCGTCTGCTTAAACGGACTCATAAAGACCTTTCGGCGAATCTTCATCATTTTTTGTAGCTTGACAGGGCTTCCATAAAACCAACAGTCCTGAATACTCAGCACGCCCTTGTCGCCAATCACCTTAAATTCATGGTCATGGGGAGCAACAATACCACAGGTCAATCGGGCCACCACACCCGATTCAAATTTGATACAGGCCACTGAAAAATCAGGCGTATCAACAGGTCTAAGGGGAACATCTGTTTCTTTATCCGCAATCAGACAAGATGAAAACGCTGTAACCGTTTGAGCAGGACCAAAAAAGGTCGTTAGCCAGGTAACATAGTAGCCAGCATGTTCCAGGGTGCAACCAACTTCAAACTCATCCTTATAGGGCCAGGGATTTCCCGACTCGCTTAGCCAACGGTCGTAGGGCATCTTGTGAATCAGACCATCGTCCATCTCTGCATATACCAGGCGCACGTTACCGATTACGTCATCCCTAAGAGCCTTCCAAAGGGTTTGAGCTGATTCACTCAAAACATTACAGGGGGCAGATGAAATATGCAGTCCTCGAGACTTTGCTAGCTCAACTAATTCTTTAGCCTCAGGTATTGTGGTCGCTAACGGCTTTTCAGAGTAAACATGTTTATTAGAGTCTAAACAGGCCTTAGACACGTCATAATGGTTCCGAGGGTTGGTCAAATTGAGAACAATATCAACAGAGGTATCTTTTAAGACAGCATCCAAGGTTTCATAAATAGGAACTGAATAACGCTGGGATAGATTTTGGGCTCGCTCTGGTTTTTTATCCATTACCCCAGTTAGTTTGAGTTCAGGATGAAGTGGTAGTGTTTTGAGATAGTAATCGGCAACAAAGCCGCAGCCGACAATCGCGATATTCATAACGTAAGCACTTGCTGTAAAAAGCTTGGAATCAGATAGGAAAAATAGTTAGGTAAGAGTCTCTTAAGAATAGGCACTGAGGCTACATGAAACCATAAAATCTGATTGCACCATGGTTGTCATGGGGTAGAAACTATATCCGAGAGAATTCTAATAAAATCTAGGAAATGCTAGCTGTTTGGTTAACGATTGTCGTCGTCTGCTGTGACAAACTTAGACAGTAGTTTGATATAGGACGACTGATAGTAGATGGCAGGTTCCGAGAGTTCCCATGTTGGTATTTCTGGATCGCTACTGTCGATGTAGGCTTTCATGGGTGGCCCCGCAGTTAACATCTCATCACCGGAATAATTTTGATTGGGACCCCCTGTCAAAAATCCCGGAGCCGGACCACGTTCAGACGTTAACGCATTTCTATAAACATCCTTATCAAGCCATTGATGATGCATTTCGTTGGCTGATGTTTCTGCACCATACTCATACATATTGGTGAGATAAACCATTCCTAGAGGATTCACTCCGTGCAGATAATGGAGTGCCCCCGCTGCTCGATCTGTGTAATCAAACCATTCAGCAACATTGATCCCAAAGAGAATCGGGTCGTAATTGGTGTTGCCGTAATTAGCCTTTACTTGATTGCTTCCCCAGTGATATTGTTCATCCGGCATATAGGACCGAAAGGGATCTAAATCGTCATCGTTGCCGTAGGCTTCTGGGTTGTCGGTCAGTGTTTTTTCAAAAGCTGCCAAGATTTCATCTTTGAGGGTGCTATCTGCAGTGGGAAGCTGGGTATAAAACAGCAGCGCATCCCCCTGGTGAGGATAGTAGCGAGACCAGACACCATCGTTGTAGGGGTGAGACGAATAAATATTTTGAGCTAGATAGTCTGAATACTGAACATCTCCTGTAATGGCATATAGATAGATAGCAGCGCTAATACTGGCTCCTAGCTGTTCCTCTGGGCTCATATCGGCATCCCCCGATTTGATTTCACCCGTGTCACATTCGGTGTCTATCGGGATGGTTAGATACCTGTCACAGGCAGCCCTTGCTCGAGATTTTAAGTCTGAAGCATAGTCGCTAAGTTCAGGAATCGATTGAAATTCCCATGCTGCGTGGGCAAACATACTTGCGATCGCAATCGTAGACGATGAACACTTAGGCCCATAATATCGAGGTCGCATATCTTGACTTGGAACCCCCGTTGTTGGGGTGTAGTCAATCACCCCTATCTTAATAAAAGCTCCCCCATCCTCATCCTGCATCCGTTTGAGCCAGTCCAGCTCAAACTTAATTTCATCAAGCAAATCAGGAATACCATTGCCCGACTCTGGAATATTAAAATCATCTGTCCAGATGTTAGGATTTTGCCCATAGGCGCTCAAAAGCTGATGTACCGGCTGTAGGGCAAACGTAACATACTTATTTGTATCCCCCGCATCAAACCAGCCTCCTCGCATATCTCTGGCCAACGCCGGATTAAGTTTATCGTTAACAAAACGAGCCTCCGTATCTTGTCCGGGTCCCAAATAGGCCGCATCATCAGTCCAGCGAGCATCAGCAAACGGCTCTTCCTTAGCAAATCCACTGCGCTGGTAGAAAAACATCTTAGTTGCCGCAATCAAGACATCCCGATAAACATCTTCGCGAATTTCGAATTCAGCTGCTTGAGTTTCCCCATCCTCACGTACGAGCACATACTTACCAGGCTCTTTAATCGATGAAAAATCGACCCACCAGGCCCGCTCTCCAGACTGAGTATGAACAGCGCCATTGCCCCACTTGACTGGGTCAATAACATCGATAATTTGCTCGGTGTCCACGTCCCGCAGTTCATAGGACTGAGCACCATCCGGATGGCCAATCACAACAGCCACTTTTGGATCTTGCGGACGGTAACCAAATTGATCCACTAAAATTTTCGACTCTTGACCTTTGGCCGCAGCAGAACTGTCTGAACAAGCCAACGCCCCTACGGCGATCAAAACAACACCTGTGATAGTTGCCAATCTGCTGAGAGATGGAGCACAAAACTTAGGAAACTCAAACATAGCAAGCTGGTAAAAATTAATAAAAGAGAACTGATATAAGCCATTATTTTGGTATCTAAGTATGAACATCTTTAGGCAAGAGTGCTCATACTTAACCTATTGCCAGTTACCTTGGCGCCCCAATAGACCAGAAAGTGTTCCCATCCCTCTCCAAATCTGCAGTAGTGCTTCAGCTAGCTTATGTTTGCCTAGTAAGACAGACGGGCCTATGGAGACAGCACCCAAAGTGATTAGCCCAAGCCCTTTAAGGGTACGCATCGATTGACGTTTAATCGATGGATACAGCTCAGTTTCAATTAAACTATGGACACTCCAGGCCCAAAAGCCTCTCTTTAAAATCCACCGTAGTGATAGGCGTTGATCTGCAATGGGCTCATAGAGTACGGCCTCATCTGCCCAAACAATTTTATGCCCCTGCTTGTGTAAATAAGAAAATAGGTAGGCATCTTCTGCACCTTTTTGGGCAAAGCGATGATCAAAAAATGTTTCTCCTTCCTTAAGCCGCCTTAAGAGCTGAGTGCTAAACATCACATTGCCTGTAAAGGCTGTTTCCATTTCCCGACCAGTTTTATAACGAGGAAAGGAATAAAAATCCCCTGCCTGAATCCAACCAGGCACCTGTTGTCCTTCCCTATAAACAGCTAAAACAGGTCCTGACATAATGGTCGCATTATACTTTTGTTGATTGATGAGAAGTTCTTCGAGCCATTGAGGAGTCGCTGTTTCATCATCATCTAACATAGCAATGAAATCAGAATCCTGAGAAGCCTCAGCAATACAGCGATTGCGAGCATAGGTAACTCCCTGGTTAGTCTCTACAACATAGGTCAGGGGCCACTTAAAGACAGGTTTAATCGCTTCAACTGTTGCCTGTGCAGAGCGAGCATCATCATTGTCAACAATAATGATTTCTACAGCTGGCGGAGAAATGCGACTGAATGTTAGCTTGTTCAAAGATTCTAACAAATCCTGCAATAGATTAGGCCGCTTATAGGTGGCGGCACAAACTGAGACTTTTATTAGAGCGCTAGATGAGTGAATGTCACACTCCACATTGGGTAATTGATTGGAAATCACCTGCATCATTAAAGTGATTAAGACAGCACATGAATTTAACTTCGGACATCTCAACATCCCCAAGCTATTGCTCGTTAGAGTTTAGCATCAGGGCTGATTGGGAATATGACGAAATGAAGGATACACAGCTAATATGTCCTCCTGCATATATGAATATAAGGTAGGAAAAATTGTTCCATTCAAGTTTACTCAAATAGAAGACTATCAATGACTATAAATAGGGAACCTATAATTTTGATAAGAGAGATTTAGACGAATAAAGCGACTAACGTATCTAAAGGCTGTTGTTTAAGGTTCTTAGCCTTAAGTGAGTAGGTGGTTTCAGCAATAGTTCAATCCAGCTATCAAGACGCACAATTTTGAAATCATGGTCAAAGATACAGTATTCTTTCAACTAAATTATGCTAGAAGGCTGTTATCAAAATCCTTTGTTATAGCTGATAGAGTAGAGTGACATGTAATATGCCAGTCAAAGTCACATTATTCCAACAGAACAATGCCAATATAAATTTAAATTGAGTAAAATTAAATCTATGAATAAACCTATTCGCTGGGGCGTTCTAGGCACTGGCGCCATTGCTAGTCATTTTGTTGAAGGACTAAGGCTAGTTCCTGACGCCCAACTGTGGGCAGTTGGTTCTAGAACATTAGAAAAAGCTCAAACATTTGCCCACAGGTTTCAATTTCCAAAAGCCTATGGAAGTTATGAAGAGTTGGTGCAAGATCTTAATATCGATGTTGTCTATATCGCAACTCCTCAGACTCGTCATAAAGCCGACAGCATCCTCTGTCTTTCTGCAGGCAAGGCTGTTCTCTGTGAGAAGCCATTTACAGTCACCTCTCAAGAAGCTAAAGATGTAATGGCAGTTGCTCAGCAAAAGCAGGTCTTTTGCATGGAAGCGATGTGGATGCGCTTTATGCCACTGATTCAAGACGTTCGTCGTTTAATCCGCCAGGGTGAAATTGGAGATGTACGCCTGTTGACAGCTGACTTTGGCTATCCTACAGAATTTGATCCTCAAAGTCGTTTTTTTAATCCTGATTTAGGCGGTGGTGCTCTGCTAGATAGGGGCATTTATCCACTGTCTCTCGCCTTTCTTTTGCTTGGGAAACCCACTCAGATCAGCGGTGAACCCTGCATCGGAGAAACCGGCGTAGACGATCAGTCTGCCATGATTTTGCGCTACGCAAACGGTGCAATGGCCGTATTGCATGCCACTCTACGAACGTATAGCTCTAACGAGGCTGTTATTATTGGCACACGAGGTAAAATTGTTATCCAGGCTCCTTTCTATAAGCCAGAACACATTACAGTTCATCAATTTTCAGATCAGCCTGTCGTTGTTACCTCCAGAAAGCATGACTATGCTACTGGATGGAAACATTCTATAGTAAGTACACTAAAACAAAATAAGTTGTTAAAAGCATTGGCAAAACGCTACAAAGATAAATCTCAGAATATATATCAAAGTCTCGTAGGTAATGGTTACAACTATGAAGCTACGGAAGTTGTAAAATGTCTGCAGACCGGTAAGTTAGAAAGCGATGTCATGCCACTATCAGAAACTATCGAAATTATGGAAGCGATGGAAACATTACGACAACGGTGGTACTCAACCTAGACAAATACTACTTTAGCTGCCATCGTTAGCACCCAATTAAAAAGCACGACCGCTAACAGATATGCTTGCTAGCGGTTATGCTTATCAAGCAACTAAATAAAACTTGATCTCAAAGCTTTTGAATAAAATTTTCAGTTGTTAGGCTCGTCTACGTACCAACCGCTTTTTCACTGCCAACCGACACTCGTTTAACCTGTCGACTCCAATAGATACTAGGTTTTTCCAAAAGCCAATAAGCCCCTGCTGCACAGGCTACGCACAAACCGAATATAGCAACTAATCCCACCATCTCTGTTACTAAAGTTTGTCCTAAAATTTTATAGCCAAAAAAGAAAGCTACTCCTGAAATCTTATTGTGAAAGAGATACAGACTGTAAGAAATTAATCCTAAAAATTGGAGCCACTGCCAGTTTAAGGTAGATTCCATCAAGTCAGCACGACCAATTTCTAGTAAAAGCACACTGGTAATTACACAGGTAATCGTTGCAGCGGGTAGAAAAACAGTTGTTTCTGATACATCTGCAGATAGGGATGAGATTAGCAGTAGACCCGCATATGTGTAAAACATGTGGCGATAGTATCCTTTTTGCTGCCAGGCCCAATAGGCAAATACACCAATTGCAAAGCCATGCCAGGTAGATAAGAAAAGTCCAGGCAATAGAATATCAGGAAAAACGTTGAGCGGCCATAAAGCTCCTATTAGTAGGCTAATGCCAAAAACTATATGACGGCTGTAAGCTAGCTGAAGCTTTTCTTCCATCCACTGAGAGAGGCCCAGTAAAACACAGAACACAATGTAGAACTGCATTTCCAAACACAGTGTCCAGTAAATATCACTAATGGGCTCGAATCGAAAAATATCGTGAAGGTAAAACAAATGAGCCATCAAGCTACTAATTGAAGGAAATTCAAATAGCTCGCTCGTTGCTTTTGCAGAGAGAAACTCAAACAGAAGAACAAAAACAATCGAGAAATAGTAAGGTGGGCTGATGCGAATAATTCGACGTAAGCTAAAGTTTTGAAAATAAGAGCAAGTAACTCGTATTTTACGCATTGAGTGGGCAATGACAAAGCCGCTCAACACAAAAAATATGGGAACACCCAAGTAACCCCATTCAAAGAGCACGGTCGTTAGAAACCCAGGTAGTAATTGGTCTAGGTTACTAAGATGACCGCCTGCATGGAAGTGAAACAGTACCACCCAAGTAGCTGCTATACCTCTTAAACCATCAGCAAAACAAAATCTAACTTTAGTTTTTGAGGTGGCCATGTTCATTAATTTATAGCTGTTGAAGAAGAAAGAACAAATTTAATCAGCAGTGATACCGAAGACTATACAGACAAGATTTACTGATGTATGACGCTTGATAAACCTCTAGCCAGTTCACAATAGTGGACGCAAGAAGACTGTTGCCAGTTCCGTCCAAAAACAATAGGTGGTGCGTCAAAACTAGCAATGAGAGCTTTCCTCCTCAGGTTCAGTAGTAGGTTTAGCTTAGAGATTCTGAGTATGTAGTTCTTCCTTATTCTTATAAAAGAAAACTAATGCCCACAGGGTAATAAGCTTAAAACTCTCGGATGCTAGTGTTGCCCAAATTGCACCGTACCAGGAAAATTGGGGAATTAAATATAAATTGAGACCAAAATTTAAAGCTGCCGAGGTTACCTGCAAACCACTTCTCAGTTTTTGTAATCCGGCCCCTGTGAGAGTGTCTGCGGCAATAAACTGTAAAGCCGCTATTAGATGGATAGGTGCTAACCACCGAAGTACGTTGGCAGATTCGGCATAGTCCATACCAAGGACAGTTGAGACAAAGGGAGCAACCCCAATCAGAGCAATGGCCGATATGATGCCGTAGCCAGCGGCAACCGGTACTAGCTGACGGGCAAACTTTAATCCATCTTTGATGCCAGAAGCGCCATGGCGTAAAAAACGCGTGTAGGTAGCACTCATGACAGCAAAGATAATGGTATACCCAACATCAATAAATCGATAGCCTGCGCCGTAGATACCGGCCACTTCGACGGATGCCAGACTGACCAACATGGTTTTATCAATTTGGGCATTGACTGTTTCTGCCGATGCCGCGATCGAGAAGAAAAATCCCTCAGAAAATTCAGGTCGATACTTTTTTAGATCGAAGATAGGGTTACCAAACGAACGGTTAACTCGTAAAACCGAGATCAGAGCTGGAAGAATTGAGCCAATGCAATATAAAAGACCCCAGACAGCAACATTGCTATCAGTAAAAAAAACAAGGAGTACAAGCGCTGCAATTAGCTTGCCAATGCTATACAAAATTTTAGCCTGAGCGGCTAGTCTGACTCGATCAACGGCAATAAAAGCCGCCGTAGCTAACTCCCACATCTTCAGACCCAACAAATCAGCTAAGAGTACCAGCAGTACAAGTAGCAAGGAGATATTGGCAGGGAAAAATATATTTGCTATCAGAAGTGTGATCGGGATTAGGCCGAATACGAATAAAAAGGATGTGAGTAATGTTGTTCCCCAGTATCCTCGAAATAAGGTTGGATCTCTGGCAACATGTTTAATAAAAATATCGCTACTGCCAAGACCAACAAATGGAAATACGGCAGCAACCAGTGCTGTAGTGCCAATAAAAATACCATAATCATCAGAACCCAGTACCCTAGCAACAATGATGAAGTAAACGGCTTGGATTAAAACGCTGGAACCCTGGGATAAGATCATCCAAAGGCTATCTCGTACCAGAGACTTTTGGAAGATATTGCTAATCTTGTCGATAAGGTGTCTCACCTGATTCTCTAAATTGTTTAATCGTTAATTTTTTGAATACAGTCAGGCTGTAGTAATCAATACCTAAGCGAGTAGTAAATTATCCCTCGCTTATTTTTACCTTATCTGCTAAGCCAAATCTGTTGATGTCCACTAGATATTTAGCTTCAACAGAGGCGGTGAAGCTAGTTGAAGCTGTTAATATCCAAAAAATGTTATTTTGAATTAATAGGGATGTTTCCGAGAGATTAACGATGACAATATAGAGGGAATATACGGCTAGCCAGCTACTCAGCCAGGACCCATAGAGACGAATTCTGGCAATTCCTCTAAGTAATGTCTGCCATAACGCAAGACAGACCATAGAACTGCCAATAATTCCAATTTGCAAGGTCATATCTAGAAAACCATGGTGTGAATCTGGAACTTCCCACCCAGCTCGTTCAAAGATATAGACTGACTCACCGTTGACACCCCGCCAAAAAGCAGCTAACCCATACCCAAGGGCCGGTCGTTCTCCAATTTTGATGAGAATATATTCCCAAATATCTGTACGGCCCGTTAGGGTTGGATCTTTACCAATAAGCCTCAGAGTAAAGGACATTAGAGGGTTATAGGCCATTGCAATAAAGGCAGCGGTAGCGGCTAAGAAAATGACGGAGATTAAGAGTTTTCGAGGTTCCGCTCTAAAGATGCGAGTTAGAACGACAATGACCATTACAAAAACAGAATTGATCAGTGCTCCTCCAGACGTTGTCTGGATAATCATCAAAAATGAGAGCCCGATACCCACGAGAAAGACCCACTTATGGTAGCGATCTTTGACGTAATTAAACAGCATAAACTGAACGGCACATGCCATCACCATTATTTTCCCAGCTTGGTTTTTATGTACAAACACTCCTCGCCAGGCCCCTAAGTGAATGCCGCCCATAATGCCGTATTTAGGCAAAATGATTGCAAATAAAAGACTCAGAACTGTGATGGTTACTAGAACATATCCCAGTATCATCACTTGCTGTTTTAAGCTAAAGCGACTGGCTAAATAGACTCCAAATAAGGTACTGAAAGTGAGGGCAATCCCAGCACTGAAAGTATCTCCTGGAGCGTATGACCAAAAAACAGATAGGGGAATATAGAGAGAAATCGCTACAAAAAGTGGATTGCTTTGCAGCGTATACAGTGTTCGTTTATATCTAAAAGCCAGTAAAAGAAGTGTAATGAAATAGTTAGCCAAATAAAACAGTTTGACCGGGGTGTAGTTGGCATTGAGAAAGTTAAAGCCATCCCCTTCACTGGCTCCACCAGTGATGATAACGATCAAAACAGCGTCCGAATAAATTAGTAAAGAGAGAAAAGCAAATACATACTCAAATCTTTCAATCCACTCTAAAATTAGGATTCTACGTGCTTGTACTTTAGGGCCTTCATTGAGAGTTAGCCCATGCGCTGGAATACTGCGAAGTACCATAACAGAGTGAATGACGTTAAATATTGAAAGCTAACTACTGCTGAGTATTTGACCCGATTGATTGATTAAATGTTTCTAACTAGATATCAGCAGGTAGATTATAGGTGTCAGGATCATAAATTTTGTTGGTGCCTTTAACATCCACAATAAAAAAGTCAATGGCAACAATGATTGAAATTGCCAATACAAAACCAGCAATGATGCCCATCGCTATAATCTTTACGGCCACTTGAGAAGAGGGTTTTTCGGGTGGAATGGCAGGTTCAATAACCTGGATAAAGTTAGTAATTTGATTCTCTTTAACTTGAAGTTCTTGGCGTTTATTTAATAGTTCTTGATAGGTTTGTTGAGCGGCTGATAACTTTCGCTCCAAGTCACGCTGACGCTGTTCTAGTTCAGGAAATCTGTTAATTCGCTCTTGATACTCTTGAATGTTGCTATTGACAGCTCTTAGACGTTCAGTTAAAGCCGTAAGTTTGATATCGTTGTCAACATATTGTTCAATTAACTTTTCTCGAGTGGCCCCCATCTGGAGTAAGCCCTCTCGAATTCCGCTACCCGCTACATCATTCACTCGGTCTTCTAAAAGAACGCTCAGAGAGGCCTCTTCAGCTCGAAGATCTGAAACAATTGGACTCTCTTCAGTAAACTCTACTTGTTGTGCTGCGATATCACGCCGAACCTTATGAAGATCTAGGAGAATATTTTGAATCTGTGGAGATTGACTTAGACTGTTAGCTTTAATTGCGTCGGATACGCTCAGCTGTAGCTCACTACCTAGAGTCTCTGCAATAGCAGCTCTCTCTTGCAACGTTGCTTGTATGTCAGCTTGCTCTTTGCGTAAATTATCTAGAAAAGTAACCGCTGAGTTGGTTTCTTGTTGAAGATCAACTACATTGTAGGTCTCGCGAAAGATTCGTAGCTCATACTCTGTTTCTCGTACCTGTTCAGCCGTAATGGGTAATTGCTGATCTAAAAATTCTCTGGCATTGGCGGTGTCCACCTGTGTACTTGCAAGTTTTTCTGATCTATACAGCTCCATGAGCGTGTTCAAAATATCAGCCGCCTTAACTGGATCCTCGTCCAGATAAGCAAATGATAGAACGTCGGTTGAATAAATCACTTGAACCTGTAAGTCTTCCAAAAAATCTGGAATCTTTAAAGATTTACCATCATTGTCTTCCAGCTGCAATGTGTTGATGGCTTTTTGAATTAAAGGTTTAGACGTAATAACCTCGATTTCGGAATTGAGAGGACTTTGGGCAAACGTTACGGTGCTTAATGGGCCTGCGTCTCCCTGCTCTAACCCTGTTAATGAAGCCGCACGGTCTAACTTAAATAATAGCTTTGACTCCGCTAGATAGCTTGGCTTCATCATCCTAGCGACCGCACCAGCTCCTAATACCGTTAAGATAAACGCTGTGGTGGCCGGCACCATGCCACGACGAGTCGCCGCAAATAGGTACTGAAGGTTTAAATCAATAACGTTACGAACAAAATTCATAGCGAGTTAGGCTGTCACCAGAGAGTGTTAATTGAAGATGAAATAAGTAACTAGAGAAAATTAAATTAAAGATTGGGTATCAATTGTTAGTTAATGCCAAATATCCCTAAAAACAGATCAGTGAGTGGCGAGAAAATTAAACCAGCAGTGTCTGATGTAGCAGCTAAATTTGAGCGCCCGATAATAATTGTGTCTCCATCTTGCAGCACTGGATTTTGCTCATTACTAACACCTTGAGCTAAATCGATTTCAACTGAGCGCTGAGTAACGTTCCCGTTAGGATTTAGACGAATTAGCTCCACCCGGCTTCGTCGAGCTCGAGAATTAAACCCTCCAGCCGTTAAAACAGCTTGATTTAAAGGAGTATTTGGAGAAACTTCAATACTTCCAGGTGATTTGACTTCTCCAATCACGTTAACTTTAATAGATGTAGGGGCAAATGTAGTACTTGCTAGGGTAATAACTTCTGAATTATCAATATTTTCTGCGGTCGGAATAATAATTCGATCACCGTCTCTGAGTAAAACGTCTTGGCGTAGGTCGCCAGTTTCTACCAAACTCCACAAATTAACTTCAATTGGTTCAAGCAGTCCATCTCGACTAATTTGAATGGAGCGGACATTTGCAGAACGAGTAATCCCCCCCGCATTGCTAATGGCTTGGGTCAAACTGGGCCAAAATCTAACACGACTCTCACTAGCCTCAGATTGTTCACCAGCGTCTGAATTAACTTGTAAGGTGTAACCGCCTGGACGTTTGACTTCGCCAACAAGACTAACCCGGAGTGGACGTGGCTGTAGCAGCTGAAAGGTGATTCTTGGATTACGAATATAACGGCTGTAGGCATTAACCACCTTGAGTTCGGCTTCAATAGGATTAAGGCCAGCAACATCAATTTTGCCAACCCAAGGCAGTGTCAGAGAACCATCTAACAAAACAATCTGGTCAATGGGCTCTGCAAAAATTTCGAAGTCTACCAACACATCAATTCTGATTTGATCACCAGGCCCTAAAGTGTAGCTTTCTAAAGATACTGTTGAAGAGCTATTAGAGAGATAACTCTCTTGAGTAGTGACAACATCTGGAGAATCAAGAGGAAGCAGTTGAGCTAACGCTGATGAAGCCACCAGGCTAGTAGACATACCACTAAGGATTAAGGTACAAGCAATTTGCACTAAACTTTTCCCCACAGAGCTTAATCCGTCAACAGTTCGGAATCTGGGCAAAGATGTATTAAGGATTGTTGTTTTGAAGATTTCCATAACTGTCTTTAGAGGAGTGTAGGCAAACGAAAATTGCAGGCTAGTTTACATCGACTCAGTTATAGGACTGGTCTATACATGATAAAGTTTCAAATTCTTTTAGTTTTAACTAAACCAAGAGGACAAAACAGTGAGTATTCCTGTTTGTGCACTTTATTAATAAAGCGTGCTCGTGTTTGATTTACCTGTTTATCTCAAAGATAGTAATTTGGCTGGGTTTCGTAAATTTACGATTTAACTATGGCAATAAGTACATCCAAAGACAATGTGCTGAAGTCATGTCCTTGAAATCTGTAGTACCAAACTTTAGATCTAAAATGGTTACAGAAAACTAGATAAAGGGGATTACACGCTTTGATCGTTAATAAATCGAAGCTGTAAGACTATATTGTTGCAGCCATTGTTGAGCGGTCGTAGTTCCCTGCAGCCAGTGATCGATCAGAGATATCCAATGTACTGGCAGCTGAAGGGATTGCCAAGTTGTTTGACTGGCAGCAGAAAGTTTAGCGTAGGTCTCTGGATTTGTAAGCAGTTGATCGATGCGTTGAGCTAGCGCACGGGTATTGCCAGCTGGAAAAATCATGGCATTGCGTTTAAGACTGTCCGCCAATATCGGGTGGGCAGATGCCACAATCGGTGTATGGGCCTGGAGACAATGATTGAGAATGGTATTTGAATTCTCTAGAGATTCGTGGCGGTTAGGTATAACAAAAACGTCTGCCTGGCGAATTAGGTGAACTAAGCTATGCTCTGGAATGTTTTGGATAAACTCAACATGGTTTAGCTGCAGTCGTTTTGTCTGAATTTCAAACCGCCTAATATCGCCTTGACCCACAAGATTAATATGAATATTCCATCCTTGGGCTTTGAGCTGAGCTGCAGCAATGAGTAAGTCACCAATGCCTCTAGTGCAGCGTCAAAGCTTAATTTTAGGGTAAACGGAAGTTAGCTTGCAGCGAGCATCATCGACCTTCATCTGCCAGTCAACCCCACGTTGCCTGTTGTTGATATCGTTCGACCAAGCGGTTGTTTCCGCCCGTAGCGT
>JBHJIV010000139.1:0-7767 GCA_050043105.1 Leptolyngbyaceae cyanobacterium | reverse complement strand
CCACATGATTAAGCCGGGCGGTGCTAATGACGACATCAACAGTTAGCCGATGATTGCCGCCCCAGTGCAGTTTGGTTCGTTGACCGCAGCTGAGCATGCGCCAGCGCTGGTCGTAGCAGATACGCACAACCGCCGACAGCTGGTCAATCGACTCAGGGAAAACAATGCTTAGCTCGTCGTCAGCCTCAAACCGAGCGTCGCCCAAACTAGACCAAGGGGCTACTTGATCGGCACCAAGCAAAGATTGAAATTTAGTGACTACGGGGCTCATGGTACTGCGCTGAGGTGCGCTTTCCATCTTATAGCGGTAGCGGCGCTGATGCGATTGACCGAGCCCAATGATTGCAGTTACTCAATACCAATTTTGACTGGACCGCCGCTGTTGCCAGACGGGGGCTCAGACCGCACCTGACGGTAGTCGGCATAGAGGCGATCGCGCCATTCCCAGAACCGTTCATAGTCAGGTGCATCCGCTAGACCGGGCACCCCCTTGTCGCAAAGACCTGAGGGGAGATCAACATACCGCTGGGCCGGAAACTTCACATACATCGATAGCCCGGCCACTGCAAAGTCAGCCAGGGTGGGCTGATCACTCACCAGGTAAGGGCGCTCTGCTAGTACCGCGCAAATAGACGTCAGGGCATTTTGCAGGCTCAAGGTGGCGGTCTTAATATCATCTGCCCCAAAGCCCACACCGGTCCCCAACAGATTTAGCAAATCCCCAGGGACTGCTGTTACTAATCCCTTCAGCACATCGGGTGTAGACGCCGGCAGCAGCGCCGTACGAAAGCTAGGGTGCTGACTAAATGCACCAATCATGGCCTTACGGGCATTGGGGCCAATGGACTCATCGGCCCAGTCTTCGAGCATTAGACACAGACCGCGCATGGCACCATCAGCCGGTAAGATGGGCCGCTCGGGGTAGGTCTCATCCAGGTAGGTTGCGATCGCGCTAGAGTCAGCCACTATCGTTGCCTCATCCTTAATCACCGGTACCTGTCGCTGCCCCGACAGCCGATACAGATCCATCTGCCCGACTCCAGGGGTCACTTCTACTGTCTTGTAGGGCAGCTGTTTATAATCCAAAATCAGCCGGACCTTTTCACAATAATGGGACGCTTCAAACTGATATAGCTCTATCATTGCTGTTTGTTGGGTGGTTAACTAAAAGCAGGGGATTAAGGGAGCCCTTAAGACCAAGGGCTCAGACTAGGCTGCTGTATCGCTCAGCAAACCGTGCGGTTGACTACCTTGTAACCTAAAACCCAGCATCCAAAACTCAAATCTTCCCTAAGACATAAAATTTGCCTAAGGACAGCTCTCCGGTTCTGCAAACTGCACTGTCAAATTACCGTATCCCATGGGCTCAATCAGCTGACGCATCGTCACCTCAGCACGTTCGCTAGCCATCGCCAAAATCCCTTCATTACAGGCTCCCTGACGAATTCGCTCAAGTGCTTCCTGCTGTGCTAAAGCCTGCAGCTCTGGGGCGCGGTCAGGCCCTAAACTCAAAAAACCACGATCATAGTCAAAGACTTTGGAGCGAGTCACATCAAGCTTACTGTCCAATATTTTGGGTGCTGGTAGCGTCACAATTAAGTCTGTTGGCCCATCCTCAGTACCGATAACTTCAATATTCTCTTCACTAATGGCTGACAGGTCGATACCGGCCCGCACTTCACCGTGGGCAATGTAGAGCAAATTAGTCTGACCAATCACATAGTTACCCACCGTGCGATTACTCTCAGTTGGCACCACCGCCTCCATTGAAAAAATGGCCGTGGTCAGTTCGCTAGCATCCTGGACTTGATCAACAATGAGGGTGCGAGTATCCACCTTGTCTTCTGGGGGGGTGGGTGTGAACATTAGCCCCACACCTTCCATAAACTGCTCTCCGGTCCGCCACAGACCATAGCCCACTACCGAGGCGACCACTAAGCCACCCCCCAACAGAGCCATTGACACCATCGACAAGACCCGAAGACGACCTGGCTGCGGCTGAGCAGGTCTATCTGTCTGTTTATCCGTTTTCCTATCTATCTTGCGAGATCGACTGCGATTAGCAATGCGAGAAGGGCGAGTAAACATGACACCGTTTAGAACGCTAAAAATGATTTTAACGTTAGTTGTGGAGAATGGTCGGTTCAGCCAGCCAGTGTAGTAAATGTCCTAAACCACGTCCCATCTACAGCATTCTCTACAGAAAGATTTAGAGTCCCAGACCCACGGTTTAGTCTTTAGCCATGCCCCCATACAACCAATGGAAACACGATAAGGTGAGTAAAGCACTGACCTACACAGCTAGTTTATGACCGCCTCATCGCCCGAAACCAACCAACAGCGTCTGCGACACTTCCGCAACAACCTACTCAAACTCCATAAGCTGCTTTTAGAGTCAGAGCGCATGCGCTACGAACAGACCAACGGCCCCATCAAAAACAAAGGCGAGTTCTTCCAGCTTGTTATCAGCGACGAAGCGTTTAGTTGGCTGCGTCCTATCTCACAATTTATCGTCCAGATTGATGTGCTTTCCAGCGCCATACTACAGCCAGATAACCCTGAAGAAAAAGCAGCCATTCTTCTAGAGAAAGGTCGATTAATGCTCAAGCCGAATGAAAACTCACCCACCCCCTTAGCTGCAAAATACTTCGAAGCAATTCAAAGCGATCCTCAAATTGCTCTCATGAATGCAGAAATAACCAAAGTGTTTAGGGCCTAGCAGTCTGGTTTTTAACTCAGGTTTGCCCTTGGCTACATACTAAATCTCATCTGGGTTGACACCCATTTCTCGCAAGCGGGCTGCTAAGCGTCCAGCTCTTTTTTCTGCTTTTTCAGTATCCGTCAGCAGCCAGCTACTGTCAGCTTCACACCAACGTAGCCACGGTCCTGGTAATCCTTCAAAATAGCCGCCCCACAGACTCAAACCAAACCCTAGGTCTTCTAGCCAAATAAGGGGATTAGCATTCTGGATAGGCTGCTCTTTGTAGCGACTGCCGATGAGTTTAAAGTACCGTAGCCGTTGCGTGTAACGACTGTAGACAATGTAGTGAGGAACTCGCAGATATTGCTCATAGACCTCTACCTTGCTAGGCGGTCGGTTAGCGCCATCAGCTAAAAATTGTGCCTCATCCGAATTTCTGTCGGCTCTCTCACCCTTGATATCAGGAATCTGATCGCTGGAATGATAAAGGGGACCACGGTTGCTCAGTTTGGGGAACAGAATGACCAGTAGTAAAGGGCATGGGTAACTACTTATGCCTGCAGGGTGGGCAACGCCCATTTCATATCAATCCAATTCATCCCCATTGTACAGAACGAAAACTCACCAGAGCGGGTTCTTATTGAGGGGAATCGGCTACGATGCAGTGAAATATTGGTGAGACACAGCAATAGTCTGTGAAGGCAAAGGGTAAATACTATGGTCAACGGTTGAGGGCCAAAGACCTACTACGGCTATGTGCAGCAGATGAACGGGAATTCCGTGGGGCGATCCTGCAAGGCTGTAGTTTTTGTGGAGCAGATTTGTCTGGGGCAGACTTTAGTGGGGCATAGGGTGGACTACAGCAGCGATGGTTAATAGGTCAGCTGTTGTTACTTATAAGTATTTCAACTTTGATAGGACTTCTTCAAGGATTCTCTGGAGGAATTCTAGGCTTTTATCTATTAGAACCAGAACCCGAGCTTAGAATTGCTGGGTTTGATGGCCTTATTGCTGTCACCACAACACTTGTTGCAATTAAAAGTTATGGATTTACGTCGAAAACTCTCAGCAGTTTTATAGCCGTTTTTATCAGGGCTTTTGCTTTTGCTGCAGTTGTTGCCGCTGTTTATAACTATATTGTGGCATCGAAAAGCGGGATGAAGACGTTTTACTCACTTTCAGAACTTCAGAGGCTGAGAATAAAGCTGATACCTGATATTCCAAAAATGACCAGCCTAGCTTAAAAGACCTGCTGACCCAAATGCAAATGGCCATTAATCAAGATACTGAACTCAGTGATGATGAAAAAGCTGAGGCATTGGGTGAAGTGACAAAACTAGCCTAGGCTGGAGCTGACCCAAACGAAGGGAAAAGGCAAAACTTAGCGAAGCGTGCTGCCAATACGCTAAAGGCTATTGCTGAGACTTTGACCGATACATCTAAGCTAGCGACAGCTTGCAAAACTCTTCTACCAATTATTATTTCGTTGTTTTAGACGGGATATAGACAGCTAACTGAGCAAAGAACTTTCAGCTGCCCAATAGCAATAAAGAAAATATTTCCAAGCCCCGTCACATACCACCGTGATGGCAGATGACAGGGTTTGCGCTTTAGCTACTGTAGTGCAGCCAAGTCAAGCGATGGTGGTAACAACACGGTATCAACTACGTGAATAATGCCGTTGCTGGCTTCCACATCAGGCATCACAACGGTTGCTCCGCCCACTGTCACCCCACTTTCGTCGGCAACAATTTCTACGTCTTCTCCGGCAACAGTTTCGACAGCGCCGGTTTCAACAGCGCTGGATGGAACCTCACCAGCTAAAACATGGTATGTCAGAATTTGCGTAAGGATTTCCTGATTCTCAGGTAACAACAGTGTATCCAGTGTTCCTTCGGGAAGTGCAGCAAACGCTTCATCGGTGGGAGCAAACACGGTAAATGGTCCTTCACTACTGAGTGTTTCCACTAGCCCCGCTGCCTGTACCGCTGCTACCAGTGTGCCAAACGAGCCATTGGTAATCGCTACATCGACAATGGTGTCGCCTGCGGGAGCCTCAGCCGCAGGTTCTAATTCTGGTTCAGCCGTTACCGGTTCTTCGACTGGTGCGACCTCAGCCTCGGGCTCAGTGGGAGCTTGGCAGGCTGCCACAGCTGGAACAATAATCAATGCCGCAGACAGCGCCACCAACCTGCTAAAAGGAGTACGAGATAAGACTTGCATATTGATTTCTTTGAATTCAGAAAGTACGGAAATAGAAATTGATGGAATGCTGTCTCTGCTCAAGCGCTATGTACCCTAGCTTACATACTAATCAAAATAATTAGATAGCGCTATCACTCAAAAGAGATAGATATTAGAGAACAATCAATCTAAAATAACAAATTTAAATGGGCTTGAACAACGATGTTAAATATTTTACCGATCGCAACTCAAATACGCACCCATTGGATAGAGATTTTTTCATACAGCGTCCTTATTTTGATTGCATAGACCGAATACTATCGGCTCCTCATAAGTTCCTCAACTTGTTTTGTTCAGATCGATTCGTGGGGAAATAGAGGCGCTCTATATTCTCCCCGTATCCATTGAGCCGTAAGGATATCAGGAGAAAACTAATGATTCACAAAATTGTGGTCGGTTTGGATAGTTCTAATTTGAGTCAAAACGCTTTACAGAGGGCTATTGTATTGGCTCAAAGCTACAGTGCGGAACTAAAACTAGTCCATGTTTTGGTGGATAGTGAGCCAGGGGCCCCACAGTTTAGTGGTTATTTTGGTGGACCGATTTATCCGAGCATTAGCAGCACGGTTGTGGAGTCTTACCAAACTGCCTGGAATCATTTTGTAGAGCACGCTCAGTCGTTGCTAAATCAGCAGGTTTCAGAGACTTGCCAGACTGGTGTTAATACGTCTGGAGTGCTTCTTTATGGTAATCCAGGGGCACAACTGTGCGAAATCGCTCAAACCTGGAATGCGGATCTGGTTGTTGTGGGGAGTCGTGGGCTGTCGGGTATCAGCGAGCTTTTGATTGGTAGTGTTAGCAACTATGTGTTACATCATGCACCTTGTTCTGTTTTGGTCATCCATGGTGAAAAAGAGCCGTCTGATGACAACAAACATAAAGCGAGCGATCGCAACCGGCCAAAACGAATTTTAGTTGCGATGGATAAGTCTGAAACGGCTCAACGAGCCATGGAAAATGCGATCGCACTGGCAAAACTGCATCGGGCAGAAATTAGATTGGTGCATGTTATTGACGACGACGAGCCAGGGATGCCACAAAAGCTAATTTTTAGCGACAGCCAATATATTTTGCAGCATAGCGAGCTGCTGTTTGCAGAATATAAGCAGGAGTGGAATCACTTTATCAATGACTGGTGGCAGTGGCTACAGCAGTGTGTTAATCAAGTTGAGGCTGAAGGACTTAATGCCATTTGCGATATTATGCAAGGGCGTATAGGTCACCGGCTCTGTGCGGTCGCTAAAGATTGGCCAGCGGATTTGATTGTGATTGGATGCCGAGGATTTTCGGGTCTCCAAGAGCTGTTGGTGGGTAGCGTCAGCTATTATGTTAGCCATCGAGCCCTTTGCCCTGTGCTTGTAACTCGACCCAAATCATCCAAAGCACAAACGTCTCAGAACGTTCAGGAAACCCCTCAGATGGCCTACACCTCAAGATAGATCCCGATAGTTTGCAAAAGGCAGTTGATCGCGGTACCTGTGGAGCAGCCAGCTATTCTCTAAAGTCGTGACTGCCGTCTTCAGCGCTATTACCAATATCATTCGTATAGTCGTACCCATTTTTATTATTTTGGGTACTTTGCCATCACCATGACCGTGTATCTCCGAATTCGTGAATACTTTGATCATTTAGTTGTGTGCCATAAGGTTTATTAGACGACTGCATAGCCGTTTACGAACTGAAAATATTCCGATGCCGTTTCCAATTAAAACATCCCTCATTCCTACTCCCCACGAGCAGAGCATTAAGCGCAGTGCCTCACCTCACGATGGCTGGCAGAATTACCATTCATAAATGACGATCAGTAATCGTTTACAGAACACCTGTATGATTCGAACACAGTTTCTACAGCTGTTGATCGAGCCTACAGACTTACTAAAAGATATGCCTAATTTTACTAAGCTGGAACAACGTCACCTGCAAATATGGCAAACATCAGTCGACCGCTCACCTCAGAAGATGAATCATTTCTCTGGGAGATGTTGTACCAAGCCATCTATGTACCAGAAGGGCACTCTGCCTTACCCCGAGAGATAATTCAAATTCCAGAGCTGGCTCGCTATGTTAAAGGCTGGGGGCGTGAGGGTGACTGTGGTTTTCTCAGCATCGATGAGACTAGCCGACAACCCATTGGCGCTGTCTGGTTACGTTTGCCCATAGGGGACTATAAAGGCTATGGCTATGTGGATGACCATACCCCTGAGCTAAGTATTGCAGTTCTTCCAAACTTTCGTAATCAAGGCGCAGGGACACAATTAATGACTTGTTTATTCGCTGCAGCCTGTGGTCAATCACCCATTTCGCTGAGTGTTTCAGTCGATAATCCAGCTGTACGTCTCTACAAGCGTTTTGGTTTTGAGATTGTTAGTCAACAGGATGACTCGTTAACAATGAAGCGACCCTTACACCGAGCAATCGGACAGTCCTGAATTAGGACCGCTTACTTGGATAATCGCTGTTTAGATAAACGACGATAGAGCCCATAGGCAACAACAATTAAACTAAACGAAAATAGCGTAGTGAGAGTGCCCAGGGCGTAGAGTGCGGGTGATGTGACATTGGTGGTCATACCAAAGATTTCTAAAGGGAGCGTATTATGTTGCCCCGATACCAGTGACGTGCGGGTGAACTCATCATAGGACAAGGTAAATATTAATAAACTTACGCCAATGAGACTGGGTGCAATCAACGGCAGCACAATTTCTAAAAACGTAGTGCTGTCGCTTGCCCCTAAGTCTCTAGCGGCTTCCTCATAAGACGGGGTAAACCGATTAAAAATACCCAGCATATTCAAAAACGCAATGGGCAACGTCCAGGTTAGG
>JBHJIV010000138.1:0-8243 GCA_050043105.1 Leptolyngbyaceae cyanobacterium | reverse complement strand
ACCGTTTTGCCATCCGTATCGGGGATGAGCGGTATCAGCAGCGCCGCCACAATCGGCAGCAAAATGATGGTGGTTAACCAAGGAAATGTTGCAAAGTCCATAAATAAGGCCAGTTTTTATAGCATTAGCCACATCGCCCAGGGCATCCATTGACCCCTAAAACGGCTGGAGCAACGGCGAGATAGCTGTGTGGATCGGCTGTCGCATAGCTGCTGCGGTCTCAGCAGCCGTTAGGCCTTACTAACCACTGTAAGAATAAAAATATTGATCCCCAGATCATCTGCGGGATTTCTTAAAGGTGTGTAATGGGAACGTTACACACCTTTAAGAATTTATGAGCTGACAATCACCATTGGATAGTCACCACAGATAACGACGGTCTCAAGATCGCCAGTATTAGAGAATACAGACTACTGCGCCAGCTGAAATATTCTCTGATTTTTCAGATCATCCAACCTCTTAACCTCATAGAGAGGCGATGCACGATAGTTATCCAATAGCTGACTGGAGGGATACAGAAGAAAAGGGGAGCGATCCCCTATCTCAATCTGACTCAGATCGGTCTCAACAGAAATAAACAAACGGGTCTCGGGGGACAGATAATGACTTAGCTCCAACACCTGCCAGCTCGGACCATCTGTAATTAATAAAGCATCGGGCGATGCGTTAATAGTCTGAACAATTTTGAAATTATCCAGGCTCAAAGGTTTAGTCCACCAAATGCCAGCATTGGCACTAACCAAATTAGATACCGTACCGGCCCCCAGCAACGTCACAAGCACAATGCTCCACAGCCATCGGGTGACATTGTTTTTAGCCACAATCCCATGGGTTATGGGATAGGCCACAGCTAGCTGAATTCCCAGATAGGCGGGAATAAAATAGCGGCTTACGCTGGACCGGCGACCGCCTGATATCAGGTCCGGCACAATCAGCGCCGAGGTAATTACTAAAATTAGAAAAATAATAAAAGCAGCTGCTTTTTGAGGGGCCTGTCTAAGCAGACAATAAATTGCATAAAATACTAAAGACAGAATTAAGAGCGCCGGAATAAGTACATAAAAAATTGGCGAGCTGGAGTCAAGATTAATATCAAAAAATAGACGGCATATATTACCGATCCATGTTTTGACCAGACTCGTAATCGATGTGTCTTCGTATCGCCACGAACTCATCCTGTCAATATTTTTATAAATCGTCCACAGCCAGGGTAAAAAACTAATGAAGCTCACTGCAGCAACAGCGACAAATCGTATGACATTAGTCAGATTTCTTACCACTTTAGTAGCGATTACATAAAGGCCATGACCAGCCACTACAAAAAGCGTGAATGGAAACGTATACAGCCCAGCAATCGTGGTCACTGTGTAACCAAGCCAATCAGCCAGTTTCTGAGTTCTCAGCGCCCTCAGCAGATACAAACCTGAAAGTAATGTGGTCAAAGTCCAAAGACTAAAGGGTCTCGCTTCTTGAGCATATAAAACATGGAAAGGAGAAATCGCCAAAATGGCAGCTGCCAAGAGACCAAATAAAGATGACCCCAGCAGCTCATTTCCTAAGAGATAAACTACTGGTATTGACAATAGGCTAATGATTGCTGACAGGCTTCTTTTAGCCACGATAGAATCATCCGTAAACCGAATCCAGACACGAGAAATTAAATAGTAAAGGGGTGGATTTTGTGGTTCAAACTTAGCCAGCACATTAATAGTGTCTATGGCAGATTTTTCAGGGGAAAGCCCCTGATATTTATCCAGCAACTCAACACTAAACAACGTATCTTTAGGCAAATCATTATAGATTTCAGCTAAGTCGTACCCAGCAGTTCTCGTTGAATTGATTACTTCATCATGCCAGTAGACCTTAGTACCGATGTTGAAGAATCGAAAGAAAATACCGACAGCAATAACAGCAAGTAAGATGATTTTCCATCTTTTGGAAATTTTCATGTGTGTTTAGAAAGCTGCTGTACTACGTAATCAGATTAGAACCACATTAAAGTAATAATCTTTAAGTTTCCTCTCGAAGAAGCTAAATATCCAGGTATAGCAACAGTTTAAATATCCCAAAGCACAGCAGCGTAATCGTGGAGAAAACGTTACCCTAAATTGCTAATACGTTGCACTCGTCTTCCTACTCACCATAAATCCCCATGTCCGTCGCCGCCTATTTTAACGCCGATGAAAACGGCCATAAGTCATTTGAGTTACCTGGTGCATCGCCTCACTACAATCCTGATCGACCTGGCCAGGTTGAACACATTGCCCTTGACCTAGACTTTGATATTCCTCAAAAAAGCTATCAGGGTACCTGTGCTATTCGTCTTAATCCGGTGCGCAACGGTGTAGACAGTTTGACCCTTGACGCCGTTAGTCTGTCGATCAGCTCAGTCACCATCAGCGATGAGCAGCAGCCGTTTGACTACGATGGTGAACAGCTGCATATTCACCTCACTAAGCCCACCCTGGCGAGTCAGCCCATTACCCTCACCATTGCCTACTCGGTTAACGAACCCCAGCGCGGTATTTACTTTATTGCCCCTGACAAACACTACCCCGATAAGCCTTATCAGGTCTGGACCCAGGGCGAAGATGAAGACTCTCGTTTTTGGTTTCCCTGTTTTGACTATCCCGGACAATTAGCCACCTCCGAAGTGCGCGTGCGGGTCCCGAAAAAGTATTTTGCTCTGTCTAATGGTGAGCTAATTTCGACCACAGAAGACGGTAAAGCCAAACTCTATCACTTGCAGCTCGATCAGGTTCATCCTAGCTATTTGATGACCTTGGCCATTGGTGAATACGACAGTATTGAAACCGAATGGCGTGGTCGCCCTGTGCGCTATTACGTAGCGAAGGGACGGAAGGACCAAATCGAGCTAACCATGGGAAAAACGCCCCAGATGATGGAGCGATTTAGTCAGGTGTTTGGTTATGACTATCCATTCTCTAACTACGACCAGGCATGCCCCGCTGACTTTATCTTTGGCGGCATGGAGAATACCACCACCACCCTGCTGACTGACCGCTGTTTGTTAAATAAACGTGCTGCCATTGACAATATTCGGTCTGAGACGTTGGTAGCCCATGAGTTAGCCCATCAGTGGTTTGGCGATCTGATCGTGATTAACCACTGGTCCCATGCCTGGGTAAAAGAAGGGATGGCTACTTACTCAGAGGTCTTATGGTTAGAAGAAGCCTACGGTCGTGACGAGGCTATGTACTATCACCTTAACAATGCGCGCGAGTATCTAGCCGAAGATGCTAGCCGCTATCGCCGTCCGCTGGTCACCCATATCTATCGCGAACCTATTGAGCTATATGATCGCCACATTTATGAAAAAGGCTCTTGCGTGTATCACATGATCCGCCAGGCATTAGGCGATCAGCTATTTACTAAGACTCTGCAAACCCTGTTAACAGACAATGCCCACACAACTGTAGAAACAGTTGATGTCCTACGGGCAATTGATAAAGCCACAGGCAAAAACTTACGCTATCTGTTTGACCAGTATGTCTATCGCGGTGGTCACCCAGACTATTCTGTTACCTACAGCTGGGATAGTGACAGTAGTCTGGTGAAGCTAATGGTTACCCAGACTCAGGTGGCTGACGGTAAATCCCAGGTACAGGAAGGTTTGTTTGATCTAAAAATTCCCATTGGGTTTGGCTATGTAAACGGTGAGACTGCCGATGTGCAAACCGTAACTGTCAGAATTCACGAACGACAGCAGGCATTCTACTTCCCGCTGCAGAAAAAGCCCGACTTTGTTAGTTTTGACGTGGGTAATCACACCCTTAAAACTGTAAAGCTGGAGTATCCGCTTAAGGAGCTGCAGGCTCAGCTTAACTATGACCCAGACCCCATTTCCCGTCTCTATGCGGCCAAGGCCATTGCCAAAAAAGGGAGTTTAGAAGCTGTAGAAACTCTTGGTAACGCATTAGTTAACGACTCTTTTTGGGCAGTTCGAGCTGAGGTAGCAGAAGCATTAGCAACAATTCAGCTAGCCCAAGCCGCAGAAAATCTTTTAAAGGGATTGGATGATAACCACCCTAAGGTGCGAAGAGCGGTGGTCAATGCGTTAGCGGGGGTAAAAACAGCAGAAAGTTATAAAGCTCTAAAATCTGTTGTTGAAAACGGCGATGAGAGTTACTACGTCGAAGGTGCAGCGGCTACAGCCCTGGGTAAAGTGGGCTCTAGCACCTTAGACAATGGCAAAAATAAAGAGAAGAAAACTCTCAAGCTATTAGAAATGGTGCTAAAAGAACGCGCTGGCTGGAATGAGGTAGTGCGTTCGGGGGCCATTGCTGGTTTAAGTGTTTTCAAGTCATCTGAAGCCGCATTAGAACTGTTGTTGCCTTATACCGAAATTGGTGTGCCACAGGCGTTGCGACTCAATGCCATTCGGTCATTGGGTAAGATTGCAGCAGGTCAGAGTAAGGTGAATTGCGATCGCATCCTAGATCGGCTTGCAGCCATTGCCCGCGAAGAATTTTTCCTGACCCAGGTGGCTGTGGTTATTGCCCTGGGTCAAATGGAAATATCCGGCGCGGTACGAGTGCTGCAAAATCTAGCTGAGCAGAGCCCTGATGGTCGAGTCAAACGCAGAGCTGAAGAGGCGATGGCCAGAGTGCGCAAAGCTATTGGAGCCGACAAAGCCGTCAATGAGCTTCGTAAGGATCTCGATGAGTTAAAGCAGCTAAATCGAGATCTAAAAAGCCGCCTAGAAGCCTTAGAAGCCAAAACCAAAACAGAGAAAAAATAGACTAGCGATCGCAAAGAGGGGGGGCATTGTGCCCCCCTCTCTGAAACCCCAAAATAATGAGCACCCCTTTTTGGATGCCCCTACCGAAAATCTCACAGCTGCAAAGGGTTATGCCCTACCAACCCATTGCTGTAAACTGCGATGTTTGATCAAATGCTTCAACCGCAGCGCTATCCTCCAGCAATGCTGGCTCAGCCAATTTTTCATCCGAGATTCGAGTCTCTGCACAAAAAGAGGCCGTATTAAATCCGCCAAACCGTTTTACGATACTGCTCCGCATCCGCAACTCTGGAGTTACAAACCAGAAACGCTCGACGGAACTCATGCTTTCATATTCAGTTTCTAAAATTAGACCATTTTCGTCGTCCATTTCATAGCGGCCTACCACAGGAACAATCTCAGCATAGCCCCGCTCTCTCAGCAGACGACCTTTACGAGGATTATCTGCATCGGGAACCAAGGCAAAAATCGTAGTACCTGCGTGATTTTCATTATCACGGTCCCAGGCCATTTCACCATTCCATGCAACGTAGGCACCCCCTACTGCCAGTGCTGGGTCAATGTCGTGAAGTTCACAGATGGCAATGACTTTTTCATGTTCTTTGTCTAGGGCTTCAACAGTAATGTTGGAACCGCCTAGTTCTGCCCGACGAAAGGGTAGATGATGGGTAGTCCGTTGGGATTGCCATTGCCCAGCACTATGCTGGAAGAATTCCATTACATCCATAAGGAAAGTGAGTTGAGGCCGACTTTTACTTATGATAAACCGTTGGCGAGAGGGTTAGGTGCTCTAGAGTTAAGTCAGCTAAGATAGGACTAAGTTCAATGTCTAATCATTGATGGCTAAAACTGCACTAGAGCTGACACCGGAAGAATGGAAGCGCTACACGGTACCTAAAAGGCAAGTATCTGCTGAGGTCATGCAGCGTTGGGAAAAAGCCTGGAAGCTGATACCAAAACTAACAACATTGTTGAGGGATAGATTTAGTGCAACCCAGATAAAGGTCTTTGGTTCTGCAATCAAGGTAGACTACTTTTCTCTGGACTCAGATATTGACTTAGCCGCTTGGGACATTCCCAAAGGTAAATATTACGAAGCTTTTTTAGCAGTAATGGACTGTAGCGAGGAATTCAAGGTGGATTTGGTTAATCCAAATACCTGCCGACCTTGGATTTTAGAATCGATTGACGAAGAGGGCATTGAAGTTTGAGTAGATTAGCTCAGCGAATTGTCAAAAAGTGTTTGGCCAAGTCGTCACCAAACTCAGGGCTTTTGCCATTTTTTTAGAACAGCGTGCAGAGAAATGAGAAGAGTACAACACACGCTATCTAAGGTTCACGACGAATTTGATCGCCGTTGAGGTCAGTGCGGTAAATATAGATCTCCTCGGTTTCGACATCGACGGCCTCAATCTGCCAACCGTCAGTAAGAGCAGCGAGGCAGAGTTCGGCAGGGCCACCAAGCCCAAGACAACCATCAGACCAGGTTTGGCGACTGTAGCCTTGGATGGTGATTTGCTCGGTGGGAATGCCCAGAGAATTAGCCAACTCAATGCGCACTTGAGTTTGAATGTTTTCAGGTAGGGGGTTTTGATCGACCACTGTAGGAGTACTGGAAACAGGCTGTGATACTTCGGCTTGAAGAGTGCACCCGAGCAGAAGAGGAATACTGAAAAGCAGGGATGATATGGAGCGCATTTTTAGACTGATTGGGGCAAAACAGGTCTACTCTAGCTTTAGTCATTTGAAGCCCGAAGCTTGTTACAGATTTTGAGACGAAGGGTCTCTTAAAACCTGGTGGACTGCACCATGACGGGCATCCATCTACCTCCAGACTGTGACACACTCGCTTTCACCAGTCGGAGTTATCGATGCGACTGATTCGTATGCCGTCTCTTTAGCTTTAAGAGAATACTAGATACCTGTAAAGCTTTGGAAGCAACTCTCTTCTAAGAGGTTAAATCACATATTCAACCAAGAGAGATAAACTGGTATTACAGATTTTGAGACAGGGGGTCTGATACCACAACACTGATCTTTGGGTAAGCTATACCCCATGGGCCATTGGCATATATCTAAATTCTCTCTTCAAAGGCTAAAAGCATGACAGAGATCACACAAATCTGTAAGGTAGATCTCATCTTTTGTTGATAACTGCCCAGAGTAAACTGCCTTGATTTAAATCGTAAAGTTCCCGGCAAGAGAACAGTTTTCAAACTGGCCCTTATTTCTATCAAAACGGCATCTTCTCACAACGACGTTGCAGTGTTTTAACCTGTGACGCTCAGAAGAATGGACCTTGTTTAGTATGTCTTCATGAACAGATCGCTAGGGTCTAAGTGTTGCCGCTGGGTGCTATCTATTGCTCTCTTCGGAGAGTTCCATACTATCTGCCACATTAGTTAAGAAAATATCTATCTCTAAATGCATTGGTTTATACCAATGTGCGATTGTCTGAGTCAGTTAGACGATCACTGTATCGGAATCAGGTGTGTCATATCCGCAGCGGCACTTATTGTCTCTTATCGTTGTCACCTTCAGGATGCACACACAAGTAATGGCTGCAAATACAATAGGTCTACCATTGGGCCTAGTAGAAAATATTGATCTTGTTATTCGTCAGGATGCGCGCGAATTAATCGAACGTATCGAGCAGGGACTGGCGTCTGAGCATCTATCCAAATCTGCATATCGTGAGCTGGGCAAGTTGCTTGAGCAGGTGCCCCATTTAGAACTTACTAATGACCAGATGCTGATACCGATGATGCAGCTGGCGGTTAGTTTATTGTTGCCGACAGAGGCAGCACCGAAAAACCACCAGTCTCCGGCAATGTCTATGGCAGAACGGGTGTCATTGGCGCGGGATATTCGTAAACGTATTGCTCGCGAGATTCGTATCTATCGCAATCCATTGGTTGCGGTGTTGAGTGCTGGCGGGTCTCCGGCCGCACAGCTAATTTCGGGTCTGACCTGGTTTACGATTACGATTTCGTTGCTGATTGGCAGCACCACAGCTGCGCGGCTATTTTTGTCAAATCAGTATGACATTGGCTATCAGCATGGCATCAGTCAGGTTCGGCCTAATGAAACTGATAATGAGCCTAATGGTAGCCTCGTTGAAGGGGAGCCGTCAGGGTCTACAACAATCGATGAAGGAAGAACCCAAGGGTCTCAGGTAGATCTGTTTTCGTCCCAAGAGTGGCAGTATATCCAGCTAGTGCTGGCAGCTGGTGGTTTGGGCAGTATCGTGAGTGTAATGCTGCGATCGCGAAAACTTGAAAATCGCAACCGTTCCCAATCGGTCATTCCATTCTTTATCGGTTTTTTTAAGCCTGTGGTCGGTACGGCTTTTAGCTTGCTAGCGGTTGCCCTGATTGAGTCAGAAATAGTGGTGGTGGCTGGGTTTAACCCCAGCGAAGCAGACGCTCAGGCCAAGTATCTATACTTTGCGATCGCATTTATTGCCGGTTTTAGTGAAGTG